>BBEG01000071.1 GCA_001312645.1 Rhodococcus sp. JCM 9791
ATCGCCTGGTGCTGGTGACCGTGAAGTCGTCCGCCACCCCGGACGTGGCCGCGACCCTGGCTCCGCTGCTGCGCGACGACGCGGTCGTCGTCAGTCTGCAGAACGGGTTGTCCAATGCGGCGGTGCTGCGCGAGAAGATCGACCGGCCGGTACTGACGGGAATGGTGCCGTTCAATGTGGCGGCGCAGGGCGAGGGGTGGTTCCATCAGGGATCCGAGGGTGGGATCGAGGTGGAGGACAGTGCACTGCTCGCGCCGTATCTGCCGCAGTTCGACGCGGCCGGACTGCCGTTGACCCGACGGTCCGATATGGATGCGGTGCTGTGGGCGAAGCTGCTGCTCAACCTCAACAACCCGATCAACGCACTGTCGGGGCTACCGCTGAAGACGGAACTGTCGCAACGTGCCTATCGTCGGTGCGTCGCCGCGGCCCAACGTGAAGCCCTCGCTGTCGGGCAACGGGCGGGACGCACCGCGCGCGTCTGACGCCGCTGCCGCCGGAGTGGATCCCACGTCTGTTGACGGTGCCGGACATCGTGTTTCGCAACGTTGCGTCGTCGATGCTCGCGATAGATCCTCTCGCCAGGTCGTCGATGTGGGAGACCTCGAGGCCGGGCGCGTCACCGAGGTCGACTGGATCAACGGTGAAGTGGTGCGGCTCGGTCGTGAGTACGGCGTTGTGACACCCGTGAACGACCGGCTCGTCGAGCTGATCCGCGACGCCGAGCGCGGCGGTCGGCGGACTTGGTCCGGTCCCGAACTGCTGGACGTTCTCCTCCGACGTTGAGTGTGCTCGGCACACGAGATGCTGTCGGTGCTCGCCGCCATACTGGGATGATGACGTGTTACACGCTGTTCGAGACCACACTCGGCAGGTGCGCGGTGGTGTGGCGCGACAGTGGTGTCGTCGGATTCCAGCTGCCCGAGCGCTCCGACGCGGCGACCACCACTCGCTCCGTAATCTGTTTCCGGATGCGACGCCGGTGGAGCCCGGCCCACTCGCGCGTCGCGTCATCGACGGCGTGACCGCACTGCTCAACGGTGGATCCGATCCGCTGACGGATATCGACCTCGACCTGACCGGCCTACCGGACTTCGACCGCCGCGTCTATGCCGTTACTTGCACCATCGGGCCCGGCCGGACACGCACCTACGGCGAGGTCGCAGTCGCACTCGGCTCCCCTGGTGGCGCGCAGGCGGTGGGGCAGGCGCTGGGCCGCAATCCGATTCCGATCCTGGTTCCTTGCCATCGGGTGTTGGCGGCTCACGGTGCGGTGGGCGGTTTCTCCGCCTCCGGCGGCACGGTCACCAAACGTGCGTTGCTCGCCGCCGAACGGGTCCCGGGCTTCGACGACCCCACTCTGTTCTGACGGATACGCAGTCTGCAGATACGCAGGCGTGGGCATCGGGAATACGGCTCTGCTTTCTGCGTTGAGCTACGGTAGATGTAGTTGATTCATCAACTACCCGATATGAGGAGCGCCCATGCCTGCCGTGAACGTCGACAACATCCTCGCCCTACCGCGCGTGACCGAACCCGTACCGGGATCCGTCGCACGACCAGTTCTGTCGGTGACCACAGCACCCACCGGCTACGAGGGTGAAGGCTTCCCGGTCCGACGCGCATTCGCGGGCGTCGACCTCGGACGGCTCGACCCGTTCATCCACATGGACCAGATGGGCGAGGTCAACTACGCGCCCGGCGAACCGAAGGGCACCCCCTGGCATCCACACCGCGGCTTCGAGACCGTCACCTACATGATCGACGGGACGATGGAGCATCAGGATTCCCATGGTGGCGGCGGTGTCATCAGCGGTGGTGACACCCAGTGGATGACTGCCGGCGGCGGCATCCTGCACATCGAAGCCCCGCCGGAGCAACTCGTCATGACAGGTGGGCTCTTCCATGGCGTGCAGCTGTGGGTGAACCTGCCGAAGAGCGACAAGTTGGTGGCTCCTCGATATCAGGACATCTCCGGTAGCAAGGTGGCGCTGCTGTCCTCCACGGATGGAGGGGCACTGATCCGTGTCATTGCCGGCGAACTCGACGGCCACCACGGACCAGGATCCACGTACACGCCGATCACATTGGTGCACGCCACTATTGCGCCCGGCGCAAGCGTGACGTTGCCCTGGGATCGAGTTCAATGCCTTGACCTATGTTCTGGCCGGCAATGGCCTGATCGGCGTCGAGCAACGCCCCGTACGACACGGTCAGCTGACGGTGTTCGGTCGCGGCGAGACCATCACGATCGCCGCGTCGGACACCCAGGATTCACGTACCGAGTCGCTCGAGGTGTTCGTTCTGGGTGGTAGGCCGATTCGTGAACCGGTAGCGATGGCCGGACCATTCGTCATGAACACCAAGGCGGAAGTGCTCCAGGCCTTCGAGGACTTCCAGGAGGGGCGTCTCGGCTCTATCCCCGCCGACCACGACACCGTGGATTGAATCTGTTCGAGGCTCACCCGGCTCCTCGACATTCCTTGCGCATCGAGTGGGTGTTCCAGCGCGGTCACCGTCACCGGGCATCGGATGTCCTGGTGCCGGTGGCCGCATTCGTTAGTGGCCGTTAGTATCCGGTTTGATCTCGGGATTCGGCCGAATCAACGACACGGGTGCAGAAGCTGAACGGGTGCAGAAGGAGGACAGGTCATGATCTGCCCACACTGCAATCAGAATCTGCTGCGCAAGGAACGTGGCGACCGCACGTGCTCGACGTGCAAGCAGCGTTTCGCCCTCGAACCCAAAGAGAGCACCTACGGGCTACACGACCTGCGGCTGCTGAAACTCGTGGAGAAGCTTTCCGCTGGTCGCGGTTTGTATTCGACGGTGACGCAATTACGGTATACGGCTGCCCGACGTCGACTTCCGAATCTGAAAGAGGCCTACTGGACCATCGTCGGATCGTGGGTTGCGATCGTCGTCGTCCCGACGTACCTCTTGTCCATCCTTGTCGGTGCGGCCCTCGGCAGCTCTCGCTGGTGGATGATTCCCTTGTGCGGTCTCCTCGTTCTGGTGATCGGGCTCGCGGTGATCCGAGCGTCTTGGCCCCTGCTCCGCAGGCGCGCGCACGTCCGGATGCAGGTCAGCGACGAAGCATTCCGAGACGACGTACTCGATCCGTGGACATCGGTGTACGGCGGGCTGCCTCCCAGGGTCGTGTACGAGTCGTGGGTCATGATCCCGGAGGTCGCGCATCCCCGAATGGTGCTGCTCTGCGCTGATCCGAGCGTTCGGGCGTGCCTGGCCGCCAATCGGGTGCCGGAGGGGTTCGATATGGTGCTGGTCGAGAGCCTCGACCGGGTTCCGCCGGGGCTTCCGGTGCTGGTGCTGCACGACGCGAGTATTCCGGGGTTCGAGTTTGCGAAGCTCGCTCGTTCGATGCTCGGTGACCGGGTGCGCGCGGTCGGGTTGCGACCCCGATCCGTGATGGATGACGAGTCGGCTATCCGGCTGAGAGAGCCGGTGTCCGCACGGTCTGCGACGCAATTCCTCCACGACCCATTGTTCCCGAACGAAATCGAATGGCTGGACGACGGCTGGTGGTCCCCGATCGCGGCCATACCGCCGGCCCGACTGCTCGCAGCCGTCTCTGCAGCGGCAGGGCAGATCGAGGACGAGTCGGATCCCGACCGACGCTCCGCACGACAGCTGGGGTTCCTCTCATGGCCGACGGCATGACGGACAAGGTTCTCGACCGGCTCCTGCGCGGGGCCATCGAGCGAGCCGCCGCACCGAACGGAGTGCGGTTCACCGAACGCCAGCTCTACTTCGAACTGTGCCGCGGCCTGGTACCCGTACACAGGCTTCCGCGCCGCCCAGCGTTCACCGTCTCGGCACTCGTGCCGTATCGGGTGTTCCGCACGGCGCTGGATCGGCACGGCGACGTTCCCGGACTGCTGGATCCGGCTCTCCCCCTTCCGCGGGGCGTGGGCAGGTACACGAGGGAACCGGATCTGTTCGACTACGGACTACCGCGTCTACTGGTCTGCGAGTCGACGCAGGTTGCGGCGATGCTGCGAGCGAACGGAGTGCCGATGGAGTCGGCCTGCCCGGTCGTGAGCGCTGCGGACCTTCCACTCGATCCGGGAATTGCCGCAATGCTCGGCCGCGCCGGCGGCGCCACCGTATACGTGCTGCACGACGCGAGCGACGAAGGTCTCGCCTTCCCCGCCCGGTTGCCGTCTCTGACCGATATCCCGGACGAAGTGCGTGTCGCCGGAATCGGGCTCAGTCCGTCGCAGGCAGCGCCATTGCACTTGCCCCACGCACGCGGACGGGCTGTCGAGGTCGAATCGGTGAATCCCGCGGTCCTGTTGCGCACCGTCCATCGCCTGGTTCGAGGTATCCACCGCACGACCACACCGCTCGTCGACGTGCGGAGTGCGCGCCGAACGGGTTTCCTGACCTGGCCGACCGCATGAAGGAGCCACAGTGAACGAACCGGCAGTTCCCGCACGCCGTGTTTTCCACTATGCCGACGAGTTGCTCACCGACGGCACGGTCTGCCGACGGTACACCGACGGGCGGACGGAATGGCGGTCGCGAGGACAGAGCGGAGTGGTCTTCTGGCGAGACGATCACGGCATGACCGGCACCGACGAGGCACTGGGTCGCGACCTCATCAAGCGGACGTACGGCGACGGGCGAGTCATCTACGGGCGAGAGGGCGGGTACGGCCGAACCCTGTGGAGCGACGGCGCTCTCACCACCAACAGGTCCCAGTTCGGTGGCCGGCTCGGCGGCATCCTCACTGCCGTCGCGGGTGCGGCCTTTCTCGGGGCGATCGCCTTCCTCCGGATTTCCTGACACCCGAGCAGGAGCAGGAACTACAACACGACGCCGGCGACGAGTTCGTGGGCGCGGACAGCGGTTCCGATTACGGGGATTGGGGCGGCCCCGGTGACGACGGTGGCGGCGATTTCGGCTGAGCAGGTATCGACGGAGTACTGAGGAGAAGCGGTGAGTCGGTGGTGTGCCTTCCTGGGCGACGGCGATCCGGACGTGCACGTGCGTGCAGTCGGTGGCCGCCCTACGTCGTCGTCGGGGCGTCCTGGACCGAGGTCGCACGGATTCGGGTTACTCGACGGGCCGGGAACGGCGTCGGGTCCGTATACGGTCGGAGCCCTGACCGCAGTCGGCGAGGTCACGCTCTTCAACGCCGACGTGCTGCGTGCCCGACTCGGCACGGACGCACCGGATCCGCACGGCGACGACGCAGAGCTGCTGCTGCACTGCTACGCCCGGCTCGGCGTCGGTGGTATCGCGTTGGCAGAAGGCATGTTCGCACTGGCGATCGCGGACGGCGCCGACCTGGTTCTGGTGCGCGATCACGTCGGTGCGCGCACCTGTTCCACGCCCGTGCTCGTGGGACCTGGGCGGCGTCGACATCGCTTCGTGCGTTGCGGGCATGGCCTGATCTCGACACCGGACTGAACCTGTCCGCGGTGCGCTCATTCCTCACATTCGCGTACCTTCCGGGTAGCGAAACCTTTCTTCGGGGCGTCCACGAAGTGCTCCCCGGCCGGTGCGTCCGCCTGCGCCAGGACGGGACGATATCCGAAGAAACCTACTGGGAGCCCAGGGAAATCGACGACAACAGGTCGACACGCGACCACGTCGGCCGGTTGCGTGAGCTGCTCGAGGACGCGACCGCGCGACGACTGCCGGATGGCGAGCCGGTCGGGGTGTTGCTCTCCGGAGGAATCGACAGCAGCCTGGTCACCGCACTCGCGTCGAAACTGCACGACAACCCGGTCCGCTCGTATTCCATCGCATTCGACGGTACGACCCCGAACGAACTTGCCTACTCCGGACTCGTTGCTGCGCACTGCCATACGAATCATCGGTCCTCACGGTCCCGGGTGACGCGGTCGCCGAACGATTGGCGGCGACCGTGTCCCTGCTGGACTGCCCGGTGGGAGATCCGCTGACGGTGCCGAATCTGATGCTCGCGGAAGCGGCTGCGGCAGACGGCGTGCGCACGATCCTCAATGGTGAGGGCGGTGATCCCGTATTCGGCGGGCCGAAGAATCTGCCGATGCTGATCTTCGAGTTGTTCCGCGACGACCCCGACCCGGAAGCTCGGGCGCGTGTGTACCTCGACAGCTACCGCAAATGCTACGACGATCTCCCGGCACTACTCACGGCGGACACTCTTGCCGAACTCGAGAGTGCGCCACCGCTCACGGATGTATTGGTGCCGTACCTGCAGCAGGGGCGGATGACGAGCCTGCTGAACCAGCTGCTGCACACGAACCTTCGCACGAAGCGCCCATCATATCCTCACCAAGGTGGAAAGGCTCACGGCGGCAAGTGGTGTGGAAGGAAGAGCTCCGCTGTTCGACCGTGAGGTCATCGATCATGCGTTCCGAATTCCGCCGAATCTGAAACTGGCAGGCACGTCCGAGAAGTGGATTCTCAAGGAATCGTCCGAGACCTGCTGCCCGACACCATCGTCGACCGGCCGAAGAGTGGGATGCGGGTTCCGGTCCAGCAGTGGCTCACCGGTCCGCTCCGCGACCTCGGTCACGATCTGCTGCTCGGGCCGTCTGCACGTGCGCGGGGGCTGTTCCGTGAGGACACGGTCCGTAGCTGGATGCGCGGTGAAGGTACGTTGCTGCCACGCCAGGGCGGCAAACTGTGCTCGTCCTCACCCTCGAGTTGTGGTTACGGTCGTTCCGGATCGGCCCTTGACACGGCCTCATCCAGCGACCCAGACGCGTGCACGACATTGTTCGACGATCCGAATTCAGGAGTTCTCCCGGCATGGCCGACCCACACGCCACCCCGACCACGCTCAAGCGTCGCGCCGACGACCACAACGAGGTCCACGACATCGCCGACTTCCGGGATGCGGGTCGCTGCGTCGTCACCCCGGTCGCCGAGTTCCCGGCCGAAGTTGCACTGGTGGTGGTCAGCGCGTTCGCCGGCATCGTGACCAGAGCAAAGGGCAGCGGCGCTGCCACTACCCCGGACGCCCAAGGAATTGTTCGGTCCCAATCGTTCGAGGAGGGGGACGTGTACATGATCGAATCCCCCTTCGACGGGTTCTTCGCCGACCGCTACATCATGGACTTCTACAACATCGAAGAACGCGGGATCTGTTCGCGCATGCATCTGCATACGGGGTTGCGGTTCGTGCGCATGATGACCGGGCCGGACACCCGCATCCGGGTCGGTAGCCTGTCGCCGTTCGACGTGACCGACGTGCCGGATGTCACTCCGTTCCGTCCCGTCATGTTCGAAGACGACCTGCCCGACGTCCCCGCTGGTGTGCAGCGCACCCGTTACAACATGATCGTGCCGCCGTGTTCGTTCGTCGACATGCAGATCCCGCGCGGCGTCAGCCACCAATTCAATGCGATCGGTGAGCACGCCGTGATCGACTCGGTACATCCCGAGGAATCCATCGAAGTGCTCCGCGAGGAGATGACGGGCTACAAGATGATGGCGCAGACGATCTTTCTTTCAGACGAACTGCCCACGTCCGCGACCTGTGTCGATACGACTCCGATGCCGTGAAACGTCACGGTGGAATAGGGACAGGCCTCCATCTCGGATAGCATCGCGTGGCGTGAGTGAGGCCAGTACGACCGAGGACCCTGTCCGACCATCGGCAGTCGAGCCGTCGGCACCCCGATCCGATGTGAAGTGGGCCCGGCTCATCGCACTGATCGGAGCGCTGGTCGGCATCGTCGCTGCGCTGGCGATTCCGTTCCTCCCCGTGACCCAGGCACAGTCGACGCTGAGCTGGCCGCAGGACGGCACGAGCGCGAGTGTCACCGCGCCGTTGGTGTCGTACGCGCCCGTCGAACTGGACATCACAATTCCGTGTGCTGTCGCAGGCCGCCGAGGGCCGGACCATCGTCTCGACGTCCCCGCAGCGCACCCGACGCGGAGCGGTACGGGCTTGTTGCGCGTGTCACGTCTGCCTCCGACGACCGCCCGGCCACCCTCGAGGTGATCGCCCGCAACACCATGCTGGTCTCGGCGCCGGTCGATGAACTGGCACCCGGCTGCACGGTCACTGTCGATTCGACCCCACTCGCACCATCGCCTCCGTCACCGGCGCGGGCGCTCGGACACCGAGCAGGTGTTCGAGCGCGACCTCCGTCCCCAGTTGGTCGGTGTGTTCACCGGGCTGACTGGCGACCTGCCCGACGGCCTGTCGGTCGATGCGACTCTCGATACTCGCTTCACGTCTCTCCGACCTGGATCAAGCTGCTCGCGATGGCTGTCGCCGTGCTGGCCACGGCGCTGTCGCTGTGGTCGCTGCACCGCCTCGACACCACCGACGGGCGACGGTCCCGCCGCATCCTGCCCGCATCGTGGTGGTCGTTCGGCCGGGTCGACGGACTGGTCGTCGGCACGTTGCTGGTCTGGCACATCATCGGCGCGAACACCGCGGACGACGGCTACCAGCTGGGCATGGCCCGCGCCGCCGGTGAAGCCGGGTACATGGCCAACTACTTCCGGTGGTTCGGAGTCCCGGAAGCGCCGTTCGGCACACCGTTCTACGACGTCCTCGCGCTGATGACCCATGTGTCCACCGCGAGCGTCTGGATGCGACTGCCCGGCCTGATCGCCGGCTTCCTCGCGTGGTGGGTGATCAGTCGCGAGGTTGCGCCGAGGATCGGTGCGGCCGTTCGTCGCAATTCGCTCCCACTGTGGACCGGAGCGTTCGTCTTCCTGGCGTTCTGGCTGCCGTTCAACAACGGCCTGCGTCCCGAGCCGATCGTCGCGACCGGTGTGCTGTTGACATGGTGCTCGGTCGAGCGCGCGATCGCAACCCGCCGGCTCTTCCCGGCCGCGGTGGCGGTGCTCGTCGGAGCCGTCACCGTCACTGCCGGCCCGTCCGGAATCATCTGTTTCGCCGCGCTGATCGCCGGTGCACGGCCGATCGCGCGCATCGTCCTTGCGCGTGGTCGCGAGTTCGGATTCTTCGTCGTGCTCGCGCCGATCGTCGCAGCGGGGGTCGTGATCCTCGCTGCCGTGTTCGCCGATCAGACGCTGGCCGCAGTGCTGGAGATGCAGTCCGCGCACGTCGTCGGCCCGAGCGTGCCGTGGTTCCAGGAGTACCTGCGCTACCAGTACCTGCTGCAGATCACCGTCGACGGGTCGCTCGCGCGGCGCTTCGCGATGTTCACGATGATCCTGTGCCTGATCACGGTGATCGTGGCGCTGCTGCGGCGCGGCGGGAAGATCCCCGGAGCAGCCTCGGGTCCGTCCCGGCGCCTCGTGGGTATCACCCTCGGCGCGATGGTGCTCATGATGTTCGCACCCACGAAGTGGACCCACCACTTCGGCATCTACGCCGGCCTTGCCGCGTGCGTGGCGATCGTTGCTGCCGTTGCCGTGGGGCCCACGGTGCTGCGGTCGCGTCGCAATCGTGCGCTCTTCGCGGCTGCGGTGCTGTTCACCCTCACGATGTCGTTCATCGGCCCCAACGGCTGGTGGTACGTGTCGAGCTACGGCGTGCCGTGGTGGGACAAACCGCCGTCGGTCGCTGGGTTCGGGTTCTCCACCGTGTTCTTCGGGCTCACCGTGTTGGCACTCCTGCTCGCAGCGTGGTGGCACATCCACCCCGTCGCGTCCACGCGCACCGATTCGCCCTCGCGCCTGTGGTCGATCCCACCGCTCACGGTCGCGGCCGCTGCGATGGTGCTGTTCGAGGTGCTCTCCCTCGCGAAGGGCGCGGTGTCGCAGTACCCCGGGTACTCGGTGGCGCGATCCAACATCGATGCGCTGACCGGGTCGCCGTGCGGCCTGGCCAACGACGTCCTGCTCGAGGTGAACCCCAATACGGGCATGCTCGTCCCGGTCGGCGGTGACATCGCCAACGCGCTCGTGGCGGAGGGCGGCGACGGTTTCACCCCGAATGGTGTTGCCGATGATCTGACCGCCGACGACGAGTCCGCTGACGCGGGCACTGCGAACACCGTCGACTCCGACAACGACCAGACGGCCGGCGGCACGGCGGGTACCCAGGGCGGTACAGGGCAGGCCGGCGCCAACGGCAGCACCGTCGCGTTGCCGTTCGGTCTCGACCCCGCCACGACCCCGGTCCTCGGCAGCTACGGCGGCATCACCGGGAACGTCACCACCGACTGGTACAGCCTGCCGGAGCCGGATGCAGCGGGTTCACGCGGCGACATCGTGTCGATATCGGCGGCCGGCCGGATCTTCTCGGTCGACGCGGATGGCACCGAAACCTACGGGCAACGGCTCGAACTCGAATACGGTGTCACCGAGGGTGATACCGTGCGCGCACTCGGGTCGGCCCTCCCGATCGACATCGCCTGCGCCGTCGTGGCGGAACCTGCGGGTGCCGCTCGACACCCTTCCCGCGGAAGCCGACACGGTGCGGATCGTCGCGAACGACCACGATCTGGCACCGGAGCAGTGGCTCGCGTTCACCCCGCCCCGTGTGCCACAGACGCAGACAGCACAGACCGTTCTCGGCACCGAGTCTCCGGTCCTGCTGGATTGGGCCGTCGGTCTGAACTTCCCGTGCCAACATCAGATGCTGCACAGCAACGGTGTCGCCGAGATCCCCGAGTTCCGGGTCCTCCCGGACCGCGTCGGAGCCATTTCGACGAATCTGTGGCAGGACCACTTCGGCGGCGGTCCGCTCGGCTGGACCGAGATGTTGCTCGGCGGCCGCACGATCTCGTCGTATCTCGACAACGACTGGGACCGAGACTGGGGTTCGATCGAGCAATACCGTCCGCTCGACTCGTCGGCCGAGCCTGCGCAGGTGGACACCGAGGAGGTGACCCGGACCGGGTGGTGGACCCCAGGACCGATCGAGACCTCGTATTGAGTCGGCGGGAAGGGACCGCGTGGGCCAGAATGAGGCCATGCGGTCCCCTATTCCGGATTACCTGACTCAGGTCCTCGACACGTGTGCGGCCGATTCGGGCGAGCTCGCCGAGTACATTCCGGAACTCGCGACGGTCGACCCCGATCGGTTCGCACTTTCCTTGGTGACCGCGGAAGGTGACGCGTACTCGGTCGGCGATCATCAGGATGCGTTCACGATCCAGTCGATCTCCAAGCCGTTCGTGTACGGCCTCGCACTCGAGACTCTCGGGTTCGAGGCCGTACTCGACCATGTCGGTGTGGAACCGTCCGGTGAGGCGTTCAGCGAGATCTCGCTCGAGCGGAACACCGGTCGTCCGCTCAATCCGATGATCAATGCCGGTGCTCTCGCGACGCACGCCCTCGTAGCGTCCGATCCGTCGCCGGATTCCGGTGTCGAGCGGATCCTGAAGTTGCTTTCGTCGTTGGCCGGTCGCGAGCTCGACACGGATGAGAAGGTCGCCGAGTCGGAGTTGGACAACGGGTACCGAAATGTCGCGTTGGCCAACCTACTTCGCAGTTATGACGTCTTCACCGGCGATCCGGACGCCGTGGTCGAAGGGTACGTACGGCAGTGCGCGGTGCGTGTGACGACCGCCGATCTCGGGATGATGGCTGCAACCCTTGCGAGCGGTGGAGTTCAGCCGCGTACGGGCGAGCAGATTTTTTCCAGACCTGTTGTACGTCAAGTGTTGTCGGTGATGGCAACGTGCGGAATGTACGACGCGGCCGGCGACTGGTTGACGACCGTCGGGATTCCCGCGAAGAGCGGTGTGTCCGGCGGGATCATCGGAATTCTTCCGGGGCAGTTGGGTATTGCAGTTTTTTCGCCGCGGCTCGATCCGCACGGTACGAGTGCTCGCGGAGTGGAGGTCTGCGAACGTCTGTCACGCGACATGAATCTGCATCTCATGGACGCCCCGATGGTTGCGCACTCGGTGTTGCGTCGCCGCAGGGAATTCGGAGATGGCGACACTGCTGTCACCCTGCTGGTGCTCCAGGGCGACCTCCAGTTCACGAACGTGGAGACGATCGTGCGCGACCTGATCGACGAGCCGATCATCACCCCCGGCTCGTGCTCGACCTGGCCCTCGTCCGTTCGGTGTTCCCTGCCGGCAGTCGGGTTCTGCTCGAGATGGTCCGTCGACTGCACCTCGACGGGATCGAGGTGATGTTCATCGACCCTGAAGGACATTTCCCCGATCCGAGGTGGGCGGTGGGTACCGACCGGTGGTGCTGGAGTCCATCGGCGAGTTGCCGATGGACCTGCAGTGGCGGCGAGGCCTGCGCAGCTGACCGGTCGGTTCGCCGTGCTTGTCAGTTCGGCCCTGACCACTGAGCGCCACGGACTGCGGCGACGACACCGCCGTCGACCAGAAGGTCTGTACCGGTGATGAAGCCGGCCTGCGGGTCGAGGAGGAACGCCGCTGCACCGGCGATGTCGTCGGGTGTGCCGAGTCTGCCGGTCGCCGACATGTTCACCATTCCCTGCATCCGCTGCCCGGATTCGCCGGAGAGTTCCTGGCGGCCCATCGGAGTGGAGATGACGCCGGGGCTGATGGAGTTGATCCGTGCTCCGCGCTTCCCCCACGCGGCCGCTGCTGCCTGCACCCGCACGGCGTTTCCACGTTTCGCGACCGTGTAGGCGATTCCGGGATGCCCGAGCGTCTCGGGGGCGAGGAAGGGAAGGTCGAGTAGTTCGGCGGCCGGGGTGACGGCGAGCGCCTTTTCCTGCTCGGGAGGTAGTGCTCCCATGTGGCCGGCCATGCTGGCGATGACGACGCCGGCGCCGCGCGGTGCGATGACCCGGGCGAACTCGTCGAGGACGAGCGCGACACCCAGCAGATCTACCTTCAGGACGGCCTCGATCGGTGCTTGCTCCGGCGACACGCCCGCTGTGTGAGCGACATGGGTGACGCGACCGAGTCCGGCTGCGAGATCGGCGAGCGCCGCAACCGAGCTGTGATCGGACACGTCGACGACCTGCGTTTTCACCTCGTGTCCCTCGCCGTGGAGAGTCGTTGCAGCGGTGGTGAGGGTTGTCTCGTCGAAGTCTGCCAGCAGCACGGTGCGGCCGGCGCCCAGTCGTCGTGCGATGGCGAGTCCCATTCCGCCGACTCCGATGACGACGAGTACGTCGATGTCCATCATGTACCTTTCGCGAGATCTACTGGAGGTCAAGACCGTACGGTGATGTGCCGGGGGCCACACCGTGACCGGAACGATACTCGCCGATGGTGCTGATGGTGAGGGTGATGCTGGTAGGAGTGTTCTTTCGAAGCCCTGCTGGCGTGAGTACCGAAGAGTGAGCTACGGTGTCGTGCGGTGTGCCGGAAGTCTGGTCGGCGAGAGATGTGTCGTACGTACGAGAGAAGATCCAAACATGCCGTTCACCTGTGAAGATGCCGTTGTTGTCCGGATCGGTGGGTGACGGGGATGCTCACCAAGTCCCCGTACCGCTGCCCCGGCGATGACAGCGTCATCCACCACGCGTGTGCAGGAATGCTGTCGCACTGGGCGAAGCCGTCGACGAGCAGGTCGCGCGTACCTCCCTCGGCGAGACCCACGTGCTCAGCGTCGGGCCCGCGACGGGGCATCCGATCGTTGTCCTCGCAGGAGGCGACCTCCCCGCTGCCGGGCTACGCGGTCTGGCCGATTCGTTCGATCCCTCCCGGCGGGTGCTTCTCATCGATCTGCCCGGTCTGCCGGGGGCGAGCGCATGCACCCGCCCCGAAGGCAACGTCCACGCCGCATACGGCCGGTGGCTCACGGAGATCCTCGATGTCCTGGAGATCGGTGTCGTACCGATCCTGGGGCTCGGATGGGCCGCATCGGTTGCTGCTGCGATCACCGACGTGGATCGGGTCGAGAAGCTCGTGCTCGCCTCCCCTCTCGGTCTGGTGCCGCGTGCGCGTTGGCACCGCGCCTGATTCCGGGCCTCCAGTGGCGCAACGAGCCGAACTTCGAGAACACCGAGCGCTATCTCCGTGCCCTTGCGGGTTCGGGCTTCGAACCGGACGACGCCACACTGCGGTGGTCCTGCCGGGTCGGCGCCTACTGCACCTCGCTGGCAGGGATGCCGCGCATCGGTCGGTCGCTGTGGCAGCGGTGGAACGGTCACGCTGTCGAGCTCGTGGTGGGCGACCAGGACCCGCTCGTGCACGTCGCTCCGCTCCGGAAGATCGCGGACGAGATCGGTGCAGGCCTCGAGGTCGTGAAGGGTGCCGGACGCCTGCTTCCGCTCGAGGCGCCGAAGCTTCTCGCCGAGGAGATGTTCGCGCCGGTCCGGTGAGCCGGTTCACGTGATTCTCACACACCGGATCCCGGTGCGAACGGCATGATTTCGCTCACCTGTGGGCTTCTGGGGTCGTGTGCCCCACGCGGTGACCTGTCAGGTCGGGTGCCTTCGGCAACGATGTGACCCAGTTCGCATTCACATCCAAGTTACTCGGTGGTAGACCCGTAACGGACAATATGTGTGGTCGGGCGAGCTCTACCGGACATGCAGCCGTGGCGCCGGTACCTACCTGGCGGACCCCGCACGAAAGGTTCAGCATGCTCTTCAGCACGATGTTTCCCCTCGCCGGACGCGCCCCTCGCCGCCCCGCGTCGTCAGCGTCGGCTGCGAATCCATCGGCCGAGTCGTTGCGCGTGACCGCGTCGGCACTGCGGGCATGGGGTGCTGAGGTCGACGCCGACGAACTCGAGGCCCGAGCTGCACGAGTCGCCGTTTCGTAGATTCAGCGGTAGATTCCTTCCCCGCACGGAAGGAACTGCCTGTGGTCGACGACCGAGGTGCCATCGCGCATCGCCGACCGTCCGCGCTTGCCGTGGTCGCTGTCGGCGGCGCGATCGGAACGCTCGGTCGCTATTGCGTAGGGCTCGTGTTTCCTGTGTCGCCCGCCGGTTGGCCGGTGGCCACCTTCATGGTCAATCTCGTCGGAGCCTTCGCCCTCGGTCTGTTGCTCGAGGCTCTGCTTCGAACAGGCCCCGATAGTGGTCGTCGATACCTGCTTCGCCTCGCTGCAGGAACGGGCATGCTCGGTGCATTCACGACATACAGCACCTTCGCTGTCGATGTCATCCTGCTCGTGCGTGACGGCAGCCTTGTGCTCGCTGCGGCCTACGCTGTCCTCTCGGTGCTCTTCGGCGTCTGCGCCGCGGGTGCGGGCATCGTGGTGAGTGCGCGTATCGCTGGACGGCGTGCGTCATGACCTCTGTGATGATGCTATGGGTCGCCTTGGCGGGAAGCTGGGCGCCCTGGCACGCTTCGTGGTGGACAGCGAGATCCGTAGTCGCCGGAGCCTGCAGTTCCCGTGGACGACGCTCGTGGTGAACGTGTCCGGTTCGTTGTTGCTCGGGGTCCTGGTGGGTCTCGTCCTGTTCCACGGCGCAGATCATCGACTCGAAATCGTTCTCGGTGTCGGATTCTGTGGTGGGTACACCACATTCAGCACGGTGAGCGTCGAAACCGTTCGACTCCTCCAGGAGGGTCGATACCGCGCCGCGGTGCTCGGAGCGCTGGGAACCCTCGTCCTCGCGGTTGCCGCGGCGGCCGTCGGTTTCGGAGTGGTCCGGGTCTTGTCGTGACAGCGAGCATCCGTGAGAGGGATGCGGCGCCGGGCCACCCCCGACGGGTGCACTGTTCGGCCCGGCGCCGCTGGTCGGTCCTCCCGTTGCGGGATACCCATGACCGTAGGTGAATATAACGGAAAGGTCACGCCTCAATTGCGGCCGATTTGGGCTCCGGGGCCGAAGGTGCCGACATCGTTGCAGGTAGGGGCAGAAATAATGCAACCGAGAACCGAGCGGTATTCTTTCGACGATGTGACTGCGGACACCTCTTCAGGGCAATGATTGCGAGAAGATCACGGTCGCGAAGAGGGCGCTGTGCTCAGTGGGGTGCTGGCAGTGACACGTACGGCTGACGACAGAAGTCGTCAGCCGTACGTGTCAGCGGCCGGTAGCCGTAGTGGGCCCGGAGTCAGTCTTCGCGCCTGCTCGGCCACCGCTCGTGCAGGCGGCCACGCTGGATGGTCGGGCTCGTGCCGGGGTTCTGCGGTCGAGGTGTGGGATCCTGCTGCCACTCACCTTCGCCTTCGTTTCCCTGCTCACCCTCGTACGGCTGGCCGTGCTGCGGGTTCTGGTTGTACTGAGGCTCCGGCAGGTACTGAGAGTCGTTGCCGTACTGAGAGTCCGAACCGTATTGCGGCTCAGGGTCGTACTGGGGACTCGGGTCGTACTGGGGACTCGGGTCGTACTGGGGACTCGGGTCGTACTGGGGACTCGGGTCGTACTGGGGACTCGGGTCGTACTGCACCGTGTTGTCGGAGAACGAACTCCTCGGCGGCTGTTGTCCCGCAGGTCGTTCGGAAATCTCCTGTGCGAGCGGGTACGGGTTGATGGCGTGCTCGGTCTCCGCTGCCGATCGCTGCAGCCGACGCGGACGATCGATCTGATACGTGTCGGTGACAGAGTTGCCCACTCCCTTGAGGAGTCGGATGGGCAGGTAGACGCTTGCGGTGATACCGGCGTTGGTCGTGGAATCGAAGGTCGGGCGCAGGCGCACCGTGATCCCGTTGCGCGCAGAGAGGCGCGCGACCACGAACAGACCCATGCGTCGGGCCGCTCCCCAGTTGCCTTCGTCGTCGCTCGACAGCCGTTCGTTGATCTCGGCCAGTTCCTCGGCCGGGATGCCGATACCGCGGTCGGCGATCTCGAGCAGCAATCCTCCGTCGACGGCGCGGGAGAACGCGAATGCGACGGTGCTGTCCGGCGGGGAGGCGCGGAGCGCGTTGTCGAGCAACTCGGCGACGAGATGCACGATGTCGGTGACGGAGCTGCCGAGCAGACTGCCTTCCGGTGCGTTACCGAAATCGACACGCTGGTAGTTCTCGACCTGGGACACTGCGGCGCGGAGCACGTCGCCCAACGGTGTGTCGGGGATGCGTCCCATGCGCTGACGAGTGCCGGCAAGGACGAGCAGCGAATCACCGGTGCGTCGCATACGTGCAGCGAGGTGGTCGAGTGCGAACAGATTCTCGAGTCGTGTGGGGTCGCGTTCTTCGTGCTCGAGCGAGTCGATGAGCGTGAGCTGCTGCTCGACGAGGGTCTTGTTCCGTCGTGCGAGGGTTTCGAGCATCTCGTTGACCTGGCGGCGAAGCGCGGCCTGCTCACCTGCGAGGCGGAGCGCGCCGATGCTCATGTTGTCGACAGCGCGTGCGACCTCACCGATCTCCTCCCGCGTGGTGACACCGACCGGCTCGAGGTTGACCGTCTCGATGTCGGCGCCGTTCTTGATGTTCGAGATTGCTTCGGGCAGGCCCACTTCTGCGGCCCGGAGAGTGTCGTTGCGGAGGCGTCGCAGTGGCCGGATCAGGGAGCCGAAACGAGCAGCGCGAGGCCGAGCGCGAGCGTGAGGATGACGGTCACGCCGATTACCGTTCCCCAGGCGTTCCGCTTGGCCGTGGAAGCGAGGTCGTCGAGCGTCGTGACGATACGGGCGCCCGCTCCGTCGAGGGTCTCCTGGTAGATGGTCAGGCTCGCGAAGATGGAGTTGCGCAGTGCGGAGACGTCGGTGGACGCGTCGTCGATACCTGTGATGAGGGCTCGTCGTTGGTCCATCAGCCCGTTGAGGTTGGTAGCCAGCTCGGGATCGTTCACGTTCTCGAGGAACAGGGCGAGCTTGCCTGCTTCGGCTGCCTGCGCATTGGTGAACATGAGGCTCGCTGCTTCGGATCCGTCCATGAGCGCACCGAACGCGACGATCTGGTCGATGATCGACCACTGGGTGTCCCAGGTGGCGAGGAGCAGACCGGAATCGGCCAGCACCCGCGAGTCGCCGCTCGAGTCGATGATCGTCCGGAACACCAGGGTGATCCGGGAGACGAATCCCTGGAGCCGTTCGTGGAGTGCCTCGCGTGAGACTCCACCTTGCGTGGCGCTCTGATAGAGGGCCTCGCCTTCCTGGACGGCGCGAGAGACCTCGGCCATGACCTTCGGGTCGAGATCACTGTCGGCGAGGAACGCGTCGATCGTGGCCTCGTTCTCGGAGATGATCGCTGCGGCGTTGTCGGTGGGCAGGTGGATCATGTTTGCCAGAGCAGCACCGCCGACACCCATGCTCCACTGCGCCAGCGAAGGGATGATCGACACTTGCTCGGCCTGCTCGGAGAAGTGCCTCGCCTCTTGGACGGAGTCGTAGACGCGCAGGCGCCGTAGAGCGACGCGGCGATGAGGGGCACAGCGACAACCGCCGTGACCTTCTGCCACAGGCGCCAGTTGTCCGGTGTCGGCAGCCGCAGGTTGCGGAAGAGGCTCATGGGGGTGGGCCTGGCCTTTCTGGTCCGTGTCTCACACCGGCCGGGCCGAATTCGGGATATGTCCTGGGAAAAATCGGCAATCTAGCACTCAACCAGTGAGATCTGGCCAGATTAGGGCCGTGTCATGCATTTATACAAATTGCATGTCCGATTCGGATAACAGGTATCTGCTGTAACAGATACCGGACGTTCAGTATGTAACGGGCGGCTGGGATAGGATCCCGGAGGCCCGACGATCCCCATGAAGAGGAGAAATGCGGTGGAACTGCGACGAGTCGATCTGAATCTGCTCGTCGTACTCGATGTCCTTCTAACCGAATGCAATGTGACGAAGGCTGCACGCCGCCTGAACATGTCGCAACCCGCCACCAGTACCGCATTGGCGCGCCTCCGCAAGCAGTTCGACGACCCGCTTCTCGTCAAGAGCGGACGAACACTGCGACCGACGCCGCGCGCACTCGCCCTCGCCGAACCGCTACGACGTGTGCTGTCCACCGTGGAGCGATCGATCCTCACTGTTCCGGATTTCGATCCCGCGACGGCCGAGCGTGCCTTCATACTGCTCACCGGAGACTATTCGGAGGTGACGCTGCTGCGGAACCTCCTGAGACGGAATCGGTACCGGTCGCACGGCATCAGGTTCGACATGCAGCCACTGTCGGTGGCCGGGATCGAGGCATTCCACAGACATGAGGTCGACCTCGCTGTGGTACCCGAGCAGCTCCTCGCCACCTCCGAATTCGAACAGTGCCGCCGCCGAGTCGTCCTCCACGACCGATACGTCGGGGTCGTGTGGAGCGGCCATCCGTATGCGGGCATCGAACTCACCCCGGATGTGCTCGCGGGCTACCCTCTGTTGTCCTATCTGCAGTACGGCGGCGACAAGAGTCTGGGCCGAACCCTGTCCCGGGCAGGGATCGCCACGAGGACATCGGCGACGACCACCAACATCGCGGTTCTGCCTATGTGCTCGAGATGACCGACCTCGTGACGATCATCCCGGAGCGTATGGCCCGGCGGATCGCGGGTGTGGCGCAGCTACGGATCCTCGAACCGAACTTCTCGCTTCCCGCCGTGCGCGAGTGGGCGGTATGGCACGACGAGTTCGACGACGACCCCGGCCACCGCTGGCTGCGCAGCGAACTGTCGGTGATCGCCACACCGGATCTGGCAGCCGGACTTCACGCCACACGTCTCTCCGCGGTGACCTGAGGAGTTACCCGGGTCACCGCGCGAGAGACGGGGATCAGTGCGGTGTGGTGATCAGTTCGACCGCTTACGGAGGATCACTGCGAGGATGACCGCGAGAATTGCGACGACCCCCACGACCGGCGCGATGCGTTGCACCGCGGAGCCGCGCGCGTATTGCATGAGGTCGAGTGCTCGGCCTCGGGTTGTGCCGCCGGTACTTTCGGTGCGCTCGCGGTTGCCTTCGGTGCGCTCGCGGGTGCCGCC
>BBEG01000072.1 GCA_001312645.1 Rhodococcus sp. JCM 9791
CGCCGCCACGGCGGTCGATCAGGCATCGAGTTCGGCGAGAACCTCGTCGGGGATGTCGACGTTCGAGTAGACATCCTGCACATCGTCGCAGTCTTCGAGCGCATCGATGAGCTTCATGACCTTCCGCGCGCCCTCCGCATCGACAGGTACCTCGACCGAGGCACGGAAGTCGGGATCGGCCGCGTCGTAGTCGATTCCCGCATCGATGAGCGCGGTTCGGACGGCAATCAGATCCGTGGGCTCGGACACGATCTCGAACGACTCTCCGAGGTCGTTGATCTCCTCGGCTCCCGCGTCGAGGACGATTTCGAGGAGGTCGTCCTCGGAGTGGCCGTTCTTCTCGAGCGTGACGACGCCCTTGCGGGTGAACAGGTAGGCGACCGAACCCGGATCCGCCATGTTGCCGCCGTTGCGTGTCATCGCCGTACGCACCTCACCCGCAGCACGATTGCGGTTGTCGGTGAGGCACTCGATGAGCAATGCGACACCGTTGGGGCCGTATCCCTCGTACGTGATGTTCTGCCAGTCGGCGCCGCCGGCCTCTTCGCCCCCGCCACGCTTGCGGCGCGTTCGATGTTGTCGTTCGGTACCGAACTCTTCTTCGCCTTCTGGATGGCGTCGAAGAGGGTCGGATTCCCGCCAGGGTCACCACCGCCGGTGCGAGCTGCCACCTCGATGTTCTTGATGAGTTTCGCGAACATCTTGCCGCGCTTGGCGTCGATGGCCGCCTTCTTGTGCTTGGTGGTGGCCCATTTGGAGTGGCCGCTCATTCGCTTGGAGCCCCTTCCGGCGATGTGAAGTCGGTGAAACCGACACTTCGGAGAGTCGAGTCTACCTACCGGGCTCCCGCGTGCGAGCGCACAGTCTCGACGAAGAGTCGATGGACACGCAGATCACCGGTCACCTCGGGGTGGAACGACGTCGCGAACACCCCGTCGCGCCGCACCGCGACCACCCGTCCCTCGGCCGGACCCTGAGGAACTCGAGCGAGGACCTCGACGTCGGGCCCGACCCGCTCCACCCAGGGTGCGCGGATGAACACGGCCCGCACCGGACCACCGTCGACTCCGGTCATGTCGAGATCGGTCTCGAACGAATCCACCTGGCGGCCGAAGGCGTTCCGCCGCACGGTGATGTCGAGCGCGTCGAGATGCTCGGCATCCGGCCGGGTGTCGAGTACCTCGGTGGCAAGTAGGATCATCCCGGCGCACGAGCCGTAGGCGGGCAGACCCTCCTTCAGCCGCGCCCGCAACGGTTCGAGCAGGTCGAATACCCGGAGCAGCCTACTCATCGTCGTCGATTCACCTCCGGGAATCACGATGCCGTCGACCGCGTCGAGTTCGCTTTCGCGGCGCAGCGCGACGGTGCGCGCACCGGCCGATTCGAGCGCCGCTCGATGTTCCCGCACGTCGCCTTGGAGTGCGAGCACCCCAATCGTCGGAGTGGTGTGCAGCAGCGCAGTAGCCACGGCGGACCGCCTTCCTCTCGTGTTGTCGGCGGCCGCCGCACGTAACTACCGAGGTCGGCAGATCAGGACTCACGCAGATAGCGCGTGAGTCCTTCCTGAACGACTGCGGCGACCATGTTTCCTCTGCTGTCGTAGATCCGGCCTGTGTCAATGCACGGCCGAACCCAGCGGAGGGCGACGTCTGGTCGTAGAGCAACCAGTCGTCGGCTCGGAACGGACGCAGGAACCACATGGCGTGGTCGAGGGACGCGTCCTGGGTCTTTTCGTCGGGGTGGATGACGTGGGCCGAGCCGAGCAGGGTCATATCACTCATATAGGCGAGTGTGCACACGTGGAAGACCGGGTCGTCCGGGAGTGTGACGCGCGACCGGAACCACACTCGCTGGTGCGCGGCCACCCCGCGGTCGGCAACCATGTGCTCCGGTGGCACGAATCGGAAATCCCAGTTCGACCACTCGCGCAGTGCCCACGCGAATTCCTCGCGACCTTGCTCGACGAGTGTCTTCGCATCGGGGAGCTCTTCCGGCGTGGGGACTGTGGGCATCTCGTCCTGATGTTCGATGCCCTGATCGTCGGCGTGGAACGACGCCGACATCGTGAAGATCGCATGACCGTCCTGCACCGCAGTGACGCGGCGTGTACAGAACGAGCGACCGTCACGGATCCGGTCGACCTGGTACACGATTCCCTTGGTCGGGTCTCCCGGACGGAGGAAATAGCCGTGCAGGGAGTGGACCTGGAATTCCGGGACCACGGTGCGTACTGCCGATACCAGTGCCTGCCCCGCTACCTGGCCACCGAACGTCCGCGGCAGCAACGTCTCCGTTGCGATGCCGCGGAAGATGTTCTCTTCGATTCGTTCGAGTTCGAGGATGTCTTCGATCTTCGCCATGCGGGACCCTTCCGTTTTGTACCCGGAAGTAGGTTATCCGCCGGACGACGGCGACAAGGCAGGGATGGCTACCATCCGCGCTCGGCGAGCCGGTGCGGCGCGGGGATCTCGTCGACGTTGATGCCGACCATGGCCTCGCCCAGTCCGCGCGACACCTTGGCAAGCACGTCGGGGTCGTCGTAGAAGGTGGTGGCTTTGACGATTGCCGCGGCACGCTGTTCGGGGTTGCCGGACTTGAAGATCCCGGAACCGACGAACACACCCTCGGCGCCGAGCTGCATCATCATCGCGGCATCCGCGGGGGTGGCGATACCCCCGGCCGTGAACAACGTCACCGGAAGCTTTCCTGCCTTCGCGACCTCGACGACGAGGTCGTACGGGGCCTGCAGTTCCTTCGCCGCGACGTAGAGTTCGTCCTCGGGAAGCGAGCTCAGTCGCCGGATCTGCTGCCTGATCTGCCGCATGTGGGTCGTGGCGTTGGAGACATCACCGGTGCCGGCCTCGCCCTTGGAGCGGATCATCGCTGCACCTTCGTTGATGCGGCGCAACGCTTCCCCGAGATTGGTGGCACCACACACGAATGGCACGGTGAATGCGAACTTGTCGATGTGGTTCTCGTAGTCGGCGGGGGTGAGGACCTCGGACTCGTCGATGTAGTCGACTCCGAGCGCCTGCAACACCTGCGCCTCGACGAAGTGCCCGATCCGCGCCTTGGCCATGACGGGGATGGAGACGGCGCCGATGATGCCGTCGATCATGTCGGGATCACTCATCCTCGAGACCCCGCCCTGTGCACGGATGTCCGCGGGCACGCGTTCGAGTGCCATGACAGCGACCGCTCCCGCATCCTCGGCGATCTTGGCCTGGTCCGCGGTGACCACATCCATGATCACACCGCCCTTGAGCATCTCGGCCATCCCGCGCTTGACGCGAGCGGTACCGGTGGGGGCGGTGGTGTCCGGGGTACTCACAGCTGAACTCCTCAGAAGAAACTCGACACAACAGAACTGACGCAGCGAACCGACGCAGCACATCCGGCACGACGAAGTCGACGCAGAATGGTCGTCGCGCAGAAACGAATCGCGACTCGCCGAGCCTATGACCGTGTGCGGGTGGTTCCCCATAGCCAGTCGCGATGCGCTGGCCTTGTCGGAGCGCTGTCGAGATCGTCGAGGTCAGCGAATGGCGCGCACTGGGGCGTTCAGAGCTGTTTCCTCGCGGCTGCCGGCGATACGCCGGGCCTCGTCGAGGAGTTCCGGGAGGTCCTGCGGGTACAGCGGTTCTCCCGCAGAGACCAGTTCGCGGAGCCCTTCGGTGTCGAACCACCTGAATTCGAGGTCCATGCGACGTTCGAGCTCGGTGAATCCTTCGGAGCCGGGCTCGAATCCGGGTGTCTGCAGGACGAAGAACAGTTCTTCGGAATGCAGTACCTCACCGTTGAACGGGAAGACGGCCACTCGCCGCCACACCGGTCCGACGAGCTGTTCGGGGGCGACGGTGCGCCCGGTCTCCTCCGCGAGTTCCCGGACGGCTGCGACACGCAGGTCCTCGCCGGGTTCCACTGCGCCACCGACAGTGAACCAGAAGCGCACCCGCGGGCGTGCCGGATCGTGACCGCGAAGCAGGAGCACACGCCCGATGTCGTCGAGCAGCACCACCCGCGCCGATGTGCGAGCCCGATCCGGGATCGGCGATTGCGATGGGGCCACCCTCGACTTCTCGACGGTCCCGATCTTCTCGACAGCGCCTGCCTTGTCCGGTTCGCGTTCGGCTATCTCGAAGTACGTCGGCAGCGGTGCGGTGCCGCCGAGGTGGAGCCACCGCACCGGGCGACGAGTGCGCAACGCGAGCGTGTCTCGCACAGCATCGTTGTGGAACCTTCTCGCGATGAGCACGCGGGCCTCGGAGTCGGCGAGTTCGGCGACCAGCTGCGGGCGCAATCGTTCGACGTCGAGGCCTGCGAGGGCAACGGAGAGTTCGTTCTCGGCGGTTTCCCGGTGCGCACGGTCTGCGCGTTCCGCCCGGTCGGCCAGCATCGACAACCGACGACCCTCCGAAGCGGACGTGGATGCTGCGATGCTGCGCACCACCACGGCGCGACGGGCGAGGGCTGCATCGAGCGCCTGCCACGAGAGGTCCGACCGCACGTGCAACCGATCGAGCGATTCGCTGTCGCGTATGCCCACAGGCCGAGCAACAGGACGACGGCTGCGATCAGCGACAGGACGAGGATCGTCAGAGCGCTGAGAGTCACGACCGCACCTCCCGCACAGGTCCGGCGCCGACGGTGACCGTCTCGTACACCCGCAAGATCTGGTCGGCCACCACCGGCCAATCGTAGGTCTCCACGACCTCGGATCCGGCGTCGACCAACGCGGCGCGGCGGTCGTCGTCGTCGAGAACCTCCAGGATGCCGTCGGCGAGCGCTTGGAGTCCCCGACGGGGACGAGCACCCCTGCTCGCCCGTCGCGCAGCACTCGCCTGAACGCATCGAGTTCGGAGGCGACGACGGCAGTACCCGATGCCATCGCCTCGACGAGGACGATCCCGAAACTTTCCCCGCCGAGATTCGGTGCGCAGTACACGTCGGCGCTGCGCATCGCTGAGGCCTTCTCATCGTCGTCGACCTGTCCGAGAAACCGGAGGTGGCCTGCGTGCGGTCCTGCATCCTTGCGGAGTCTGTCCTCGTCACCGCGACCCACGACCAGGATCTCGATATCCGGGTATCGCGCCACCAGTGCGGGCAACGCACCGACGAGCACATCCATACCCTTTCGGGATTCGTCGAAGCGGCCGAGGAACAGCACCGTCCGGCCGGCCCGCGGATATCCGGGAAGCGGCGGAGAGTGCCGGAAGAACGGCACGTCGACTCCGTTGGGGACCTCCACGGCATCGGCTCCGAGCGAGGTGACCTGCCAGCGACGAGCGAGTTCGGACACCGCGATGCGACCGCTGATCTTCTCGAGAAACGGCTGCAGAACCCCTTGGAAAGTACTGAGTACCAGCGACTTCGTCGTCGACGTGTGGAACGTCGCGACAATCGGCCCCTCGGCGATCTTCAATGCGAGCATCGACAGGCTCGGTGCATTCGGTTCGTGGATGTGGAGGACGTCGAAGTTGTTGTCGTTGATCCAGCGCCGCACTCGCGCGTAGGAGACGGGGCCGAAGCTCAGGCGGGCCACCGATCCGTTGTATGGGATCGCGACCGCTCTACCCGCAGAGACGACGAAGTCGGGTAGCACCGTCGTCTCGGAGGCGGGCGCGAGCACGCTCACCTCGTGTCCGCGCGCGATGAGAACCTCGGCGAGATCCACGACGTGGGCCTGGACACCACCCGGTACATCGAACGAGTACGGACAGACCATTCCGATCCTCACTCACTCCTCCATTCGGGCGCGTCGTGAGTCGGACAGGTCGTCCATCCACAGTGGTTGCAACATGTGCCAGTCTGCAGGGTGCTCCGCGATATCGGCAGCGAATCGGTCGGCGAGGTGCTGCGTGGCGCTGGCGATACCGTCGCTGACGTCGATCTCCGGATGGACCCGGAATCCCCATCCGTCGTCGGTGAACCAGCAATGCACGGGAAGCAGGGCTGCGTTGGTCTCGATCGCCAGTTTCGCCGGTCCGGCAGGCATACGCGTGGGTTCTCCCATGAACGTCACGGGCACACCCTTGCGCGCGAGATCGCGCTCCCCCAGCAGGCAGACGACCTTGTTGTCGCGCAGACGCGCCGACAACTCGACGAACGGGGGACTCTCACCACCCGAAAGCGGGAACACCTCGAACCCGAGGCCCTCTCGGTACTCGACGAAGCGACGGAACAACGACTCGGGGCGTAGACGCTCGGCCACCGTGGACAACCCGCCGTATGTGCGGACACACCACACGCCGGCCATGTCCCAGTTGCCGCTGTGCGGCAGCGCCAGAACCACGCCACGACCGGCAGCCAACGCCGCCTCTATGTGTTCGCGGCCTTCGACCGCGGAGTCGATCGACGCCGCGGTGGCGTCGAGATCCATCGACGGAAGCCGGAAGGATTCACGCCAATAGCGCGCGTACGATCTGACCGAAGCTTTGATCAGGCCATCGGGTACCTGTCCTGGAGGAACGCCGAGAACGCGGGAGAGGTTGCGGCGCAGTTGGTTCGGTCCGCCGTTCCGACGGGAAGCGAAGTCCGCTCCTGCATCGAACAGCTTCGTCGCGACGCGTTCCGGCAACAGTCGTACCAGTCGCCATCCCGCAGCGTATCCGAGGTCCGAGACTCGCTCGGCCGTGTTCATTCCCGGTCCTCGCCGTTCACGACTGCTCCCCGTTTCCGGTATCCGTCTCGGACGCCGAAGCCGACGTCGGCGCGATCGGTAGCAGTTCACGCGCGCCCGGCGAGTTCCGCACCGCGAGAACACGCTGGAACACCGTGATGACCGAACCTGCGGCGAGCAGCCACATCGCGACGTGGATGGCCCAGTCGAGACCGAGTCCGGTCAGTCCGGAGCCGACGAGCACGATCACGAGACGATCGGGGCGTTCGATGAGACCGCCGTCGGCCGACAGGCCGCTCGCCTCGGCGCGCGCCTTGGCATACGAGATCACCTGTGAACACACGAGGCATATCAGCGTCGCGATCACCAGCGGCCGGCTCTGCTCGTGATAAATCGCCCACCACGCCAGTCCCGCGAAAATCGCTCCGTCGGCGACTCGGTCGCACGTGGCGTCCAGGACGGCACCGAAACGCGTTCCGCCGCCGCGGGCACGTGCCATCGCACCGTCGAGCATGTCGAACATCACGAACAGCCAGATGACGAGCGTGCCGACGAACAGGTGGCCGGCCGGGAAGAGTGTGAGGGCAGCTGCGATCGTGGCGACCGTGCCGATGATGGTCACGGCGTCCGGGGTCAGGCCCGTGCGGTTCAAGGCCTGACCGAGCGGTGCTGTCACCTTCGACACCGATGCGCGACCGAAGAAGCTCAGCATTCCGAGACCCCCGAATTTCCCTTCGCCCGACGTGTCCGGAATCCGATCCTGCCATGACGCACCGTCGGACCGTGGGCACGGTCGGGTGTGGGCCCGTCTTCGGCCGGCGTCACTCGTCCCATGCCGAGGCCAGCAACGCGCGGGTGTCACGCAGCAGCTGCACCATCACCTTGGAGCCGCCGAGGACGGTGATGAAGTTCGCGTCGCCGCCCCAGCGTGGCACCACATGCAGGTGCAGGTGTTCGGACAACGAACCTCCCGCGGCGGCACCCAGATTGAGTCCGACGTTGAACCCGTGGGGACGCGACACCTTCTTGATCACCCGAAGCGCCCGCTGAGCGAACGCCATGAGCTCGGTGCTCTCCTCCCCCGTGAGGTCTTCGAGGTTCGCCACCCGCCGGTACGGCACCACCATGAGGTGGCCCGGGTTGTACGGGTAGAGATTGAGCACCGCGTACACGGATTCACCGCGGGCGACGACCAGACCTTCTTCGTCGGCCATCTTCGGGATCTCGGTGAACGGCTCGTACGGCTCGCTCCGCAGTCCTGGGGACTCGGTGATGTACGACATCCGGTGCGGTGACCACAGTCGTTGCAGATGGTCGGATTCACCGACACCGCGATCGATCATCGAATCGGCGGTGTCGGCGGGCCCGGGAGTTCCCTCGCCGGTCAAGAGGTCGCTCCCTGTTCTGCCGGACGCACCAGCTCCGCGGTGGGAGAGGCGTTGTCGCGTCGGCGGACCCAGTCCGAGACGATGCTCACTGCCTCGTCGACGGGCACACCGTTGACCTGGGTGCCGTCGCGGAATCGGAAGCTCACCGCACCGGCGGCGACGTCGCGTTCGCCGGCGAGCAGCATGAAGGGAACCTTCTGCGTGGTGTGGGTTCGGATCTTCTTCTGCATGCGGTCGTCGGACACATCCACCTCGGCGCGGATCCCGGCCGACTTCAGTTTGCCGACGACGTCGAAGAGATGCTCCTCGAACTCGGCAGCGACCGGGATACCGACCACCTGGACCGGCGAGAGCCATGCGGGGAACGCACCGGCGTAGTGCTCGGTGAGCACACCGAAGAACCGCTCGATCGAGCCGAACAGTGCACGGTGGATCATCACCGGGCGATGCTTGGCACCGTCCGATCCGGTGTATTCGAGTTCGAAGAGCTCGGGCAGATTGAAGTCGAGCTGAATAGTGGACATCTGCCAGTTGCGGCCGAGCGCGTCATTGACCTGAACAGAGATCTTCGGCCCGTAGAACGCGGCGCCGCCCGGATCCGGGACCAACGTCAGGCCCGAGGACTCCGCGACCTCACGCAGCGTCTCGGTGGCCGTCTCCCACAACTCGTCGCTACCGACGAACTTCTTCGGGTTCTTCGTCGACAACTCGAGGTAGTAGTCGTCGAGTCCGTAATCCTTGAGCACGTCGAGGATGAAATTCAAGATCGTGGTGAGCTCGTCGCGCATCTGTTCCGGCGTGCAGAAGATGTGCGCGTCGTCCTGTGTCATGCCGCGCACACGTGTGAGTCCGTGGACGACACCGGACTTCTCGTAGCGATAGACGGAGCCGAACTCGAACATGCGGAGCGGAAGCTCGCGGTACGAACGCCCTCGCGACCGGAAGATCAGGTCGTGCATCGGGCAGTTCATCGGCTTGAGGTAGTAGTCCTGGCCGGGCTTGCGGATCGTGCCGTCGTCGTTCAGTTCCTCGTCGATGTGCATCGCCGGGAACATGCCGTCCTTGTACCAATCGAGATGACCCGAGACCTCGTAGAGGTGCCCCTTGGTGATGTGCGGGGTGTTGACGAAGTCGTATCCGGCGTCGACGTGGCGCTGACGCGAGTAGTTCTCCATCTCCTGGCGGATGATGCCGCCCTTGGGATGGAACACCGGCAGACCCGAACCGAGCTCGTCAGGGAACGAGAACAGGTCGAGTTCGGCGCCGAGCTTGCGATGATCGCGGCGCTCGGCCTCGGCGAGTAGTTCCAGGTGACTCTCGAGCGCCTCGGTGGATTCCCACGCGGTGCCGTAGATCCGCTGGAGGTCGGCGTTGTCCTGGTCGCCTCGCCAATACGCGGCGGAGCTGCGGGTGAGCTTGAACGCAGGGATGAACTTGGTGGTCGGCAGGTGCGGGCCACGGCACAGGTCCTTCCAGACCAGCTCACCCGTGCGCGGGTTGAGATTGTCGTAGATGGTCAGCTCTTTGCCGCCGACCTCCATGATCTCGGGGTCCGGTTCGAAGTCGCTGCTGCCGGACTTGTCGTCGATGAGCTCGAGCTTGAACGGCTCGTTCTGCAGTTCCTCGCGGGCGTCCTCGATGTTCTCGACGACGCGGCGGGAGAAGCGCTGCGCATCCTTGACGATCTTCTTCATGCGCTTCTCGAGCTTCGCGAGATCCTCGGGCGTGAACGGCCGCTCGACCTGGAAGTCGTAGTAGAAGCCGTCCTTGATCGGCGGGCCGATACCGAGTTTGGCCTCGGGGAATTCCTGCTGCACCGCCTGCGCAAGGACATGCGCGGCCGAGTGCCGGATCACGCTGCGGCCGTCCTCGGTGTCGGCGCCGACTGCCTCGACCTCGACGTCCACGTCGGGAATCCAGGCAAGATCGCGCAGCGCACCTTCGTCGTCCCGGACGACCACGATGGCATCGGGGCCCTTGGTCGAGAGTCCGGCCTCACGCACGGCGGAAGCGGCAGTGGTCCCCGCGGGCACCCGGACGAGCGTGGCTGGTTTCGCGGATGCGGGCGTGGTCACTGTGCTGGACTCCTCGGCTGGATGCCTGTTCTGGGGGCTGCTACCGGGCGCGACTGCGATGCGCGACGGCAACGTCCCCATGCTATCGATATGCGCTCACACCACCGAACACAGGGCATACCGGAGCGAAACACCGCTACGACGCGCGGACTGTCAGAGTGAGTGCAGCCCCGTGAGGACCCGTTCGAGAAGAGCGCTGCCCGGCCCGACCTGGTCCACGGTGCTGTGCACGGTCAGGATGCCCGCTCCCGCGAGGTCGCCGATCAGCACTCGGGCCACTCCGAGGGGGATTCCCGCCAGAGCGGCCACCTCCATCGTCGAGCGCGGTTGCGCACACAGGCCGACGACGACGCGATGCTCCTCGGCGAACCTGCCGGCCATCATGCTCGTCGAGGACGGGACCGTGGACACCAGAGCCTCGAGTGGCAGGTCCATATCGGTCCGGGTACGGCCACCACTTCGGACGAACGGCCTCACGAACGATGATGTGTGTTCTTCCAATTTCCCGACTCCCCCAGTGCCTTCGTGACCAGTGCCGTCGAACGTGCGATCCATCATGCGTGGCTCCCGGCGCGCCATCTCACCGGCAGCACCTGTTCTCCGGTGGTCGGCCCTACCCCCTGGGCCGACGCCGGTGTCGCAGCAGCATCGAACTCCGACGACCGTTCACCCTCTTCAGAGGGCGAATATACAAGATCGTCCCTCTTCGTGCGGTGGCGTGGACGCCTGGACCCGAAGCGGGCGCCCGTCGTCCCCACTGCCTGCCATGCGCCGTCTGCGACACTCATCTGACGAATCCTCCTCGAACCACCGTGGTCTGATCCTGCATCGCCCGCACGGACTTCGATGGCCGCAGACGTGCACATCGTCGAGCGGGCGACGAGTCTTTCGTCCCACCGGATGACACAGTCACCGTTGCTCTCGACAGTTGCATGCCAAGATACGCAAAAAGGGCACCCTGTGCAGGGTGCCCTTTTTTGCGAACCTGTGGTCCCGGCTGGGATCGAACCAGCGACCTTCCCGGTGTGAACGGGACGCTCTTCCACTGAGCCACGGGACCGTTCCGCTTCGCAGCGGCTCGAACGCAAAGAAATTTAACATGCACCCTGGGACGAAAACGAATCAGCAGGTCACACCACTTTCCGGTGTCGCACCCCGAACGATGACCCCAGCCACCGCCCTCTCGTGAGCTCACGTGCCGAGAGCAGCGCCTCCCCGAGTAGAGGAACACTGCGCGGAATAGGGGAACACTGCGCGCCGGGCGCGCCGCTCTCCCCGGCCGCACACGTGCCGTCGCCGCATTCCTGGCGCCCAGTCCGCTCCCCGACGACCCCTTCCAACGGACCCACACAGCCCTTCCAAGCGCCGTCCTGACCGAGTTTCCTTGCACTGACCTGCAGATTTGTGTGTTTCCGCGATGGTCGGCTAAGTTTTTAACCGCACCACGGAGAGCACGACGCCACGGTGCGAATGCGGATGTAGCGCAGCTGGTAGCGCATCACCTTGCCAAGGTGAGGGTCGCGGGTTCGAATCCCGTCATCCGCTCGAGAGGTTGGTCTCGACCTTTTATGGTGGAGTGGCCGAGTGGTGAGGCAACGGCCTGCAAAGCCGTGCACACGGGTTCGATTCCCGTCTCCACCTCGCGCGATTAGCTCAGCGGGAGAGCGCTTCCCTGACACGGAAGAGGTCACTGGTTCAATCCCAGTATCGCGCACCAGGGTCGACCAGCACGTGGGTCGACCCAGTTTCACCCCAACGTGCACATGCGGATGTAGCGCAGCTGGTAGCGCATCACCTTGCCAAGGTGAGGGTCGCGGGTTCGAATCCCGTCATCCGCTCCACACCGGCGTCAGTAGCCGGCGCGATTAGCTCAGCGGGAGAGCGCTTCCCTGACACGGAAGAGGTCACTGGTTCAATCCCAGTATCGCGCACCAGAGAACAGCGAAGTCCCCCTTCGGATTCCGAAGGGGGACTTCGCTGTTCTCTGGTCAGCGACCGACACTGAGCCGGTTGGCGCCGGCAATCATGGCGCGCAGCGTGGACTCCGCTGCGGTCTCCCCCATTCCCATTGCCCACATCTGCCGGTCACCCTCCCGACACAGGAGGAACGTCGCGTGCGCTCCACCGAGTTCACGCTGGTCGAACGAGAGGATCTCGAGGTGGATTCCGAGATCGTGGAGCAGTGCGGTCATTCCCGCCACCGGGCCGTTCGCCACTGCCGACGCAGTGTGGATCGATGCGTGCACCGCGAGTGTCGCCTCGTACGAACTGCGCCCCGCTCCCAGTGCGGTGGCGCTCCATCCACCGAGACGCACCGGACCGTTCTGCGGTGCATGGATGGCAGTGAATCGTTCCCAGGTCAGTCCCGCCGCGTCGGCCCGCAATGGCAGGGGCAACCGATCCTGCCAGGACGGTGCGGAGGTACGGGCATGTGCCGAAGCAAAAGAATCGAAGGCGTTCATCGGTAGTGGTCTCCAACGAGAAGGGAGGACCGACACGCAGCTCAGGGGCCCGCAGCGAGGGGCCGGTCCGAATCAGACCCCGCTACGGCGGTGAACTACGAGTACGCGCTTCATAACGCCTCACCCTAGAACTTCGTTGTGACGAGCGCAAACTTCCACCCCGAAACTGTGTGACGAAACCGTGACCCCTCGAATCGGGACACAACTTGGAAGCTGAGGAATCCCTCATGTATCGTGGGAAGAGCCATCCCCCCGATGGTAAATGAACCCCAGCCATGACCCCCCATCCAAGGCTGGGGTTCAGCCATTTCCAGGCACTTTTCGGGCCGGCACCCGCCGGGACCCGCCGGCTGGTTCACTGGAATCATGCCGACACCACTCGAAGAAGCCACCGCACCCGTCTCTGTGGAACGTGCGGGAATCTGGGACGCCGAGAGCATTGCCGACGTGGCGGCCGCGACATTTCCGATGGCGTGCCCACCGATGCCTCGAGCACAGACGTTGCCGCCTTCATCGAGGCCACACTCACAGCCGAACGATTCACCGAGTACCTCACGGACCCGTCGCGGATCGTTCTCAAGGCGTCGATCGGCGGTGAGATCGTCGGGTACGCGATGGCAATCGATGCTCCGCCCGAAGACCCGGAAATCGCTGCGATGATCACGCGCGCCCGTCGATCGAGATCAGCAAATTCTACGTACTCCCCGGCGGACATGGCACGGGAGTCTCGAAGGCACTCATGGCAGCCGTCGTCGAACTCGGTCGTTCAGGCGGTCACACCGGATTGTGGCTCGGTGTCAATCAGCAGAATGCGCGAGCCCGGCGCTTCTATACGAAAGAAGGGTTCGACGTCGTCGGCGAGCGTACGTTCACGGTCGGTTCGCAAATCCACCGTGACCACGTGATGCAGCGCACCTTGTAGGACGCGCTGCATCACGAGTGCAGTGACATCGGAACTGGAGGGACGTCGAGCCCTGCGCACCCGGCCCGACGATCGGTCCGCGGAACTTCAGGCAGGAACCTCGAAGCGCGACAACGCGAGGAGACGCGAAGTGGCGCGCAGGTACTTCTTGCGGTAGCCGCCGGCCAGCATCTCGGGCGTGAAGATCTCGTCGAGCTTCGCTCCCGCTACCGTCACCGGGATGCTCGCGTCGTAGAGCCGGTCGGCGAGGACCACCAGTCGTAGTGCAACGGACTGATCCTGGGCCGGGTGGACGCCGTTGAGGAACACCGCGCTCACACCCTCGACCAGTTTTCCGTAGCGCGAGGGGTGCAGCGTACTGAGGTGGGTGCACAACTCGTCGAAATCGTCGAGCGTAGCTCCGGGAACCTCCGTGGCACGTTCGACCAGAACCTTCGAATCGACCGGTTCGGGTGCCGGCGGAAGGTCGCGGTGACGGTAGTCGGGACCGTCGACGCGGAGCGTCTCGAAGATGGACCCGAGCTTCTTGATCTCGCGAAGGAAGTCCTGCGCCGCGAACCGGCCCTCGCCGAGCTGACCGGGAAGGGTGTTCGAGGTGGCGACGATCGAGACTCCGCGGGCCGACAGCTCGGTCAGCAGCCGGGACACCAGCATGGTATCGCCGGGATCGTCGAGTTCGAACTCGTCGATGCACAGCACACTGTGGCTCGACAGTTCCTCGACGGCCTTGTTGAAGCCGAGCGCACCGACGACGTGGGTGAGTTCGACGAACGTGCCGAAAGCCTTGGGTGAAGGCGCACTGTGGAAGATCGAAGCGAGGAGGTGGGTCTTACCGACGCCGAACCCGCCGTCGAGATACAGGCCCGCACCCGTGGACGGTGCCTTGCGACCGAACAACCCGCGCTTGCCGCTGCGGATCTTCCCGACCTTCCCCACGAACGCTTCGGCCGCAGCAACGGCAGCTGCCTGACTGGGCTCGTTGGGGTCCGGGATGTACGACGCGAAACTCACCTCGTCGAACATCGCGGGCGGCACCATTTGCGCCACCAGTTGGTCTGCGGGCACCACCGGATTCCGGTCGACGAGACGTTCGTGCATTTCACCAGGATAGTGGCGGCGAATGGCACATCCAGCACAGGACGGGGTAATGGGACCTACTTCACAGGCCGTTCACGTCGAGTTCACCGTATCGGAGCGCGACAGAGGTAGACGTCGTCCCATTCCGGGCGCACCGGTGCGCACCACCGCGGCGCACACCTGGCAGGCTGTCCGCATGCGCAGAACCGGGGTGCTCGCTGTGTGTTGGCTCGCAGTTGCGTCGGCGGTGGCCGCATGCGGAGCGGGTCCCTCCATCCGTCCCGACGTGGCGGTCGTCCAGGACGTGGGCGACGGGCAACCGGCAGAGCAAGAAGAGAGCGACCCGGGTGCACCGAACTTCCGGTGCCGCAGAGCGACCTCGCTTGGCGTGACTGCACCTCCGAGACGATCGGTGGATTCGCATTGCCACCGGGCCCGACCGGACTCGTTCTCGAATGCGCACAGGTTCCCACACCCATCGACGTGACGGGCGCGATACCCGGATCGTTCCCGCTCGGCGTGCTCCGGGCGCGGATCGCTGATACGCCCACCGACGTCGCACCGCTCGTCGTGACGACCGGCTCCGACATTCCGTCGAGCCGGGCGCTCGCCGCACTCGCGACGGGCCCGATGTCGACGATCTTGACCGCTCGGCCTCTGGTCGCCGTCGACCGTCGCGGGCTCGGGCTCTCCCAGGAGATCGACTGCATCTTCGGAGCAGATCGCCGTGCCCTCGCAGATCTCGGGCAATTCGGCCGCAGCGGTGATGCATCCGATCGCGTCGCCGAACTCGGCCGGCAGGCGACCATCTCGTGCACCGACTACCTGCAGCCACAGCAATTGATGTTCGGTGCATCGCATGCCGCGAGCGATATCGAGCAGCTGCGCCGAGCCTGGGATGTCGACCGGCTGGGGTTGCTCGGTATCGGTAACGGCGCGACCGTCGCGCTCGCATACGCAGCCGCCTATCCAGGTGGTGTCGGGCGACTGATCCTGGATTCGCCGGCCGCAGCGACCGCGGATGCCGAACTGCTCGCCGAATCGAGTGCGCGAGGTGCGGAGGCCGCAGTCGACGAGTTCTCTCGTCGATGCGCTGCTCTGGAGTGCTCGCTGGGGCCGGATCCGCGCGGAGCGATCGAGGAACTCTACGGCCGCGCCGCGGACGGCCTGCTCGCGCCGGTCTCGTCGAATGCGCTTCTGACGGCGATCACCGCCTTCCTGGGCACTCCCCGCGCCGACCTGCAGGCCCGCATCCGCGAGCTGTCCGACATTCTGGCCGCCGCCCGTGACGGCGACATCATGCCGCTGCTCGAATCCGTGGGGACAGCAGAAGCGATGCTGTCGACGGATGGCCAGTGGGTGTCGCGGTGCAGCGACGGGCAGCGATGGCCGACACCGATGCGCGCCGCTGAGCTCCAGAAGAACTGGTCCACGACGTATCCGCTGTTCGGTGGTGATGCCGCCGTCGCAGCAACGTCGTGTGCGGCGTGGCCGAGTATGGCGGCGCCGGCGCTCCCGGCCGCCCTCGACGTACCGGTGCTCGTCACCAGTGCGGCAGCGGACCCGATCGTCGGAAACGCGGGCCTGGAATCGGTGACCGGTGCGCTGACCGCGAGCGGAATCCGATGGACGGCACTGGCATGGCAGGGCGCCGGATATTCGGCGACACTCCATTCGACATGTGCACAGGGCCGCACCGAAGCATATGTCGCAGACGGGGCGCTTCCTCCGAATGGGAGCCTCTGCCCGGCCTGATCACGGCCGTGCAGATTCCCTGGATGCGTCGTTCGGTCCGGTTGCGGTGTACCGTGCCGTAGTGTTCCTCAGGAGTCTCGAGCCTCGCACCGCCCGCACCACAGCGGAAGTGATCAAGTGCGTCGTGTGGCCACTGGCCGTACTGACGGTGCTGCACCGGGTCATCATCAAAGCCGTCAACGGATTCCGGACCGACGACTTCAAGCCCGTGTACGAGGCCGCCCTGGCATTTCTCAATCGTCGCCCGGTCTACACCGCCAACTTCGACTGGGTCGATCCGCACTACCTGTATCCACCGTCGGGGACGCTGCTGATCTCACCGATCGCCGTGATCGACCCGGAGCGCTCCCGGTGGCTGTTCATCCTCGCGAACGCCATCGCCATCCTGATTGCGCTCTATCTGCTGCTGCGGATGTTCGGATTACGTCTCGATTCCCCGATCGCACCGATCCTCGTGCTGGCCGCGTTCTCCTCCGAGACCGTGACCAACACCCTCGTGTTCACCAACATCAACGGCCTCGTGCTGCTCGGCGAGGTGGCGTTCCTGACCTTGCTGCTCAAGCGCCGTGACCTGTGGGCAGGTGTCGCGATCGGTCTCACGTTCGCCGTCAAACCGATTCTGGCCCCCTTGCTGTTGTTGCCTCTTCTGCGTGGGCAGTGGAAGGTTTTCGTCACGGCCGCCGGTGTTCCCCTTGCACTGACGATCATCGCGTTGCCCTTGTCGGTCGACGCGTGGCAGTTCGTCGAGCACACCGTCCCGTACCTGCTGGAATCGCGCGACTACTTCAACAGCGCGATCGTCGGCAACGGCATGTACTACGGGCTTCCGGGCTGGCTGGTCGCAGGCCTGCGCGTAGCGCTGGCACTGATGGTCGTCGCGTCGATGTGGTTGCTGTACCGCTACTGCCGCAAGGACGACGTGTTCTTCGTCTGCACGAGCACCGGCGTGCTGCTCGGCGCATCGTTCCTGCTCAGTTCGCTCGGTCAGATGTACTACTCGATGATGCTCTTCCCGCTGATCATGACGGTATTGCTCCCGAACTCGGTCATGCGTAACTGGCCGGCGTGGCTCGCCGTCTACGGTTTCCTCAGCTACGACTCATGGCTGTCCGGACGTTGGGTCGAGGCCGGTCGTGCAGCCGAGTACATGAAGACGACGTTCGGCTGGTCCCTGCTGCTGATCGTGGTCTTCGCCGTACTCCTCGACCGCTATCTTGCCGCGCGCCGCGAGGGTCGTCTCGACGGTGGGATCGAACCGTCGCATCTGTTGCGTTCAGCGGAGGCGGAAACCACTGGCCGGCCGAATCCGGATCAGGGACCGGAACCCGAGATCGCACCTGTTCTGCCTGACCGCTCGTGACCTGACGTACCTCGTGGCACAGTCACTCGCACACCGCTAGCGTGGAGGCCATGACTTCCACTCCCCGATCGGAACCCGCACCGAAGGTCACGCACAGCGACGACGAATGGCGCGCCAAGTTGACCCCGGCCGAGTACGCAGTACTGCGCCAGGCGGGTACCGAACGTCCGTTCACCGGCGAATACACAGATTCCGAGACCGAGGGTGTCTACGAGTGCCGCGCATGTGGTGCAGAGTTGTTCCGGAGCTCGGAGAAGTTCCATTCGCACTGCGGCTGGCCGTCGTTCTTCGATCCGGCCGACTCCGACGCGTGATCCTGCATGCCGACGACAGTCTCGGGATGCGACGGGTCGAGGTGCTGTGCGCGGCATGCCACAGCCACATGGGCCATGTGTTCGAAGGCGAGGGCTATCCGACGCCCACCGATCAGCGGTACTGCATCAACTCGATCTCCCTGCGCCTGGTCCGAGGACTGATGCCTGCGGCCGACAGCGCTCGCCACAATGCATCGGGTCGTTCTGCAGTGGGGCGAGGTTCGACGAGCTGGAACGAACATCCGACCTCGCGGGCTGCACCGTCGGCCTGCTCGCTGTCGCCGATCATGAGAGTCCGTGCGGGATCGACGCCCAGCGTCTCGACGGCGTGCCGGAAGATCTCCGGTTCCGGCTTGACCGCCCCCACTTCGAACGACAGCGTGAACGCCGAGACGAGATCATCGATTCCGAGTGCGGCGAAGGCGGGTCGGATGTCGAAAGCGATGTTGCTGAGCACCCCGATGCGGTAGCCGTCGCCCGAGAGAGCCTCGATCACCGGGACCGTGTCGGGATAGACGGTCCAGCAGGCCGGGTCCGTCACCTTCGCATACAAACTCTGTGCCTGCTGAGGGTCGGCGACACCGGATCTGCTCAGCACCGTGAGATACGCCTCTCGATGCCACGCCGGGTCGCGGTCACGGTTGGTCCAGGCGTGATGTTCTTCGGCGTCCATCTCGACGGGTTGTCCGGTCGGGGCCGTGAGACGTCGCATCAATTCGGCCTGCTGGTGCACGTCGAACTGTGCACCGGCGCTGTCGGTGATCTGCTCCATCCAGCTGTCGTCCTCCTCCAGCCGAAAGAGCGTGCCGGAGAAGTCGAACAGAACCGCGTCGAAAGAGTTCGTGCCCATGATGTCGAAGGCTAACAACAGTCGATGAGAAAGCCGATACTCCCTCATACTCACAGATATCCCTTCCGGCCTCCTTCACCCCTCGACGAGACCACGGAGTACCACCCCAGGCGCCCGCGTGCGGGCCGAACAGAACATGTCGGTGGCCCGCGTTGTCGTCACCGCCGAGACCTGACACCGGCACCGCCGGAAAGGAACACGTGCGGCACCCATCGGTGCTGCCCGCACTCGGGCGGAAAAGGAGAGGTATGATGACCGGCACCGAACTGACCGAGCGACGCCAGTTCTCGTTCACCACCCGCCCCCATGCGGCGGTCGACGACACCACCGGCGACCCGATCGGACTCGGCGACATCGATGTTCGCGTCGGGTGGCTGCTCGACCTGATCACCAGTGCCGAAACAGAACTACTCACCAGGCTGTGGCACCCCGACACTTTCGAC
>BBEG01000073.1 GCA_001312645.1 Rhodococcus sp. JCM 9791
TCGGCCGCTGCGGAGGTGCCGGAGCTTCCGCAGCCTTCGGGGCTGCAGGGGGTCGCGGAGGCTGCGGAGGCTGTGTCGTCGAGGGCGGAGGCTGTGTCGTCGAGGGCGGAGCCTGCGGCGTTCGGATGGCGGGCGGAGTATCGGGAACCAGAGGTGCCGCGGACGGTCGGGACACTGCGGGAGGTGGCGATGATGCGGGAGAGGGAGATGACGGGGTGGCGGAGGGCGAGTTCTTCTCGCGGTCCACCTTGTTCATCAGCTCTGCGACGGTGAGCTGCTTCGACTTGTCGGCAGAGTCGTTGCGCCTGCTGCGTCCGGTCTCGCTGCGGCGGCTGTCGGAGCGTGAACCGGCACTTCGTCCGGTGTCCGACCGACCGCTGTCGGTTCCTGCATCGTCGGTCCGGTCCCGACGGATTCGGCCGGAATGTGAGTCGCGGTTGGCGGGGTCGGCGATCGGCCGCTCCCAGGGGGCACGACTGTCGGGCGAACCCGGATCGTGCTCCTCACCACAGATGTCCTGGCCTCTCCGCGTCGCGTTCCCGCACTCGTAGTGTTCGCCCTCGGTCCGGGCGACCTCGCCATGATACTGATTGCCGGGCGATGAGCGGAGATATGCGAGTTTTGTCTCGCCCGGAAGGTGTATCAGTGCAGGTCATCCACCGGAATGCATGATGTCGGCACCCGCCGGGACGAGCGTGTCGTCGGGGTCGTCGAGCCATCCGTCGGGCAACGCCACGGCGCTGGGTGAGCCTTGGCGGCCACGGGGGCCTTCGGCATCGGCCGGGAACGAGACGGTCGGATCGAGTTGGCCGAGGAGATCGTCGAACTCGCTCAGCGACGACACCCGTGCCAGGCCGCTCCGTACCTCGGAACCCGCGGGGAAGCCGCGCAGGTACCAGGCGATGTGCTTGCGGATCTCGCGCATGCCCTTGTCCTCGCCGTGGTGGTCGGCGAGCAGCGTGGCGTGGCGGCGCATGATCACCGTCACCTCGCCCAACGTCGGCGGGGTGGGAATCTCCCGACCGTTCAGTGCCGCACTCAACTCGGCGAACAACCAGGGGCGTCCCAGGCATCCTCGCCCGACGACGACACCGTCACATCCTGTCTGGGCCATCATCTTCTCGGCGTCTTCGGCATCGAAGATGTCGCCGTTACCGAGTACCGGCACCTCCGTGACGTGGTCCTTCAGGCGGGCGATCTCGTTCCAGTCCGCGGTGCCCGAGTACCGCTGAGCAGCAGTGCGGGCATGCAGCGCCACGCAGCCGCACCCTCGGCGGCAGCGATCCGCCCCGCGTCGAGGTGGGTGTGGTGCTCGTCGTCGATGCCCACCCGGAACTTGACCGTGACCGGGATGTTCGTGCCCTCGGTGGCGCGCACCGCGGCCGCGACGATCTGACCGAACAGGCGACGCTTGTAGGGCAGAGCCGACCCACCGCCCTTACGGGTGACCTTGGGGACAGGGCATCCGAAGTTCATGTCGATGTGGTCTGCGAGGTCCTCGTCGACGATCATCTTCGCCGCGGCGTACGTCGTGTCGGGATCGACCGTGTACAGCTGAAGCGAACGGGGTGTCTCGGTGGGACCGAACGTGGTCATGTGCATCGTGACCGGGTGGCGTTCGACGAGCGCGCGCGCGGTCACCATCTCGCATACGTACAGGCCCGACGTGCTTCCCGCCCGCTCGAGCTCGAGGTCGCGGCACAGGGTGCGGAATGCGACGTTGGTCACCCCGGCCATCGGAGCCAGCACGACGGGGCTGTCCAATTCGAGCGAGCCGATCTTCAGGGCAGACATGAGAACCTCGAGAAAGCGTTGTGGTGCAAAGGAATACGAATATAGTGCGGCCGAAGCATGCGGGACAACTGTGCCCGGCACCGAGGACGGTACCGGGCACAGGATAACCGCTGGTGGCGGCAGAGCCCGAATCGGTCGGACCGGGACGGCGTCCCGCTCGCGGCCTCAGGAGACGGCTGCGGCGCGCTCGCGCTTGGCTGCTTCGCGCGCGAGTGAACGGTCGCGCATCTCCTCGAACTTCACGGCCTGCTTCTCGAGATCTTCGAGGAACGCGCCGAGTTCGTCGAGGGTCTGTGCACCGGCGCTACCGAAGTCGCGCTCGAACAGCTTCCACTTGCGCAGAACCGGCATCACGACGTCGTCGAGGTGCTGGCGAAGGTCGTAGATGCCGTGCTTGGCCATCAGGACGCCGTTGCGGCGGAAGTTGGGCATGCCTGCACCGGGCATCTGGAAGTTCTTCAGGATTTCGGTGATCGCTTCGAGGGCCTGGACCGGCGCGATGTCGAGGGCGGCTTCGCAGATGTTGCGGTAGAAGATCATGTGCAGATTTTCGTCGGCCGCGATGCGCTGGAGCATCTTGTCGGCGATCGGGTCGTTGCACGCGTGGCCGGTGTTTCGGTGGGAGACGCGCGTCGCGAGCTCCTGAAAGGTCACGTACGCGACCGAGCGCAGCAGGCCGGTGTCGTCGCTCGGAGACGAGAAGCCGTTCGTCATGTGCTCGATACGGGCGTTCTCGAGAGCGACGGGATCGACGCCGCGCGTGACGACGAGGTAATCGCGCATCACGATGCCGTGACGGTTCTCCTCGGCCGTCCATCGACCGACCCAGGTGCCCCATGCGCCGTCACGCGAGAAGTTGACGGCGATCTCGCGGTGGTAGGAGGGCAGATTGTCTTCGGTGAGCAGGTTGGTGATCATCGCTGCTTTGGCGACCTCGCCCAGCTTCGACTGCTCGGGCTCCCAGTCGTGCCCACCCATGGCTGCGAAATTGCGTCCCTCGTCCCACGGCACGTAGTCGTGGGGATGCCAATCCTTCGTCATCGAGAGGTGTCGGTTGACGTTCGCCTCGGCCACGGGCTCCAGCTCACGCAGTAGCTCCAGTTGTGTCAGACTCGCGTCATGAATTTCTACCCCTGTCCGTGTGATGTCGTTTCGGTGATGCAGCCTACGGGACCGTAGGTTCGTGCCCGTCGAAGTCTGTCGTCGCGCACCGGTACCTGGCGGCTGATCGGAATGACAATGTTGCCTGTCACAAACGTCCGTCGGCTACGGTACCGGGTCATCGCGGTGTAATGCCGGAAGTCCCCTGAATCAGAAACGGCCCCGGTGGGTTCCGGGGCCGAGTCCATACCTGTGTTCAGAAGGTGCCGATCAGCGCTTTCCTCCGCCGAGCAGGCCGCCCAGCAGCCCACCGAGTCCGCCGCCGGAACTACCGCCGAGGACGCCACCGAGTATGTCGCCGAGCCCACCACCGGTGTTACCCGAGCCGCCTGCGGCGTTCTTCAGCAGTCCGCCGAGCAGGTCGCCGAGGACGCCCTGGTTACCCGCGCTCGCCGTCGTCGTGGCGGGAGCGGAGCCGCCGGTCATCTGCTTCGCGATGTAGGACAGCACGATCGGCGCCAGGATCGGCAGCAGTTGCGCGATGAGGTCCTTGCCGCCGGAGCCGTTGACCGAACCCAGGGTGTTGATGACCTGGTCCTTGTTGTCGCCGAATACGTTGGCGACGATCTTGTTGCCGTCCGACGTATCGACCTTCTCGACGTCGACTCCGCCGTCGAGGATCGTCGACCCCGAGTGCTTGTTCACAGCCGACATCAGGGAGGCAGCTCCCGCCGTGTCCTGAGCGTTCGCGTCCAAGCCGCCGACGAGGGTCGGGAGGCTGCGCGGACCGCGGTTTCCGCCGTTGCGGTATCGACGCCGAGCTTCTGCGCCACCTGATCGATCGGTACCTGGGAGATCAGTTCGTCAAGGCTTGCCATGTGGACCCTCGCCTGGTCAGGGCGCCTCACCAATGGACGCCGGTGTCGTGAGCGTATCTACCGCGTCACTGTCGGTCGCGTGCCGGTTGCCCGGACGGTCCCCTCAGTGAGACGAGGCAGCACACCAGGCCGACGAGGGTGCCGCTGACGAGTAGTACGAACCCGTTCTGGTTGGTGAGGGCCGTGCTGTGATTCTCGGCCAGATAGTCGCCGTGGGACTGGAAGATGCGTACCGCGGCGGTCACGCACACCGACAGCGCGAGGATGGTGCCGGCCCACCCGGTGATCACGGAGTCGAACAGCGCTGCGATCAGCAGCAGTACCGATGCTCCCGCGAGAGCCACCGCGAGGGACTCGTACAGCGGTAGGCCCGCCACGGCGAGGCTCGTGGGATCGCCGCTCGGAAATCCGTCGCGGAGCCCCGAAAGTGGAATCTCGGTGGAGCGAACCCCTCCGGTCATGGGCAGGACGGTACCGATACCCAACGCCACCGCGGCCAGGAACAGGCCCAGATCCACGAAACTGCGCATGTGCCTCCCCACCCGTTCGATTCGCGCGTGCCCACACTATCCAAAGCGGGGCGGTGAACGCGGAGAGAAACGCCAGGACATGGAATTGAATCCACTGCGCCGGGGTGGACCGTAGGCTGGGCCCATGTCTGACGCGAGGACATCGTCCGAGATCGAGCGACCGGGAATGAAGCCGTGGCTCAAGAAGACCATCACCGTGGTCGCGACCCTGCTCGTGCTCGTCATCACCTATTTCGTCCTTGCCGCATTCCTGCCTCGGTGGTGGGCGCAGCGTATCGCCGGCCTCGCCGAAGGCGGATTCTCTCGTGGGATCCTGTGGGGGCTCTTGTTCGGAATCCTGTGCACCGCGATCCCGCTCGTTCTTCTCGTGTGGGTCTGGCAGGTGCGTGGGTGGAAGTTCGGTCGCGGTGTCCAGATCGCGCTCACCGTCCTCGCGCTCGTTGTCGCGATACCGAACCTGATGACGCTCAGCGTCGTGCTCGGCGGAGGGAATGCGGCGCACGCGGGTGAACGGATCATGGATGTCGACGCGCCCGGATTCCGCGGAGCCTCGCTGGTCGGGGCTGTCATCGGCGTGCTCGTGTTCGTGCTGCTCGTCGTGACGACGGTCCGATATCGGAAGCGTGGGAAGGACCTTCGCGCTGCGCGCGCCGACCTCGAACGGAAGGCGTCCGAAACCGGGGGGCGCGACGTCGATTCGGTGGGCGACACCGGCGTTGTGGAAGGCTCCCGCCTGAGGATTCGTCTCGGGGTCCGGTCGACCGCTGACCTTCTACGTGAACTGAAATGACCCGGCGTCCGTGATTCGGAACGCCGGGTCATGCCTGTGCCCCCAGTAGGGCTCGAACCTACGACCTGCGGATTAAAAGTCAGAATCCGCCCGAACTTCTTGGTGACACCGAATGACACCGGAGCGTGGTTCATGCAGGTAGGGCGGTTGTAGTCGCTTCCTGATGATGCCGGGTGCGGTGGTCACACACATCGTCTGTGACCACCGTGTGACCGCTACTGTGCCCGACCACCAGCCTCGACCGGGAATGATCGCCATTGCCAGTGGGGGCAGGCCCTACCCGGCAGACTTCCAGCGCAGACGCCCATCCGATCCGGTTCCGCACACCATCGGAGTGCCCTTGTTCGTCACTCCCGGAGCCCCCGCAACGTCACAGAAGGAACCGGGATGCACGGTGCCGATCGACGGCGCGGCTGGTGCTGCAGGAGGCGGGGTGTAGGCAGGTGCGGTGGTGACCGGCGCTGGGGGTGGGGTGTACACCGGTGCCTCGGTTGTTGCAGGCGGTACGTACACGGGCTCGGTAGTCGCTGGTACTTGCTGGTCTGTAGCCGTGTCTTCGTATTGGGGAACCAGCGGCACCACCGCAGCTTCACTTGTCGTGGTGCTCGGTGTTGTGGTGCGTGCAGGCTGCGTTGTCGTAGGCGTCGCTGTTGTGGTCCGCACAGTGGTTGTCGAGGTCACTACCGTTGTGTCGGACTCCGACTTTGGTGGATCCTCGCTCAACGCACCGATCCCCACGAACCCGACGACCACAGCGCCCGCGATCCACGGCCACTTCCTCCGCTTCCGCTCGGGCCCCGCGGGAGTGTCCGATCCGTTAGACCCAGTGACCGGAGCAAACACGCGTGTCGGATCGGTCATATCAGTCGGCCGGGTCTGCGCAGTCCACTGCTGGCCATCCCAGTAGCGTTCAAGGCCGGAGTCGTAGGGGTCAGGGTGCATCCGGCGGGTGGATTCATGGGGTGGGTCCGTTCTGCGGTATCTGGTCGCATGGGATTCGCGTAGGGGTCGCGGCCCGTTACAGCGTGACCAGTGGTCACACGCAACCCTTCGTCGGCAAATCTGTTTCTTCGCCTGGGGAGCGTTGGGTCGATTCGTGAATGCACGTTGAGCAGCGCCCGGCGCGATGCGGGGGTGCCCCGATGTCGTTCGTCAGGTGTTCGGGGCAGTCGAGTCGGGGGTAGCTGTCAAGATCTGAGACATGGATATTGCTGACCTGAAGGCCGACGTTGAGGCGGTGTCGGCGTTCTATGCGGAGCGGCACGACATCGCGCGAACTGACGACTGGTTCGTGCTCAAGCTTGGGGAGGAAGTCGGAGAGCTGACGCAGGCGTATCTTGCGAGGTCAGGTCAGGCTCGCGACAAGGGTCGTGATGAAACGCAATTGGAGGAAGACTTCCGGGCGGAGGTTTCCGACGTACTCGCGCAGGTGTTGTTGATCGCGCATCGGTTCAACATCGATTTGGAGGCGGAGATCGCTCGTAAATGGCTCGTATGGAAGCCGGAGCAAGCAGGGTCCTAGGCCGCCACTTGCCGGGTCGGCGGCTGGTAGAGGGTGCTGGTGCACGCCCAGTAGCACCGTGCCGTGCGCTGCTGGTGGGGTGTTCGCCTTTTGCCGACGTCGAGCCCGACGAACACGTCGGCCTCGTCGTGTCTGTCGATGCTGGTGACCACTGAGTCCTCTGTTTCGCTCGACGGCGTTCGCAGGCGGTGCGTCTCGGCATCCGCGTTACGACCGGCCTCAAGCGAAAGCGCTCGGGTCCAGCCCCTATCAGCGATCACGCGCCAACCCGGCCCGGCGGCAACACCCCCAGATCATGAGCGACAAGGGCAGCAATCATGTCAGGTCTGGCAGGCCGTCACCGCCCAGCATGGCCGCCGAACAGGTCGCAAAGAAGAAACTGGGCGGTAGATCGCTGGGCGGTGGCCGGCGGTTGCGACAGCAGTCCCTATGTGCCGCGAGCGTCGCGACTGTCGCCACTACCGGCAGTCGCGACAGTTCATTCCGGCAGTGCGCAATTGCGACAGTCGCGACACACGACAGGCATAGGTCAGTGCTGTCGCGGCTGGGGAAGGGACCAGTAGGTTTCACGCGGGAATCCCTCGCTGTCGTATACGACCTTCAGCGATTTGGCGGCGCGTTGAAGCGACCGCTCCTGGAATCCGACCTTTTTTGCCGTCGGTCTTGGCGACCCGTGCAAGAACCTTGCCCTGTTTGGTGAGGTAGTCCTCGAGCCACTTTCTTGCGGACAACCGGGACTCTGCGGCCGAATCCTCCGCGAGTTCTGCAGCCTCAGTGAAGAACTCGCCTGCGGACTGCTCGGCGTCGCCGACCCACGCGAGTCGAGGAACGGTACCGTCGCTGGCATCGGTGGGCTCAAAGACCTGTACCGTCTCGATGCGGAACTTCGAAGCAACAATTGGTGCAGTTACGTTCGATTTTTCCGGTCCGATCACAAGGACGTCTTCCTCCTGATCCGGTTGTGCAAGTATCGTCATGCGAGCCTTCTTCCGTATTTCGCCCGAGAGTCCGTAGGCGTTGCGGACGTTGCTCCCTTCTCGCGATTCGTATGGCCTGACAGGAGCATGGCAGCACCTGAGCGAGTCGCGAGTTCTTTCCAAGGGTGCAATGCTTTTCGTGCTTGTTGGGGATCCTTGACGGACAGCGATCCGGGTAGTGTGTCGGCCCATGCGTCGACCATCACCGCAGTCGCGCCATCCGACGCCTCGGCGACGATGTCCATGTGTTGTGGGAACGTGGGTGAGCCGGAACCGTCTCTGTCGGTGCAGATGACGCGGATCATCTCGAGGTCCGCGCCCACCACCTCGAGTCGTGGGCGCACAATCGTCGACCAGTCGTCCTCCGTCAGCACCAGGACGACGATGCCGGGATCGCGTGCGGGGATACCGAACCCGTGTTCCGGCTTGCTCGAGTGATGATTGCAGTGAGCCACATCAGGAAGAGGCTCTTTCCGATCCCTTCGGGTCCCAACATGTACGTCACCGCACCGGCGGGGAGTCGTTGCCGAGCAATCCAGTCGATGCTCCGTGAGCCTTCGAGCTCGGTCGCGCTCCACACCCTCGGTCTGCCGAAGTCTGTTGTCTTCGGGCCAGGATCAGGGCCAGGCGCGACCCCGAGGGGGCGAATTGTGTCCGCCCCCTCGGTCCCGATGTGGAGCACCCCGTCCTCATCGACCACTCGTCGACGTCGGGGTAGTTGCGTCCATACGGAATCACCGGCGCCCCTCGATGGGTCCTTGGCTTTTGTCAGTCCGCCCTTGTAGCTCGTGGGCAACAGTGGCTGGGACGCCGGGGGTGATGCCCAACGCGAGGAGATGTAGTACGGCATACCGCCATGAATCGATATATTGTTCTGTTAGACAGCACTTTTCATGACATCTGCATGTCCACGGATCTCGGCACAGGCAGTCCAGCGGTGCTGAACGGTCGATGTCGAGTGGTAGCGCCCGCATGGCGATCTCACGTCGGCGGTGGAGTTGTGATGCCACGCTGTCACGGCTGATTGAGGTAGCGCATGTTTGCGCTTGTGATCTACGGCGGCGCATCTCAGATGCCCTCCGTGTTGCCTGCTGTGAGAGCGTGGAGGGCTGACTGTAACTGGTGCACCAGTGTGTGAGCGGCATCGGGTTCGAGGTGGATCGACCCGATGAAACCGAGTTCGATCGTGACCTTGCGAATGGACTTCGCTGATCGGGCGCGGCACGGCAACTGCGCGGCGATGTGTAGTGACGCGGCTTGGTCGGTCGTAGATTGCGGATGGAGAGGGGTATCGTCGGTCATTGAGGTCTCCTGGAACTGGATGATTTCGTTCCGAATGTCGGCGGTCGCACCCGCCGGCATTCGCATTTCCGCCGGTGGCTGTGCGCTCACGCGGTTGCCTTGGGTTCGTTTTCGAGGCCGAGGACCGCGAGCAGTCCTGCTACTGGGACGACATACTTCCGGCCGAGGCGAAGGATCGGAGCCGGAAACTCGTCTCGTTTCGCGAGTTCGTATGCATGCGGCCGACTGATTCCGAGGATGCTTCCTGCGGTCACGAGATCCGTGCGGACACCGAGTCCGCGAATCTCCTTCTCGGTCCAGCGCTTGGACATCACATTCCCCTTTGTCATGTTCATCAGGACTGTCCTGTTGAACACGACAAAGGATGCGCGCACGGAATCCTCTTGTCAATGCTGTGTGTGCGTGTCATTCTGAATCAGACAAACTGAAGGGGTGGGAATGCAGATCGAAGAGTTGATTGGTCGGAGAATTCAGGCTCTGCGCAAAACCATGAAGGATGGCGAGATAGTCACTCAAGAAGACCTGGGTGAGCGGATGGGTACCTATCTGGAGAAACCGTGGAGCCGCCAAGCGGTGTCTGCCGCGGAAAAGGGGCAGCGCTCCTTCACTGCGGTTGAGCTCGCGGCCTTCGCGTCGATATTCGAGGTTCCTGTTCAGAGCCTGTTCCAGGCGCCGATCGACGTCGTCTATCTCGACATGCCGAGTGGTGTCTCCGTTGACGTGCGTAATCTTCGGCGGGGTAGGGGGATGGTCACGGAGGTAGGTTCACGCTCCAAGGGAGGGCTGGACGAGGTCGTCGAGAAGTTTCGTGAGGCTGCCGCGGAGATGCAGGGGCTCGTGGACGTTGCGAACCAAACCCGTGGTGTGCTTACGGCTGGCTATGAAGCAGCGTTGGCGCTCGAGCAGAGTGGCGATGAGACGACTGGATCAGGGTCATGAAGGGCTCGGTTTACAAGCGCTGCAAGTGTCCAGTCGAACGTGACGCCAAAGGTCGGCGCAAAGCCTGCAAGAAGGCACACGGTAGTTGGGTATTCGTCGCCGACCTCGGGATCGACCCCGCCACGGGCAAGCGACGCCAGGTCCGCAAATCCGGATTCCGCACTAGCGACGATGCCCGCGAGGAACTGAACAAGCACCTCAACGCCGTGGCAACAGGGCAGGTCGCCCACGATGATCGGCTCACCGTCGCCGACTACCTCCGTCAGTGGATCACGACAAAGGAGGTCGCTGGCCTCCGCCCGACCACCGTGCGCTCCTACCGCCAGCACATCGACAGCTACCTGATACCGAACCTTGGCTGCCTACGCCTCGGAGATCTCAGGACCACACACGTCGAGAAGATGCTTCACGACATTGCCCAGCCGCCCGCGAAGCCGAAAGCCGGCGAGAAGATCGGCAAGGGGCAGCGCCGCAACCCGAAGAAGATCAGCCCCGCGACTGTGCGTCGAGTCCACGCCACCCTCCGATCGGCGCTGACCAGCGCGAAACGTAAGCACCTAGTTGGCCACAACGCGGCCGAGAACCTCGAGCTTCCCAGAGCACCTCGCCCGAAGGTCGTGCCATGGGAGCCCGAAGAGCTGGGACGGTTCCTCGACCACGCCGCAACAGATCGACTCGGCGCACTGTTCGAGGTGATGGCAATGACCGGCCTACGACGAGGTGAGGCCGCGGGTCTGCGGTGGGACGACGTCGACCTGACCAAGGGAGTGATCACCGTGCGTCAGCAGCTCGTCGAGGTCGACGGCACCGGCGTCGAGTGCCCGTTCTGCAAGGGGGAGCACCGGCAGTACCGGTTCGGCCGGCCGAAGACAGCGAGCGGTGAGGACCGCGTCGTCGACTTGGACCAGGCAACCTCGGGCGTCCTGCTCGCTCAGCAGCTCGCCCAGGGCACCGAACGAGAGCAATGGGGTGAGGCGTACAGCGATCACGGGTTGGTGTTCTCGCGCGAGGACGGGACACCGTTGCCTCCCCAGACTGTCAGCGCCGAGTTCGCGCGACTCTGCGAGGGTGCGGGACTGCGGCCGATCCGGCTGCATGATCTGCGCCACGATCAGGCATCGCTGATGCTCGCGGCCGGTGTACCGATCGCGGTGGTGTCCAAGCGTCTCGGGCACTCGTCGATCAGCATCACGTCGGACACCTACAGCCACCTGCTCGGTGGTGTCGGTGCCCAGGCTGCGGAGGCTGCGGCATCGTTGGTGCCCAGAACCCCGCGTGACCACTCGGTGACCACTTCGGCCGATCCGAACGTATTCGGACCGGCCGATGACCAGGAAATGCCTGGTCAAGATGGTGCCCCCAGTAGGGCTCGAACCTACGACCTGCGGATTAAAAGTCCGTAGCTCTACCAACTGAGCTATAGGGGCATGGGCGCACAGTCTAACCACACTGCGCCGCCAGATCGTATCGGACACGCAGATCGAATGCTTCGATGGGCTCGGGTGCACACCCCCTGCTTCCGCACCCGAGCCGCGCAAAGCATACCACTCGGTGTGTTCTGCGGTTCATGGCCCTCGAGGGGCAGGTCACACGGCCGCGACGGATATTGCGCGACTAGAGTTTCCTTCGGGGATCGGATATTCGGAGGCTCGGTTCGTTCATGTCACGTCAACAGGAACGTGCGCGTCGTACGCGTTCCGCCATCATCAGGGCGGCTGCTGTCGAGTTCGCGAAGCGCGGCTACGGAGCTGCGTCGATCAACTCGATTCTCGAACACTCGAACGCGACCAAGGGCGCGATGTACTTCCACTTCACGTCGAAGGACGAACTTGCGCGCGCCGTTCTCGAAGAAGGGCTCGAGCACTACCGGACGATCGTGTCGCACTGGGTCGGCGCAGCAGGCCTCGACCCGTTCGAGCGTCTGCACGGGATGATTGCCGATCTCGGGGAAGCTCTCCACAACGATGATGTGATCGCGGCCGAGTTCAGACTCGTCACCGAACCCGAGTTCATCAACGAAGCGCGACTGCGTGGCAGCTATATCTGGGGGAGAGCGGGCTATCAGCTCGCGGTCGACGCTCAGGAGCAAGGACTGTTCCGACCGGGTGTGGATATCCGTCGGTTCGTCGAAGCGGTCGGGTCGTCGCTGGCCGGGCAGCGCTACCTTGCAGATCTCACCTCACCGGACACCGACGTCAAGTCCAAGTTCGAGGCCTGTCTCGAGGTTCCTCTCGAGGCGATGGCCTCGGAGCAGTGGCTTGCTCGCTGGCGGGGGCGTGGCTGGCCACAGACATCCGATCAGTAGCATGACCAGCTGATTTGTGATTGAGGAATGGCGTGGCATAAGCTGTCCAAGCTCCCAGCGGAACTGAAAATCCCGTTGTGGGTACGGGTCGGAGAAATCCGGTCGGGCCCCCTTCGTCTAGCGGCCTAGGACGCCGCCCTTTCAAGGCGGTAGCGCGGGTTCGAATCCCGTAGGGGGTACACTTCGGTTTCGGCCGGATGTGTGCAGTACGCTGGCAGAGAATTGAATATCTAAGGCCCTGTAGCGCAGTTGGTTAGCGCGCCGCCCTGTCACGGCGGAGGTCGCGGGTTCGAGTCCCGTCAGGGTCGCAGAAGTATGCGATCGGCATTCAGTTCGGGTGCCGTCCGGCCAGGTAGCTCAGTTGGTACGAGCGTCCGCCTGAAAAGCGGAAGGTCGCCGGTTCGATCCCGGCCCTGGCCACAGCGATGGTTGCATGCAACCATCGATAATTGAATACAGATAATTGAATACAACAGGCCCACCGCATGCGGTGGGTCCAGCTATAAGAGCCCAGTGGGTTTCTATGGCCCTGTAGCGCAGTTGGTTAGCGCGCCGCCCTGTCACGGCGGAGGTCGCGGGTTCGAGTCCCGTCAGGGTCGCTCGACACGAAGGTCCGGTATCTCATCGATACCGGACCTTCGTGTTGTTGCAGTTCGGCCCTGTTGTAGGTCGGCGCTGTTGCAGTCCGGCACGGTTGCCGACATCGGAACTCCGCTATCGTGACCGAGTGAACATGTTCTAGTGTGTGCTCTACGTAACTGCATGGACACGTGTCCGAACAATCCGGGGGTTGATGTGCGCATAGCTCTGCTGTCGTACCGGAGCAAACCGCACTGTGGGGGTCAGGGCGTCTACGTGCGCCACCTCAGTCGGGAGCTCGCAGCCCAAGGTCACACCGTCGAGGTGTTCTCGGGCCAGCCGTATCCGGAACTCGATCCGGCCGTGACATTGACGAAAGTTCCCAGCCTCGACCTCTATCGCGACGACGACCCGTTCCGCACGCCGCGCCCGGCGAGTACCGAGATCTGATCGACGTCCTCGAGGTCGCCACCATGTGGACGGCCGGATTCCCGGAACCGCGCACCTTCGGGCTCCGCGCGGCCAGGTTGCTGCGCGACCGAGTCGCCGATTTCGACGTCGTTCACGACAACCAGTCACTCGGTTCAGGACTTCTCCGCATTGCGAAGGACCTTCCGCTGGTCGCGACCATCCATCACCCGATCACTCGGGACCGCGAACTCGATCTTGCGTCGGCGCCCACATTGCGTCGTAAGGTCACCCTGCGGCGTTGGTACGGATTCCTGCGAATGCAGGCACGGGTCGCGCGGAAGATGCAGACGCTGCTCACCGTCTCGGAGAACTCGGCCGATGACATTCGCACCGCCTTCGACATCGAGCCGCACCGCCTCCACACGATTCCGCTCGGCGTCGACACCGACCTGTTCGCTCCGGCGGTCACGCCGCGGATCGCGGGCGCATCGTGTGCGTGGCCAGCGCCGATGCGCCTCTCAAGGGGGTGCCGACGTTGCTCGAAGCGGTGGCCAAACTACGCACCGAGCGCGAGATCGAGCTTGTGCTCGTCTCCAAACTCGCACCCGGCGGTGCCACCGAGCGACTCATCGACGATCTCGCCATCGGCGATGTGGTGCGCACCGTGTCGGGTATCGACGACGCCGAGCTCGCGGAGCTCCTTGCGTCGGCCGAGGTCGCTGCCGTGCCGTCGTTGTACGAGGGTTTCTCACTGCCGGCGATCGAAGCCATGGCGTGCGGGACACCGTTGGTGGCCAGCCGCGCGGGTGCGATACCGGAGGTGGTGGGTGATGCCGGCGAGCTCGTACCACCCGGCGATGCCGAGCAGTTGGCCGCCGCGATTGCGGCACTGCTCGACGATCCTGCCCGGCGGACGCAACTGGGCACAGCTGCCCGCACCCGCGTCGAAGAGAAATACAGCTGGGCTGCCGTCGCCGCGCAGACCGCGGCCGTCTACGAGAGCGCGATCGCCGCACACGAAGGAAGGACCGACTGATGCTGACCGTCGACTTCGACCGGCTGGGGGTGCGGCCGGGATGCCGCGCGATCGACATCGGTGCCGGTGCCGGCAGGCACTCGTTCGAGCTGTACCGGCGTGGTGCGGATGTCGTCGCCTTCGATCGCAGCGCCGACGACATGAAGGCGGTCGCCGACATGTTCGTGGCGATGGAACTCGAGGGCCAGGTGCCGAAGGAGCCCTTGCCCGCGCCGAGGTGGGCGACGCACTCGCGCTTCCGTATGCCGATGAGACCTTCGACGTCGTCATGATTTCCGAAGTCCTCGAACACGTTCCCGCGGACGATCGGGCGATCGCAGAGTTCGTGCGGATCCTCAAGCCAGGCGGGGTCGCGGCGGTAACGGTCCCGCGGTGGTTCCCCGAGAAGATCTGCTGGGCGTTGTCGGACGCTATCACGAGGTCGAGGGCGGGCACGTGCGCATCTACAAGGCGGACGAACTGGCCGCAAAGCTCACGGCGGCCGGTTTGACCGTGCGCGGGACGGACCACGCCCACGCTTTGCATTCGCCCTACTGGTGGCTCAAGTGCGCGGTCGGCGTCGACAATGAGAACAATCCGCTGACGAAGGCCTATCACCGGATGCTCGTGTGGGATCTGATGGAAGGTCCGTGGTTGACCCGCACCGCGGAGAAGCTCCTCGACCCGGTCATCGGCAAGAGCGTCGTATTCTATCTCGAGAAGCCGGGTGCATCCGGTGCGCCGCAGTGAGCTGCATCGTCCGATGATGCCGGAGATACCCGGAGTCCTGTCGCGCGACGAATGCCTCGCGACCGGGCGGGCGATTGCGCGCATGCAGGAGCCGTCCGGGGCGATTCCCTGGTTTCCGGGTGGTCACACCGATCCGTGGGATCACATCGAATCCGCGATGGCCCTCGCGGTCACCGGCTTTCTGGACGAAGCGTCGGCGGCCTTCGGCTTCCTGCGAAGGACACAGCGACCCGACGGCTCGTGGCCCGTGAAGTTCCGGAAGGGGATCATCGAGAACACCGACACAGACAGCAATTTCACCGCATACATTGCGGTGGGGGTGTGGCATCACCATCTCGTCGCCGGCAACCGGGTGTTCACCTCCGAAATGTGGCCGACCGTGCGGGCAGCGCTCGACCATGTCGTCGACATGCAGTTTCCTGGCGGGCACATCGCGTGGGCGCGAGGATCCGGCGGACTCGCCGACGAGGCGCTGCTCACCGGATGCGCCAGTATCCACCAGAGTCTGCGGTGCGGGGTCCAGCTCGCTGATCTCGTCGACGACCCGCAGCCGGAATGGGAAGTGGCGCTGTATCGATTGGGGCATGCGTTGCGCAGGCACCCCGAGGTGTTCACGCCGAAGCCCGAATACTCGATGGACTGGTACTACCCGATACTCGGTGGTGCATTGCGCGGACCCGAAGCTCATCGGCGGATCGACGAGCGATGGTCCGATTTCGTCGTGGACGGACTCGGGATCCGCTGTGTCGACCACAAACCGTGGGTGACCGGCGCCGAAACCTGCGAGCTCGTTCTCGCGCTCGATGCTCTCGGTGACAGTGCGCGAGCGAACGAGTTGTTCGCGGCCATGCAACATCTGCGCGACCCGGACGGTTCGTACTGGACGGGACTCGTCTACGACGACGGTAAACGATGGCCCGTCGAGGTCAGCTCGTGGACGAGCGCGGCGGTGATCCTTGCGGCCGATGCGTTGTCGCGGACGACCGGGGGAAACGCGCTATTTCGTGATGCCGCTGTGCCCCGGGGCCAGGCGGGTGCGGATCACTGCACCGAGCGCTGCGAGGTGGTCGTCTGACACTGCACCGAGCGCTGCGAGGTGGTCGTCCGAGCTCTGCCGGTGGGGTGCTTGCGCTTCTGCGCTCTGTAGGCGTAAGCCTGGAAGGTGAGTCTCGCCGGTAGGAGGCGCCGATGGTCAGGTATGTCCTGGTTGCTCTCCTCGGATTGGCGACGGTGGTATCGGTGCCGATCGCAGTGATTTCCGGGGGAGCGGGTTGGTGGATCCTCGCGTCGCTATGTCTCGTGCTCACAGCTGTCGGCGTGTACGACCTGCTGCAGACCGGACACTCGGTGCTGCGTAACTATCCGATCCTGGGGCACGCCCGGTATCTCCTGGAGGCGGTGCGCCCCGAGGTCCAGCAGTACTTCATCGAACGGAACGTCGACGGTCGGCCGTTCGACCGCGACACTCGCACGATCATCTACGAGCGCGCCAAAGGTATCCATGGGGAGCTGTCGTTCGGGACGGAACGCGACATCGACTCCGTCGGATACGACTTTCTGGTCCACTCGATGGCACCGGTGCCGGAACCGGCTGAGCCACCCCGCGTGTTGATCGGCGGACCGGACTGCACTCGCCCGTACTCGATGGCGTTGTTGAACGTGTCGTCGATGAGCTTCGGCGCATTGTCGGGCAATGCGTTGAAGGCGCTGAACAAGGCTGCAGCCCTCGGAGATTTCGCGCACGACACCGGTGAGGGCGGGCTGACGCCATATCACCTGTGTGGAGGCGACCTCGTGTGGGAGATCGGTTCGGGCTACTTCGGGACCCGCACACCGGACGGACGATTCGATCCGAAGCAGTTCGCCGACAATGCCTCGCACGAGTACGTCAAAGTCATCTCGGTGAAGTTGAGCCAGGGCGCCAAACCGGGATTGGGCGGTGTACTTCCCGCAGCGAAGGTCAGCGAAGAAATCGCCAGGTATCGCGAGGTCCCCGCGCACGTGAAATGCGTGAGTCCGTCGGCGCACTCGGCGTTCCGCACACCTCGCGAACTGGTGGAGTTCGTGTGCCGGCTACGGACACTCGCCGACGGGAAGCCCATCGGAATCAAACTGTGTGTCGGCTCTCGCACCGAATTTCTGGCGCTCTGCAAGGCGATGATCGACGTCGATGCCACCCCGGACGTCATCGTCGTCGACGGTGCCGAGGGCGGAACTGCTGCCGCGCCGCTGGAATACGAGGATCACGTCGGACTGCCGCTGACCGATGGGCTGATGACCGTCCACAACGCTCTCGTGGGTTGCGGCCTGCGAGATCGGATCAAGATCGGTGCGAGCGGGAAGGTGGCGGCGGGGAACGACATCGTCAAGCGGTTGATCCAAGGCGCGGACTTCACCAACGCGGCACGCGCGATGATGATGGCCATCGGCTGTATTCAGGCGCAACGATGCCACACCAACACCTGCCCGGTCGGCGTGGCAACGCAGGATCCGCTGCGAACTCGGGCGTTGGACGTGGCGGACAAGAGCATCCGGGCGTGGCGCTACCAGGAAGCAACCGTGCAGCAGGCGGTACAGATCATGGCGTCGCTGGGAGTGAGCGACCCCCGAGAGTTGACTCCGCACATGCTCAGGCGAAAGGTCGACGGCACACACGTGCGGTCGTACGCGGAGGTCTACGAATGGCTTTCGCCCGGTGTGCTGCTCGAAGATCCGCCCGAATCCTGGGCGGTCGACTGGGCAGCCGCGACCCCCGACTCGTTCCGACCGGTGTGAGGCTCCTACGACCCGACGACGCCCCCGGTGCGTTCCAGTACCCGTAACGATCCGGTGGCCGAGACTTCGGTGAACTCGCCGCTGTCGAGCGCGCGGCAATAGATCTCGTACGGAGGTCGACCACCGTCGGCAGGGTCGGGGAACACGTCGTGGATGATCAGGCGCCCCCGGGCTCCACCCACCGTGCCCAGCCCGAATAGTCGGCCTGCGCCGCTTCGCTGCTGTGCCCACCGTCGATGAAGACGAAGGCGAGCGGCGTCCGCCAGAACGCCGCGACCTGAGGGGACCTACCTACGATCGCGACGACGTGCGACTCGAGGTCACCATCGGAGAGTGTGTGCCGCAGTTTTCCGACCGTATCCAGCTTGCCGGTGTGCGGGTCGACCAGCGACGAATCGTGGTACTCCCAACCGCTGGTGCTCTTCGGAACCGTGGTGATGATCGACGGTGACGATGGTGCCGCCCGTCGCCTTCGCAGCTTCGCCCAGGTACACCGTGGAGCGGCCGCAGTAGGTGCCGATCTCGACGCCCACCCCGTCGCCGAGATAGCGAACAGCTGCGTCGTGCAACGCCGTGCCCTCGTCGATGGGCATGAAACCCGGTGTTGCTTCTGCGAGTTCGATCGCCTCGCGGGGGAGGGTGGTGCGAGTCATCGCGGTCGGTCTCCGTTCGTCGGACGAGCTGAGCGTTCGATGCGCCACATTACCGAGCATGCTCGGTGTGCGATACCGCCGTCATCGGATGACGGCACGCGATACTGCCGTCATCGGATGACGGCGAGGCTCACAACAGTCGACGAGAAATCTGATACTCCCTCACACTCACCGACACTTCCTTCCACCTCATCCGCCACGCGAGGAGACCGTGGAACACCTCGACATCCTGCATAGTGCAGATTCTCACGCACCGCGGCGCAGTCCCGAGTCACTGCTTGCTGTACCGGCTCCGATCTCCGCATCCTCGACGAAGCGAATCTTCGACCGGACCCGACAACCCCGAAACGACCCGCAGTGCACACCCCAGAACGATGCTGCGGCGCGGACCGAACAGAGCATGTCGGTGGCCCGCGTTATCGTCACCGCCGAGACCTGACACCGGCACCGCCGGAAAGGAACACCTGCGGCAGCCTCAACACTGACCGCAACCGGGGACGAAGAACAGGAGCGCGATGACCGGCACCGACCTGGCCGAGCGGCGCCAGTTCGCGTTCACCACCCGCCCCCATGCGGCGGTCGACGACACCAGCGGTGAACCGATCGGACGGGGCGACATCGATGTTCGCGTCGGGTGGCTACTCGACCTGATCACCGGCGCCGAAACAGAACTACTCACCAGGCTGTGGCACCCCGACACTTTCGACATTCTCGCCGCCGGCCGCGACAACCAGGGCCGGGCACTGCCGAAACACGGA
>BBEG01000074.1 GCA_001312645.1 Rhodococcus sp. JCM 9791
CTGCCAGGCCGCGTCGGTCGTGCGTACCGTGCCGGCGACAACCTCGCCGCCCCGAACGCCCAGCGCGGCACCGGTACCTGGCAGCACTTTCTCAACCAGCAGACCGCACTCCTCGAGGCGTGACCGATATCGACCCCGACCGCTCCGGCGACGAAGCATGCTCCTCGAGTGCGAACGAGAATACGCGGATCACATTGTCTGTGAGGCAAGGTGATCCGCGTATTTCATGTGTGGTCGCTCACGGCGCTCTCATGTCAGAGGCCGAGGTCCTTCGCGATGATCGTCTTCATGACCTCGCTCGTGCCACCGTAGATGCGGGTGACGCGGGTGTCGGCGTACAGGCGCGCGATCGGGTATTCGGTGATGTAGCCGTAGCCGCCGTGCAGCTGCAGGCACTTGTCGATGATGCGTCCGGCGGTCTCCGTCGCGAACAGCTTCGCACGTGCGGCATCCGGCACGGTCAGTTCGTCACGATCGTTGAGCTCGATCGCGTTGTCGACCATGATCTGCAGCGCCTGAAGCTCCGCAGAGCACTCCGCGAGCACGAACTTGGAGTTCTGGAACGAGGCAACGGGCTTGCCGAACACCTTGCGGTCCTTGGTGTATGCGATGGCGTGCGCAATTGCGGCCGATGCGGTGGCGGCTGCGCCGAACGCGATCGTCAGGCGCTCCTGGGCAAGGTTCTGCGTGAGGTACGAGAAGGCCTTGCCCTCTTCGCCGAGCAGATCCGCGACCGGAACCAACACATCGTCGAACGACAGCTCTGCCGTGTCGGATGTCTTGAGTCCGATCTTCTTCAGCTTGCGGCCGACGGAGTAGCCCTCGCTCGATGCGTCCACCACGAGAATCGAGAGGCCACCGCGACGGTTGTCCGGGTCGTACGGGGTCGTGCGGGCGACGACGAGCACACGGTCGGCGAGTGCGCCACCGGTGATGAACGTCTTCGATCCGTTGAGTACGTAGTGGCTGCCGTCGTCCGACAGCTTTGCGCTGGTTGCGATGTTCGCGAGGTCGGAACCGGTACCGGGCTCGGTCATCGCGATTGCGAACATCAGGTCGCCCGAGGCGAATCCGGGGAGCCACCGCTGTTTCTGCTCGTCGGTTGCGTTCTGCATGATGTACGGCAGGATCAGGTTCGAGTGCACCGACGACGAACCGAACGACACACCCGCGCCGATGCCTCTTCCGCGAGGATCACGTTGAACTTCAGCGACGACTCGCCGCCTCCGCTGTACTCTTCGGGAACCTGGATGCCGAGGAATCCGAGTTCGCCCATGCGGCGGTAGAAGTCACGAGGGGGGTGTCCTTCTTCTTCCCACTGCTCGTAGACCGGGGTGACCTCCTTCGCAATGAAGGTGCGAACCGTATCGCGGAATGCTTCATGATCCTCGTTGAACACCGTACGCTGCACAGATTTTCCTTCCGGGTGAATGTATGACAGGGCAGCTGAACTACAGCGCGTATTCGCGGAGGATGCCCTTGCTGATGATCGTCTTCTGGATCTCGCTGGTGCCCTCACCGATGAGCAGGAACGGTGCCTCACGCATGAGCCGCTCGATCTCGTACTCCTTCGAGTAACCGTAACCACCGTGAATACGGAAACTCGCCTGAGTCACCTCGGAGCAGTACTCGCTGGTGAGGTACTTGGCCATGCCGGCCGCGACGTCGTTGCGCTCACCCGAATCCTTCAGGCGGGCAGCATTGACCATCATCAGGTGCGCGGCCTCGACCTTGGTGGCCATCTCGGCGAGGGAAAACCCGATCGCCTGATGCTGCGCGATGGGCTTGCCGAACGTGGTGCGCTGCTGCGCATATCGCGCCGCCAACTCGAATGCCCGGATCGCGACACCGCACGCGCGAGCGGAGACGTTCACGCGACCGACCTCCACACCGTCCATCATCTGGAAGAAGCCGCGACCCGGCTCGCCACCGAGGATGCTGTCGGCCGACGCCGCGTAGTTGTCGAAGACGAGCTCGGTGGTGTCGATGCCCTTGTAGCCCATCTTGTCGATCTTGCCGGGAATCGTCAGACCCGGAGCGACCTCACCGAATCCGGCGGCTTCTCGACGAGGAACGCCGTGAGGTTCTTGTGGGCCTTGTCGGAGCCCTCCTCGGTCTTGACGAGGGCGGCGACGAGGGTGGAGCTACCGCCGTTGGTGAGCCACATCTTCTGGCCGTTGATGACGTAGTTGCCGTCGGCGTCGCGCTTGGCTTGGTGCGGATCGCGGCGACGTCGGAGCCGAGTTCGGGCTCGGACATCGAGAACGCGCCGCGCACCTCACCGGTGGCCATGCGCGGCAGGAAATGCTGCTTCTGCGCTTCGGTGCCGTGCTGGCGGATCATGTACGCGACGATGAAGTGTGTGTTGATGACACCGGAGACGCTCATCCAACCGCGGGCGAGTTCTTCGACGCACAGTGCATAGGTCAGCAGTGATTCGCCGAGCCCGCCGTATTCTTCGGGGATCATCAGGCCGAACAGACCCATCTCGCGCATCTGGTCGACGATCGCCTGCGGGTAGGTGTCGGAGTGCTCGAGTTCCTGCGCGTTCGGGATGATCTCGCGGTCGACGAATGCCCGGACGGTGTCGAGGATGTCGGACTGGAATTCGGACAGACCGAGGGTCTGGGCAAGGCGGGTCATGCGTTGTCCTTCTGCTTGGTGGCGATGGCGCCGTCTGCGGCGAGGGCATCGATTTCGTCGTCGGTCAGCCCGAGGTGTTCGACGAGGACGGCGGCGGTGTCGTCACCGTTGGCGGGGGCGGGGCGGACGGCCGGGTGCACACCGTCGAACGACATGGGGGTGCTGGCCGCGGAGTAGGTGCCGATGCGCGGCTGATCGAGCGTCTGGAACATCGGGTTGCCGGTGATCAGCGGGTCTGCGGCGAGTTCGGCGAATGTGCGGTAGCGCTCGTGCAGGATCGAGGTTGCGTCGAGTGCGGCTTCGACCTGGTGGGCGGTGCGGGCAGCGAACCACGGTGCGAACAGGCCGTTCAGTACCGCGCGGTGCTTGTAGCGTTCGCCCTCGTCGCGGAAGTCGGTGCCGAGGGCGGCTTCGACCGCGGTGACGGCCGCGGTGGTGCCGGTGAGTTCGGTGAGGTCGCGGAAGTGTCGGGGGGTCAGTGCGACGGTCATGAATCGTGCGCCGTCGGAGGTGGCGAAGTCGGCGCCGTAGGTGCCGTAGACGGCGTTGCCGATGCGGCCGCGTCCGGTGAGGCCGAGTTGGGCCTCGGCGATGTAGCGAGGTTGCCGACGGTCGCGAACGCGACGTCTTCGAGCGGAAGAACGATCTTGGTTCCGGCGCCGGTGATCTCGCGACGGTAGACGGCCGAGGCGACGGACAGTGCGGCGTAGAGACCGCACGAGACGTCCCATGCGGGGAGTACGTGGTTGACGGGGCCGTCGAGGTTGTCGGGGCCGGTGACCTGGGGGAAGCCGGCGGCGGCGTTGACGGTGTAGTCGACAGCTGCGGTGCCGTCGGCGCGTCCGAGGACCTGGACGTGGATCAGGTCGGGTCGGATCGCGGCGAGTTCGTCGTAGTCGAGCCAGTCGCGTCCGGCCGCATTGGTGACGAGTACGCCTGCGTCGATGATGAGGTCGCGAATGATTTTGTGGGCCTTGGGGTCACGAAAGTTTGCTGCGAACGAGCGCTTTCCCTTGTTCAGGTTCGCCCAGTAGATGGATTCTCCGTTTTCGGTCAGGGGCCAGCGCTTGTAGTCGGCGGCTCCACCGATCGGGTCGATGCGGATCACGTCGGCGCCGAGGGCGGCGAGGGTCATTCCGCACAGGGGTGCGGCCACGAAGCTCGATACTTCGACTACACGGACCCCGGCCAGCGGTGCGGTGGACGAGGGTAACTCGTCTGTGGAAGCGGTGGAGTTCATGGCGTTCCTGTCCTCGTCCGTCAGGTGCGTCCGGGCGTGCGTCACCCGAATCGGTTCCCAGTCAGCATGCAACAGCTTTGGGGGGTGGACCAGCACCGATCGGCTATAGATCGGTTAGCGCAGACCAATGTCGCCCTCGGCTTGTGACGGGTCATAGGTTCGAGTGATCGATCGGATCACCGAAGGCACTTTGCATTCGGTGACACCGGTCACGTTCAATTGGTCCAGACGCCAGGTGTGCCGTATTTCCACGCCGACAGCGAGCCGGAATCCGGCCCGCGGCGATCCTCCTCCGAGTCGTGAAGGGACTCCCCGTGACCACAGGTGAAATCGTGAACGGTACTTCAGGTACCCACGACGGCCCGGACACAGCCGCGTCCGCCTCGCCGTTCAGGGTGACGCCCCGGCGAGCCTGGGGAATGACCAGTCTGGTCATTTTCCTCTACGTCGTGAACTACGCGGACAAGGCCGTGCTCGGCATCATCGCTCAGCCGCTCGCCCGCGAATTCGGGTTGACCTCGTCGCAGATCGGCCTGGTCGGTTCGCTGTTCTTCGTGACCTTCACGGTCGGCGGCTTCCTCGCCGGGCCGCTCGAGAAGAAGTTGACCCTGAAGTGGGCACTGCTCGCGCTCGGACTGGTCTGGTCCGTCGTGATGCTGCCGCTCGTCGTCACCGGCGGCTTCGTGGTCCTCGTCGTGTGCCGCATGCTGCTCGGCCTGGGTGAAGGCCCGAGTTCGGCCCTCATGCACACCGCCGCGTACTCGTGGCACCCGCCGGCCAAACGCGGCCTGCCCGGCGCATTCCTCGCCGGCTCTGCTCGGTCGCCAAGATCGCGCTCGCTCCGGTCCTGACCTTCATCACCGTTCAATACGGGTGGCGTATGGCCATCGTTGCGCTGTCGGTCCTCGGCCTGGTGTGGATGGTGTGCTGGATCCCCGGCTTCAAGGAAGGCCCGTTCACGTCCAAAGCAGTCAAGGGTGCCGATACCGCGGTGGGGTCTGCGCCGACGGAGCCGTCCGTGTCGTGGCGCAAGATCTTCTTCACACGCACCTTCGCGAGCTGCGCCTTCATGATCATCGTCGTGTATGCGCTCACCACCGTGGTCCTCACCTGGCTGCCGTCGTACTTCGAACTGGGACTCGGCTACAGCGCCCTGCAGGCAGGCTCGATGTTCGCGCTTCCCTCGATCGTCGGACTCGTGCTGATGATCTCGTCGGGCACCGTCACCGACCGCCTGCGCGGTCGCGGCTACACCTCCCGCGTGGTCCGCATCATCGTTCCCGCCATCGGCGTCCTCATCTGCGGTGCGGTCCTGGTCTTCCTCCCGTCGATCGGTACCCCCATCCTCGCAGTGGCGGTCGTTTCGATCGGCTACGGCTTCGGCGCCATCGCTTCCCGCTGATCAACGCCGCGATCTCCGAGCTGTGCCCGCCGCAGCAGACCGCAGGCACGATGGGCGTGTTCCTCGCGCTCATGGCAGTCGGTGGCCTCGTCGCCCCCTACGGCACCGGCTCATCGTCGACAGCGCTGCCACCGCGGCCGAGGGTTACGCAACCTCGTTCCAGATCATCGGTGTCCTCGGCGCGATCGCTGCGGTGCTCGTGCTGGTGTTCGCCAACCCCGAACGCGACCGCAAGATCATCCGCGGCGAGGCACTCGCGAAGTCGGCATAGCTTCCGCCTAACGGAAGCTTCCGCCGAAAGACTTTCCCTCACCGGCCGGTGCGTGGTCTCCTCGACGTGAGGACCACGACCCGGCCGGTCGCACTTCGCCGGTGTGGCTCGACCGGGTTACAGACCAGACCGATTTGTTCGCTACCACAAAAGGACCGATCCACATGCGCGATGCCGTGATCGTCGATGCCGTCCGTACTCCCATCGGACGCCGGGGCGGTGCCCTGTCCGAAGTTCACCCCGTCGACCTCTCGGCTCATGTGCTCCGCGCACTCGCCGAACGAACCGGCCTCGACCCGGCGTCGGTCGACGACGTCCAGTGGGGCTGCGTGAGCCAGGTCGGCGCGCAGGCCGGAATCGTGTCGCGCAGCGCAGTGTTCGCAGCGGGCTGGCCGGTGTCGGTGCCCGCCACCACCATCAACCGCGCCTGCGGGTCGAGCCAGCAGGCCGTGTCGTTCGCCGCCGGATCCGTGATCGCCGACCAGGCAGACGTCGTGATCGCCGGCGGTGTCGAGTCGATGTCGCTCGTTCCGATGGGGAGTGCCGTGAAGAACCCCGGCGAGAACTACCCGCGAGGTGCTCGAACGGTTCGGTGTCGACGGATTCAGCCAGGGCATCGGCGCCGAGATGATCGCCGAGAAGTGGAGCTTCTCCCGCACCCGACTCGACGAATTCTCGCTCCGCTCCCACGAACTCTCCGCGGCCGCGACCGATGCCGGTGCGTTCGAGAAGCAGATCGCTCCGATCGCGGGTCTGAGCACCGACGAAGGCATCCGCCGCGGCGGCAGCTCGAGTCGCTCGGCAAGCTCAAGACCGTGTTCAAGGAGGACGGCGTCATCCACGCCGGTAACTCCTCGCAGATCTCCGACGGTGCCGGTGCTCTCCTGATCACCACCAGCGAGTACGCCGCGCAGCAGGGATGGACCCCGCTCGCGCGCATCCACACCGCGGTCGTGGCTGCCGATGACCCGGTCGTGATGCTCACGGGCCCGATTGCCGCTACCGAGAAAGCCCTGGCGAAGTCAGGTCTGTCCATCGACGACATCGGGGCGTTCGAGATCAACGAAGCGTTCGCACCCGTGCCGCTCGCATGGCTCGCCGAGACCGGCGCGAAGCTCGATCGTCTCAACCCGCTCGGCGGTGCGATCGGTGTCGGTCACCCTCTCGGTGGCTCCGGCGCGATCCTCATGACCCGACTCGTGCATCACATGCGCGACAACGGCATCCGCTACGGCCTGCAGTCGATGTGCGAGGCCGGCGGCATGGCGAATGCCACCATCCTCGAACTGCTCTGATACCGGTCTTCTCACATCAAGGATTGAAATTATGGAACTCAAGGGTCTTTCCGTCGCCGTCACCGGTGGTGCCTCCGGTCTCGGACTCTCCACCGCCCAGCGTGTGCTTGCCGCGGGTGGCAACGTCACCCTCATCGACCTGCCGTCGTCCAATGGTGCGGACGTCGCCAAGGATCTCGGTGACGGCGCGACGTTTGCCGGTGCGGACGTCACCGACGCCGAGCAGTTCGCTGCTGCCCTCGACGTCGCACACGAGCGCGGCGGTCTGCGCGGAGTCGTGCACTGCGCGGCGCCGGCCGCAAGATGCGCATCCTCGACAAGGAAGGCAAGGCAGGCTCGCTCGAAGATTTCGAGTTCGTGATCCGCCTCAACCTGATCGGTTCGTTCAACGCGCTGCGTCTCGGTGCCGAGCGCATGGCGCAGCTCGAGCCGATCGACGGTGAGCGCGGCGTGGTCGTGATGACCGCGTCCGCCGCGGCGTACGAAGTCAGATCGGCCAGATCAACTACTCGGCGTCCAAGGCGGGCATCGTCGGCATGACGATCGTCGCCGCCCGCGATCTTGCGAGCAAGAACATCCGCGTCAACACGATCGCCCCCGGCATCATGGACACGCCGCTGCTCGCGCGCCTGCGCGATGACGTGCGTGCGTCGCTCGAGGCCACCGTGCCGAACCCGTCGCGGATGGGTCGTCCCGACGAGTTCGGGCGTCTGGCCACGAACATCCTCGAGAACGGTTACCTCAACGGCGAGACCATCCGACTCGACGGTGCCATCCGCATGGCACCGCGGTAACCGGGGTCCGACGATGACTACTGCTCAACTCGAGTGGGCCGACACCTCTCTGTCGTACCCACAGACGTCGATGGCGGTGTGGGCGCCGAGCCTGGCCGCCATGTACGGCGACCGCGCTGCTGTCGTCGACGGTGACCGTGTGCTGTCGTACCGCGAGCTCGACGAGCGTTCGGCGCAGTTCGCGGGTGCGTTGAGCGCAGCCGGTGTCGCTGCACGCGACGTCGTGCTCATGCACGTGGGCAACTGCGCAGAATTCCACATCGCCTATTACGGTGCGTTGCGCGTCGGTGCCGCGGTGACCCTCGTGAATCCGCTTCAGCCGGGGCCGGGTCTGCGGCGCCAGATCGAGGAGACCGGAGCAGTCGCGGCCGTCACACAGCCGCAGCAGCTCGACACGCTGCTGGGCGCTGCGGCCGGCACGTCCATCTCGTTGATCGCGGTCGTATCCACCGACACCGTCGAAGCCACGTCGGCCGGCACGGTGCGATTCGACGAGCTGCTGGCTAGTCATTCCACCGAGTTCGAACCGGCGCACATGAGCGGCGAGGATGTCGCGCACATCGCGTACACCGGTGTACCACCGGTATTTCGAAGGGCGTGCGGGTTCTTCACCGCAACGTAGTCGGCAACGTGACGCAGATGTGCGGGTGGCGTGCCGGGTACCAGACCGTGGCGAAGGGCGGTCTGGTCTCGCTCGAGAAGATCGACGGCCTCGATATCGCGGGCGTCGTTCCGGGCGAGGGGTCGACGATCGTCGTGTCGCCGCTGTTCCATGCACATGCGCTGATCAATACGTCGTTCCTGCTGGCGTGCGGTCTCACTCAGGTGCTTGCGGGTCGCTTCGACGGCCCGCATGCTCGAGCTGATCGAGATCCATCGCGCCAGCTACATCACCGGAAGTCCGGCGATGTGGCACTCATTGGCCACGCACCCGGACGTCGCGACGCGCGACCTGTCGACGGTGCGGGTGGTGTCGTCGGGTGCCGCCCGATCGATCACGTCACGCTCGAGGCGCTCGGACGCGCGTTCCCCAACGCGACTGTCGCCGAGGGTTACGGTCTGACCGAGGGCACGTGCGTCGTCACCGCGATGCCGCTGGTCCGAGCCTCGACTACCGGATCGGTAGCGTCGGCCTTCCCGTGTTCGACACCGAAGTCGAGATCCGGCCGCAAGGTGATGCGACGGGAACGGTCGGGACGAACGAGCGCGGCGAACTGTGGGTTCGTGGCCCCCAGGTCACCGACGGCTATCTCGGTCATCCCGAGATCACCGCGGAGCAGTACGTGGACGGCTGGCTCGCGACCGGCGACATCGCCTACCGCGACGACGACGGCTACCTGTTCATCGCAGACCGCGCGAAGGACATGCTGATCTACAAGGGCTACAACGTGTATCCGCGTGAGCTCGAGGAGATCCTCGTGACGCATCCGTCCGTGTCGACCGCCGCGGTGGTCGGGCGCGAGGTGGGTGCGACGGGTCAGGAACGTGGCGTTCGTCGTGCCGGTGGCGGGTGCCGACCTGGACGAGGACGAACTCATGGCCTACGTCGCCGAACGCGTGTTGCCGTACAAGAAGATCCGGGACGTCGTGGTTCTCGATGCGCTGCCGACCTCGGCGGCGGGCAAGATCCTCAAGACCGATCTGCGCTCCCAACTGTAAGTGCAGCTCCGCCCGTGTGCGGTTCCGGTAGCCCCTACTACCGGAATCGCGCATGGGCGGTTCGTGTTTCAGGTACGATGCATCCGCGCACGAAAAAGGCAGACACAGCCCGTCGACGTGCTGTGTCTGCCTTTTCGCGAAGCGTTTACGAGCGCTGTGCCTGCTTGACCAGTCCACCACCGATGATCAGACGCTGGATCTCGCTGGTGCCCTCGTACAGACGCAGCAGACGCACGTCGCGGTAGATACGCTCGACGGGTACCTCGCGCATGTAGCCGGTGCCGCCGTGGATCTGCACGGCGAGATCGGCGACCTTGCCGACCATTTCGGTGCAGTACAGCTTCGCGACCGACGGGGCGATGCGACGGTCGGTCTCCTCGACCCATGCCCGTGCTGCGTCGCGTACCAGCGCGCGTCCGGCCATGACACCGGTCTGCTGGTCGGCGATCATGGCCTGTACGAGCTGGAAGTTCCCGATCGGTTCCCACCCTGGGTGGCAGTCGCGGCATAAGTGACCGACTCGTCGAGGGCGCGCTGTGCCTGTCCGACCGAGAGCGCGGCGATGTGCACGCGACCGCGGGCGAGGGAGATCATCGCGGCCTTGTATCCGACGTCTTCGCTGCCGCCGACGAGCGCGGAGTTCGGTACGCGTACTTCGTTGAAGTGCACGTCTGCGGTCCAGGCGCCTTCCTGGCCCATCTTGGCGTCCTTGTTCGCGACCTGCACGCCTGCGGTGTCGGCGGGGACGAGGAACACCGCGATGCCGGTGCCGTTCTCGTCGGCTGGGCGGGTGCGGGCGAACACGACGAACAGGTTCGCGAGGGGTGCGTTGGTGATGAAGCGTTTCTCGCCGGTGATGATCCAGTCGTCGCCGTCGCGGACGGCTTTGGTGCGCAGCCTGACGGGTTGGAGCCGGCGCCGGGTTCGGTGAGTGCGAACGATGCGACGACGTCACCGGAGGCGATTCCCTCGAGCCACTGTGCCTTCTGTTCGTCGGTGCCGAAATTGACGAGTACTTGGCCGGCGATGCCGTTGTTGGTGCCGAACATCGACCGCAGTGACAGAGTCGTGTAGCCGAGCTCCATCGCGAGTTCGGCGTCCTGCTGCAGGTTCAGGCCGAGCCCGCCCCATGCCTGCGGGATGGCGTAGCCGAACAGGCCCATGTCCTTGGCAGCTTGACGGATGTCGTCGGGAATCGCGTTGGTGTCGGCGATCTCCTGTTCGCGGGGAACCACGACGTTGCGCACAAACGCGCGGGTCTGGGCGAGGATTTCGCGGAAATCGTCTTCGTCGACCTCAGGGGTCGGAGTCGCAAGTGTCATGGCTACCACTTTCGAGTCGGAGTCGTGGCCTGTCCAATACGAATGGCGCCATCACCGTATAGGCAGTCCCGATGGATTCGGAAGGGTATTCTGCGCGGTCGCGCGGATATATTCGAAGGCATCGACCGCGTCGGGGACAACTCAGGTCCCCTCGAAAGGATTCCAGATGTCGCTGTTGGAGAACCGTACTGCGTGATCACGGGAGGCGCCCAGGGTATCGGCTTCGCGATCGCCCAGAACTTCGTCGACGCGGGCGCCCGCGTCGTCATCGGCGACCTCGATCTCGACGCCGCGAACGCGGCAGCGGAGAAGCTCGGCGGACGCGACGTCGCTCGTGCGGTCAAGGCGAATGTGGTCGAAGCCGGCGACTGGGACACTCTCCTCGCTGAGGCGGTCGACGGCTTCGGTTCCCTCGATGTCGTGGTCAACAACGCAGGCATCACCCGCGACGCGACGATGCGCACCATGACCGAAGAGGACTTCGACCTCGTCATCTCCGTGCACCTCAAGGGCACGTGGCACGGCACCCGCAAGGCTTCCGCGATCATGCGTGAGGCCAAGCGCGGCGCGATCGTCAACATCTCCTCGTTGTCGGGGAAGGTCGGCATGGTCGGCCAGACCAACTACTCGGCTGCGAAGGCCGGCATCGTGGGCCTGACGAAGGCCGCCGCTAAGGAGATGGCGCACCACGGCGTGCGTGTCAACGCCATCCAGCCCGGCCTGATCCGCTCGGCGATGACCGAGGCCATGCCGCAGAAGGCGTGGGATCAGAAGATGGCGGAGATCCCGATGGGCCGTCCGGGCGAGGTCGACGAAATTGCTTCCGTGGCACTGTTCCTCGCCTCCGATATGTCGTCCTACATGACCGGCACCGTCCTCGAGGTCACCGGCGGCCGCTTCATGTGACGGTCCCCCGTCAGCCACACCTCGAAAGGTCATCATGCGCGAAGTCGTCATCTGCGAGCCCGTCCGTACACCGATCGGCCGCTACGGCGGAATGTTCAAGGCCCTCACCGCAGTCGATCTCGGTGTCACGGCACTGAAGGGACTGCTCGAGCGCACCGGCGTGGCTCCCGACGAGGTCGGCGACGTCATCCTCGGCCACTGCAACGGCAACAGTGAGGCACCGGCCATCGGTCGTGTCGTCGCTCTCGACGCCGGTCTCCCGGTCACCGTGCCCGGCATGCACATCGACCGTCGCTGCGGCTCCGGTCTGCAGGCCGTCATCCAGGCTGCGTTGCAGGTCGGCAACGGCGACAACGAACTCGTCGTGGCCGGTGGTGCCGAGTCGATGAGCAACGCAGCGTTCTACTCGACGGACATCCGCTGGGGCGGCGCGCGCACCGGTGTGCAGATGCACGACGGTCTGGCCCGGGCGCGCTCGACCGCGGGCGGCAAGCACTACCCGGTCCCCCGGCGGCATGATCGAGACCGCCGAGAACCTGCGCGCCGAGTACGGCATCAGCCGTCAGGAGCAGGATGAGCTCGCCGCCGAGTCGCACCGCCGCGCGGTGGCCGCGCAGCAGGCCGGCATCCTCGCCGAGGAAATCATCCCGGTCACCGTGCCCTCGCGTAAGGGCGATCAGGTCATCGACACCGACGAGCATCCGCGTGCCGACACCACAGTCGAGTCGCTCTCGGCGCTGCGGCCGATCATGGGCAAGCAGGATCCCGGCGCCACCGTCACTGCCGGCAACGCCAGTGGGCAGAACGACGCCGCATCGATGGCGATCGTCACGACTCCGGAGAAGGCCGCGGAACTGGGGCTTACCCCGCTGGTGCGGATCGTGTCGTGGGGTGTGGCCGGTGTTGCACCGAAGATCATGGGTATCGGCCCCGTGCCCGCCACCGAGATCGCTCTCGCCAAAGCAGGCATCGGCCTCGCCGACGTCGATGTCATCGAGCTCAACGAGGCGTTCGCGGCGCAGGCTCTGGCCGTGACCCGCGAGTGGAAGTTCGGTGCCGCAGACTTCGAGCGCGCCAACATCCACGGCTCCGGCATCTCGCTCGGCCACCCGGTCGGTGCGACCGGTGGTCGCATGCTCGCGTCGCTCGCCCGCGAATTGCACCGTCGTGAGGGCCGCTACGCCCTCGAGACCATGTGTATCGGCGGCGGCCAGGGCCTCGCGGCGATCTTCGAACGCGTGTCCTGATTCGGCGTCACCTCCGAATTCCACCGACAACGGTCGGCCGGGCATCTGCCGGCCGACCGTTGCTTGTTTCCGCTGGTCGGGAGCATCCGTTGATGCCAGAACTGATATGTGTTCTACTTTGCCCGGAGTGGCGTACGGCACATTTCGGGCAGGGGTGTGAGCGGCGTCGTCGCAGGACCGATCGGAAGGAACAGCATCATGTCTCTGAATCTGGCCGACCTCACCGAAGCGGTGGTCGACGCGATTCCCGATCGCACGGCCCTCGTCTGCGGCGATCGATCGCACACGTACGCGCAATACGACGCCGCCGCCAACCGGATCGGGCATCACCTCGCCGCGGCGGGTGTCGAACCCGGCGACCACGTCGGACTGCACCTGCGCAACAGCCTCGAATATCTCGACACGATGCTCGGCGCCATGAAGATCCGGGCCGTCCCGATCAACATCAACTTCCGATACGTGGGTGCTGAACTCGAGTACCTCTACAACAACGCCGAACTCGTCGCGCTCATCGTGGACGCAGACCTGACCGACGTCGTCGCCGAAGTCCTGCCCGACTGTCCACACCTGCGGCACATCGTGGTCGTCGGTGATGCTCCCACACCGGCGCTCGATGACGCAGCCGCGCTCGCGGAGGTCACCGTCGTTCGGTACGACGACGCGGTGGCAGACGCCTCCGACGAGCGGGACTTCGCTCCGCGCAGCGACGACGACCTCTACATCCTCTACACGGGCGGCACCACCGGCATGCCCAAGGGCGTGATGTGGCGGCACGAGGACTTCTACTTCGCCGCGCTCGGCGGAGGCAACGCGTACGGCGATCCGCACGACAGCCCCGAATCGCTCGCCGCCGCGGCCGCCGCCAACGAACATCCGTTGACGTATGTCGTCACCGCGCCGCTCATGCACGGTGCCGCCATGTACGCCGTGTACATGGGGTTGTTCATGGGCTTCCCCCAGGTGATCATGCGGAACTTCGAACCCGCGGAGGCGCTGCGTCAGATCGACGAGCACAAAGCCGCCGTGCTCATGGTCGTCGGAGATGCGATCAGTCGGCCCATCGCCGACGTCCTCGCCGAGCGTCGCGACGAGTTCGACCTCAGCTCGCTGATCGTCATCGGTTCGGGAGGTGCGCTGTGGTCGGTCAGCGTGCGCGACCGTCTGAAGGAACTGCTCCCCAACGTCATGCTGCTCAACTCCTTCGGCTCGTCCGAATCGGGCGCCAACGGCGCCCTCACACCCGGCGAGGACGGCAAGCAGCGACTACCCGCATCCCCGAAGGTGCGCGTCGTCGACACCGACTATTCGACGATCGAACCCGGCTCCGACGCCATCGGCTATCTCGCGCGGGTCGGTCACGTGCCGGTGGGTTACTACAACGACCCCGAGAAGACCGCCGCCACCTTCCCCGTCGTGGACGGCACACGAATGTCGCTGCTCGGCGACCTCGCCACGGTCGAGACGGATGGCTCGATCATCGTGCTCGGCCGCGGCTCGGCCTGCATCAACAGTGGTGGCGAGAAGATCTACGCCGAAGAGGTCGAGGAGGCCGTCAAAGGTCATCCCGCGGTGGAGGACGCACTCGTCACCGGCGTACCTGATCCCCGTCTGGGCGAGACGGTCTCGGTGGTCGTGCAGCTACGCGAGGGTGCGCACGAGCCGACGCAGGAGGAACTCGCCGAACATTGCCGGACCGTCATCGCCGGATACAAGGTCCCTCGGCATGTCGTCGTGATGCCGGAGATCGTCCGCTCCCCCGCAGGAAAGGCCGATTACCGGTGGGCCAAATCGGTAGTGACACAGTCGATCACCGCCGAAGCCTGATCACCGTGTGAGAGCTGTTTTCGGGTCGGTGTTCGCGGCGCCGATGAGGGACTCGAGGGTGGCGGTCAGCACGGATCGGTTCTTGCCGGCAGCCCACCGCGTGACTGTGCCCCTGCGGTACTCGATCAGGGTGAGCGCGTCGCTGTCATTCCCGGAGCCGATGCTGGTCTGATGCAGGGCGAGGACGTCCAGCGAGATCCCGATACGAGCGAGTGCTTCGGTGACGGCCTCCACCGGGCCGACGCCGTGATGCGAGCTGGTGTGCTCGGAGTTGTCCACGCGCAGTGAGAGAGTCGTGGCCACCTCAGTGGTGTCGAAGCCCGTCAGTTCGATGGCGGGCTCGTCGCCCGGTGTGAAGATGTACTCGGTCTCGAAGATGTCCCACAGTTGTGATGCGGTGACCTCGCTGCCGGTGGCGTCGGTGTGCTTCTGTATGTGGCGGGCGAAGTCGATCTGCAGACGCCGGGGCAGTTCGATGCCGTACTCGGCCTCCAGCAGGTAGGCGATGCCGCCCTTGCCGGACTGCGAGTTCACCCGGATGACGGCATCGTAGCTGCGGCCGAGGTCGGCGGGGTCGATGGGCAAGTAGGGCACGCGCCACTCGGTCTCGCTGGTTCGACGGCCCTCGGCGGCCGCGCGGGCATGGTGCTCGGCAAAACCCTTCTTGATCGCGTCTTGGTGGGTGCCGCTGAAGGCGGTGTGCACGAGGTCGCCGACGTAGGGATGCCTGGGATGGATCTCGATGCGGTTGGCGTGCTCGACGGTGCGGCGGATCTCGTCGATGTCGGAGAAGTCGATCATCGGATCGATGCCCTGCGCATGCAGGTTCAGAGCGAGGGTGGCGATATCCACATTGCCGGTGCGCTCCCCGTTGCCGAAAATGCAGCCTTCGACGCGCTGCGCTCCGGCCAGGACGGCGAGTTCGGCACACGCGACACCGGTACCGCGGTCGTTGTGCGGGTGCACGGACAGGATCACCGCGTCGCGACGATCGAGGTTCTTGTGCATGTATTCGATCTGATCGGCATACACGTTCGGCGTTGCGATCTCGACGGTCGCGGGCAGATTGAGGATGACCGGACGCTGCGGCGAGGCATCCCACAGCTTCGTCATCGCACCGGAGACCTCGAGGGCGAAGTCGGGCTCGGTGAGGTTGAAAACCTCGGGTGAGAACTCGAAACGCACATTCCCGAGGTCGCCGGCGAATTCGAGCACATCCCGGCCTCCGGACATGATCAACTCGGTGAGCGCTGTACGGTCGTGCCCGAGTACGACATCGCGCCACGTCGGTGCGGTCGCGGTGTACATGTGGAGGACAACGTTATTGCGGACGCCTCGGACCGACTCGACAGTGCGCTCGATGAGGTCGCGGCGGGCCGGCGTGAACACGACGATCGTGACGTCGTCGGGTGCGATGTCGGTCTCGGCGATGAGGCGGACGAAGTCGTAGTCGGTCTGCGAGGCCGACGGATAGCCGACCTCGATCTCCTTGTAACCCATCGCGACCATCAGCTCGAACAAACGGCGCTTGCGGGCGGGATCCATCGGCTCGGCCAGCGCCTGATTGCCGTCGCGCAGATCGACCGGAACCCACAGCGGGGCTGTGGTCAAGCGCTTGGACGGCCAGTCACGCTCTGTGAGTGGAACTTCCACACGTGAGTACACATCACGGTACCGGTGTGAGGGCATCTGTGAGTGCGTCTGCCGATTCCAGGACGGAGCATCGGCAGGTACCCGTCCGGCGGGAGTGTTGATGCTGGGGAAGGCGGTCATGTTCGTGGTTCCTTCTGCGGGTCGCGAAGTGTCGACCGGCGCGTTCGGGCTCCACGACGGGAGCCGGTCGGGCTACACCCCGCCGTGGCGGCGAAGAAGAAGGAATCCGAGGATGAGCATGCGGCGACACTACCACAACTCCTCAGACAAGCTGAGGGGCTGAAGGCGTCGAGCCCGGCATGGGAGAATGGCGACATGTCACTCGTCCGTCGTGAGTCACTCGCCGAACAGGCTGCTGAGCTGCTGTTGTCGCGAATCGGAGACGGCGAGTGGAACGTCGGAGACAAGTTGCCCGGGGAGACCACGCTCGCCCCTCAACTCGGAGTCGGCCGCTCGACCGTGCGTGAGGCGATCCGGCAACTCGCCGGTCAGGGGGTGCTCGCTTCGCGTCAAGGGGCAGGGGTGTTCGTCACCGCCGTCGATATTCCGGAGAACTGGGATGCAGTCCTGCATCGCGCCGACATCGTCGCCGTCATCGAAGCTCGCATCGCGATCGAGGTCGAGGCTTCCGCTCTGGCAGCCGAACGCCGCACGCCCCCGGAACTCGAGAACCTGCGCCGGGCATTGGTCGACCGCGCGAAGCATCGAGTGGACATAGCAGAGCACGTCGACACCGACTTTGCTTTTCATCGCGGCATCCTGCTGGCAGCGCACAGCGCGATCCTGCTCGAACTGTTCACTCACTTCGCGCCGCGCAGCCGTCAGGCGATGGTCGACATGCTCCGTCTCCGAGGCACTCATGGAGATGATGCCGACCACGCCACGCACGAACGCATCTACAACGCGATCGACTCGCGTGATGCCCTGACGGCAGCCTCTCTCACCCGCACCCACCTGAATTCACTCAAGGAACTACTTCTCTGAGGACGCGGAGGGAACAAGGTCTCGGTCGGTCACTTCCCTAGGAATCGAGTTGTTGCCCGGGCGGCTTCGGTGCATTCAGGGCGAAGCCGACACCGATCATCCGGATCACGAAACACACTGCGGCCGCGCTGAGAAGGGCGCCGTCCCGGCAAAGCCCCATGAGTAGGCGGCAGCGAATCCTGCGGCGCCGATCAAAGCGGGAATGGCATAGAGCTCGCTGGTCAACACCGTGGGAATTCGCCGCACCATGACATCACGGATGGTGCCGCCGCCCACCGCGGTGATCGTGCCGACGAGGATTGCCTGCAGAATGCCGAAATCCAGAGCCAGGGCCTTGGAGGCGCCGAGCACTGCGAAGACACTCAGCCGATGGCATCGAGGACCGTGATGGGGAATGCGAGGCGGTCCAGTACCCGGCTCAGGGCGAACGCTATCAACCCACCTGCTGCCGCCACCGCGAGATATCGCCAGTCCAGGAAGGTGGCCGGTGGTAGGGCGTCGAGGAGGACGTCGCGGATCACGCCGCCCCCGAGCGCGGTGAACATGCCGAGTGTCACCACGCCGACGATGTCGAGCCGTGCCGCACGGACGGCGGTCAACGCGCCATTGAGCGCGAAGACGAAGGTGCCGGTCAGATCGAGAACGAGCAGCAGCGTCGAGTCGGTGGGCATAGTGGACTGTCTACCGGACGCCGAAGTGGATCACCCATCCGACAGCCGGTAGAACCGGAAGAAGCTGAAATCCTCGATCGGGAGGATCTCCATCTGGCGAAGCCGGCCTCCTGCGCGTACTTCCGAAGAGTGGCGGGGCGCATGACGGTGCCCGTACCCACGCTCGGCTGATGACTCATCCGTCGGGGAGACAGACCGTCAGACTGTATCCGTACATGAGCCGCTCGATGTCGTCGCCGGGCGCGGTGAATTCCTCCCCGACGGCCTCGTCCATCACGATCACCGCACCGCCCGGCACGAGCGCGCGGCGTGCTGCCGCAAGCACCTGCACCGGTTGCGGCATGTCGTGGATGCATTCGAACGCGAACACCGCTCGGAAAGCCGACTCGGGCAGTCCGGAGACATCCGCTTCGGTGATCGTGATCCGCTGTGCCACTTCCTGTTCCGACGACACATTCGAGCGAGCGAGTTCGACGCTGGCGGTGTCGATGTCGAATCCGTGCAGTGTGGCGTTCGGATAGGCTCGGGCCAAGGCGATGGTGGACCATCCACCACCGCAACCGATATCGGCGATCGCAGCTCCCGGGGCGCGGAGCAGCTCGTCGACCGCGGGAACCGACTGCAATGCTCCGGCCAGCGCCTGCTCGAACCACGGCCGGTTGACGTCGGACTGAGACTCGCGCGCATCGCTGCCGTAGTGCGCCCAGCCGACACCGCCGCCTGTGTGATAGGCCTCGAGCAGGGCCGGCATCTGCATGGCGCCGCTGGTGAGCATGCGCGGCAGCGGAGCCATGTACGCCAGGCTGCGCTCGTCGGTGAGTACTTCCGCTCCGGCGGGCGACAGTGTGAAGTGCGGGGGTTCGTCGTCGTCGACGGAGAGCAACCCGGTGACCGCCTGCTGCTCGAGCCACTCGCGGGCATACCGCGGGTGGGTTCCGGT
>BBEG01000075.1 GCA_001312645.1 Rhodococcus sp. JCM 9791
CGCTCCGGCGCCTCGGGCACCACCGCGACGAGCACCGAAGCGGGACGGGCTGCCGATGCCCCGGCTTCGGCAGAGAACAAGGAGGGCTGACGCAATGTTGATCCCCCGGCGGGTCAAACACCGCAAGCAGCACCATCCGAGCCGTTCGGGTAACGCCAAGGGCGGGACCCAGGTCGCCTTCGGTGAGTACGGCATCCAGCTCTCGAGCCGGCCTACATCACGAACCGGCAGATCGAAGCCGCTCGTATCGCCATGACCCGACACATCAAGCGTGGCGGCAAGATCTGGATCAACATCTTCCCGGATCGCCCGCTCACGAAGAAGCCGGCCGAAACCCGCATGGGTTCCGGTAAGGGTTCGCCGGAGTGGTGGGTCGCGAACGTCAAGCCCGGTCGCGTGCTGTTCGAGATGAGCTACCCGAACGAGGAGATTGCTCGTGAGCCCTGCGCCGCGCGATGCACAAGCTCCCGTGCAAGTGCCGGATCGTGACGAGGGAGGAGCAGTTCTGATGGCTACCGAAACTCCCGCCGCAGAACTTCGCGAGCTCACCGAGGAAGAGTTGACCTCGAAGCTTCGCGAGTCCAAGGAAGAGCTGTTCAACCTCCGCTTCCAGATGGCTACCGGTCAGCTGGACAACAACCGACGACTGCGCACCGTGCGTAACGAGATCGCTCGTATCTACACGGTTCTGCGTGAGCGTGAGCTCGGTCTGGCCACCGGCCGGATGCGGGTGACGTGGCATGAGTGAGGAAAAGGCAGTGACCCAGAACGAAGAGCGCGCGAGCCGTAAGGTCCGCATCGGCTACGTCGTCTCGGACAAGATGGAAAAGACCATCGTGGTCGAGCTCGAGGATCGCGTGAAGCACCCGCTGTACGGCAAGATCATCCGCCGTACCACCAAGGTGAAGGCACACGATGAGAACGGTCTCGCCGGCATCGGCGATCGCGTGCAGCTGATGGAGACCCGTCCGCTGTCCGCGTCGAAGCGCTGGCGTCTGGTCGAGGTGCTCGAGAAGGCCAAGTAGGCCTTTCACACCTCGTGTGATGAAATTCCTCGGCCCGGCATCCATTTCGGATGTCGGGCCGAGTTCGTGTTCGGAGTGCGGGTGAGTGCGCGAAGTGCAGTGCAACACACCCGGATCCGGGGTCGGGAGCGAGCTCACAGTTCGCTAATTTGCCCCGGGTACGGTATATGGCCTACTCTGGACGGGTTGCTTCACGGGACCCGTGTGTCTTCCGCACGTGCGCCGTGAGCAGCCGACGACCGCGTACGTCCAGGTCGGAAATCTGACGTACATACCAATCCAGGTCAAGGAGACGTAAGTGATCCAGCAGGAGTCGCGACTGCGTGTCGCCGACAACACGGGTGCCAAGGAGATTCTCTGCATCCGCGTTCTCGGTGGCTCGGGCCGTCGCTACGCCGGTATCGGTGACATCATTGTCGGCACCGTGAAGGACGCCATCCCCGGCGGCAATGTCAAGCGTGGTGAGGTCGTCAAGGCCGTCATCGTGCGCACCACCAAGGAGCGCCGTCGGCCGGACGGCTCGTACATCAAGTTCGACGAGAACGCTGCTGTCCTCATCAAGGGCGACAACGATCCTCGCGGTACCCGCATCTTCGGACCCGTCGGTCGCGAGCTTCGCGACAAGCGTTCATGAAGATCGTCTCGCTCGCACCGGAGGTGCTGTGATGAAGGTACACAAGGGCGACACCGTGCTCGTCATCTCGGGTAAGGACAAGGGCGCGAAGGGTAAGGTCATCGCGGCCTTCCCGCGCGAGAACCGTGTCCTCGTCGAGGGCGTGAACCGGATCAAGAAGCACACCGCGGTCTCGGCCAACGAGCGTGGCGCCTCTTCGGGCGGCATCGTGACGCAGGAGGCCTCGATCCACGTTTCGAACGTTGCGGTCGTCGACTCGGACGGAAACGCCACTCGCGTCGGCTACCGGACCGATGAGGAAACCGGCAAGCGCGTTCGGATTTCCCGGAAGAACGGGAAGGACATCTGACATGACCACCACTGAGAACAAGATCCAGCCGCGCCTGAAGACCCGCTACCGCGCGGAGATCCGTGACGCGCTGAACACCGAGTTCGCCTACGCGAACGTCATGCAGATCCCCGGCGTCGTGAAGGTCGTCGTCAACATGGGTGTCGGCGACGCCGCCCGCGACGCGAAGCTCATCAACGGTGCGGTCAACGACCTCGCGTTGATCACCGGTCAGAAGCCGGAGATCCGCAAGGCTCGTAAGTCCATCGCGCAGTTCAAGCTTCGCGAGGGTATGCCCATCGGTGCGCGCGTCACGCTGCGTGGCGATCGCATGTGGGAGTTCCTGGACCGTCTCGTGTCCATCGCGCTTCCCCGTATCCGCGACTTCCGTGGCCTGAACGGCAACCAGTTCGATGGCAACGGCAACTACACGTTCGGCCTGAACGAGCAGTCGATGTTCCACGAGATCGATGTGGACAAGATCGACCGCCCGCGCGGTATGGACATCACTGTCGTGACCACCGCTACCAACAACGAAGAAGGCCGTGCCCTGCTCAAGCACCTCGGCTTCCCGTTCAAGGAGAACTGAGCCCATGGCTAAGAAGGCACTGGTCAACAAGGCCAACAAGAAGCCGAAGTTCGCGGTCCGTGGCTACACGCGCTGCCAGCGTTGCGGTCGTCCGCACTCGGTGTTCCGCAAGTTCGGTCTCTGCCGTATCTGCCTCCGTGAGATGGCACACGCCGGCGAGCTTCCGGGAGTTCACAAGAGCTCCTGGTGACGTGAGCGGGTGGGCGGAGCGCCTCGTGCTTCCGCCCACCGTCACGCTGTCAGGGGTCGGCCCATTTCGGGTCGGCTCGCATTGAAACCAAATTCGCTGTAGGCCCACGGCCGGGTTCTCCCGGTGTTGCATGGGAACCGCTCCGAGAAAGGTGTACAGGTCAGACCATGACCATGACCGACCCCATCGCAGACTTCTTGACGCGTCTGCGTAACGCCAACACGGCGTTCCACGACGAGGTCAAGCTCCCGTCATCGAAGATCAAGGTGAACATCGCCGAGATCCTCAAGCGCGAGGGCTACATCTCCGACTACCGCACCGAAGACGCCGAGGTCGGCAAGACCCTCGTCGTCGACCTCAAGTACGGGCCTTCCCGTGAGCGCAGCCTTGCCGGCGTGCGCCGCGTGTCGAAGCCCGGCCTTCGCGTGTACGCGAAGTCCACCAACCTGCCCAAGGTCCTGGGCGGACTCGGCGTGGCGATCATCTCCACGTCCTCCGGTCTGCTCACCGATCGCCAGGCGGCCAAGCAGAGGTAGGCGGGGAAGTCCTCGCCTACGTCTGGTAAGGGAGGCCACCACAATGTCGCGAATCGGAAAACTCCCCGTTGCAGTTCCCTCGGGTGTCGAGGTGAACATCGATGGCCAGAACGTCGCAGTGAAGGGCCCCAAGGGCAACCTGGCGCTGACGATCTCTGAGCCATCACCATCGCCAAGGGCGACGACGGGGCACTGAACATCAACCGCCCCAACGACGAGCGTCGCAGCCGTGCACTGCACGGTCTGTCGCGGACCTGGTGCACAATCTCATCGTCGGTGTGACCGAGGGTTACACCATCAAGATGGAGATCTTCGGCGTCGGCTACCGCGTGGCGCTCAAGGGCAAGGACCTCGAGTTCTCGCTCGGCTTCAGCCACCCGGTGCTCATCGAGGCCCCTGAAGGCATCACCTTCGCCGTCGAGGCCCCCACGAAGTTCTCGATTGCGGGTATCGACAAGCAGCAGGTCGGCCAGATCGCGGCCAACGTCCGTCGTTTGCGTAAGTCCGACCCGTACAAGGGCAAGGGCATCCGCTACGAGGGCGAGCAGGTCCGTCGCAAGGTCGGAAAGACGGGTAAGTGATCATGAGCCAGACCGAGAACCAGAAGGCCAAGCGGATCCCGCGCGGCAAGGATGCGTCCACCACGCGTCGGCTGTCGAAGACGCGTCGTCACTTCCGCCTCCGCAAGAAGATCGCCGGAACGGCAGAGCGTCCGCGCCTCGTCGTCAACCGCTCGTCGCGTCACATGCACGTGCAGGTCATCAACGACCTCACCGGCACGACCGTTGCCGCAGCGTCGACCATCGAGGCCGACGTGCGTGCACTCGAGGGCGACAAGAAGGCGCGCGGCGCCAAGGTCGGACAGCTGATCGCCGAGCGCGCGAAGCTGCCGGCGTGGAATCCGTGGTCTTCGACCGCGGCGGACACACCTACAGTGGCCGAATCGCGGCCCTCGCGGACGCAGCGCGCGAGAGCGGGCTGAAGTTCTGATGATCATCTTTGCGAACGGAAGGAACGTCTGATGCCGGGACGTCAGCGGCGTGACGGCGGAAACGGCCCCGCCGGACAGAATGGCCCCAACACCGGGGACAACCGTGGTGGTCGCGGAGACCGCCGCGATCGCGACTCGCGCGGCGGTAATGCTGCCGAGCGGTCGAACCACATCGAGCGTGTCGTCTCGATCAACCGTGTGTCGAAGGTCGTCAAGGGCGGCCGTCGCTTCAGCTTCACCGCGCTGGTGATCGTCGGAGACGGCAACGGTGTGGTCGGCGTCGGCTACGGCAAGGCCAAGGAAGTTCCCGCGGCCATCACCAAGGGTGTCGAGGAAGCTCGCAAGAACTTCTTCCGCGTTCCGCTCATCGGCGGAACCATCACCCACCCGGTTCAGGGAGAAGCTGCTGCAGGCGTCGTCATGCTGCGTCCGGCTTCCCCCGGTACCGGTGTGATCGCCGGTGGCGCGGTGCGCGCCGTGCTGGAGTGCGCGGGCATCTCCGACATCCTGTCGAAGTCGCTCGGCTCCGACAATGCCATCAACGTGGTGCACGCGACGGTTGCAGGCCTCAAGGCGTTGCAGCGTCCGGAGGAAGTCGCGGCTCGCCGTGGCCTGCCCCTCGAGGACGTCGCTCCCGCCGGCATGCTTCGCGCTCGCGCACTGGCTGCTGGGAGCGTGAAGTAATGGCAGAGCTGAAGATCACCCAGATCAAGAGCACCATCGGTACCAAGCAGAATCAGCGTGACAGCCTGCGCACCCTCGGCCTGCGGAAGATCCGCCAGTCGGTGGTCCGTGAGGACAACGCGCAGAACCGTGGCTTGATCAACGTGGTGCGTCACCTCGTGACCGTTGAGGAGGTCTGAGAATGACCATCAAGCTGCATCATCTGCGTCCCGCTCCGGGCGCGAAGACGGACAAGACCCGCGTCGGACGCGGTGAGGGTTCGAAGGGTAAGACCGCTGGTCGCGGTACGAAGGGCACCAAGCGCGTAAGAACGTCTCGGCAGCCTTCGAAGGTGGCCAGATGCCCCTGCACATGCGTCTGCCGAAGCTCAAGGGCTTCAAGAACGCATTCCGCACCGAGTACCAGGTCGTCAACGTCAGCGACATCGCCCGGGTCTTCCCCGAGGGTGGCCAGATCGGCGTCGACGAGCTCGTGGCCAATGGCCTGGTTCGTAAGAACCAGCTCGTGAAGGTCCTCGGCGAGGGCGAGATCACGGTTGCCGTTCAGGTTTCCGCGAACAAGTTCTCCGGCTCCGCCAAGGAGAAGATCGCCGCTGCCGGTGGCACTGCAACCGAACTGGCCTGACCGGTTCGATTTGCATGAATCACGGCTGACGAACGGCCGCGGTGCAGTCGATGACTGCGCCGCGGCCGTTCGCGTATCTCTGTGCTGCCGTACGCTTGTGACGTATTTGCAGCGCGTTGCACCCTGCGCGTCGCCCTTCCGGTGATCCTGACCGGTGGCCGCCGGGGTGCGCACTGTTAGAGTTCTAGAGTTGTCTACTGTCCGACGGGCCTATCCGGCCTGTCGCTCCCGATCGGCCTGCCAGGAGGATTCTTGCTTTCCGCCTTCGTCTCGGCCCTCAGGACACCGGACCTGAGGCGGAAGATCCTCATCGCCTCGCTGGTGGCTCTGTACCGTCTCGGCGCCTCGGTGCCGTCCCCGGGCGTCGACTACGGAAACGTCCAGGCGTGTGTCGACCAGCTCGCCGGCAGCGAACAGGCCGGCATCTACTCCCTGATCAATCTGTTCTCGGGTGGTGCCCTCCTTCAGCTGTCGGTGTTCGCTATCGGCATCATGCCGTTCATCACCGCGAGCATCATCGTGCAGTTGCTCACCGTCGTGATCCCCAGATTCGAGGAACTCCGCAAGGAGGGCCAAGCGGGTCAGGCCAAGATGACGCAGTACACGCGATATCTGGCCGTGGCGCTTGCCGTCCTGCAGGCGACCGGCATCGTGGCGCTCGCCGCCCGAGGCCAGCTGCTGCAGGGCTGTGCCGAGCCGATCCTGGCCGACGACGCGTCTTCAGCATGGTCGTCATCGTTCTCGTCATGACGCAGGTGCCGCAGTGGTGATGTGGTTCGGCGAACTGATCACCGAGCGCGGTGTCGGCAACGGCATGTCGATCCTGATCTTCTCCGGTATCGCGTCTGCGCTGCCGACCGAAGGCCGGACGATCCTCGAATCCCGCGGTGGTCTCGTCTTCGCGATCGTGCTGGTCGTCGCGCTGCTTCTGATCTCCGGCGTCGTCTTCGTCGAGCAGGGCCAGCGTCGTATCCCGGTGCAGTACGCCAAGCGGATGGTGGGTCGCCGCATGTACGGCGGCTCGTCGACGTACCTGCCGCTGAAGGTCAACCAGGCCGGCATCATCCCGGTGATCTTCGCGTCGTCGCTGCTGTATCTGCCGAACCTGATCGCTCAGCTCACCGGTGCAACCACCAACCCCGAGCCGAGCTGGTGGCAGCGCATCATCAATGAGTATCTCGTCAACCCCAACAACCCGGTCTACATCGCGTTGTACTTCGTTGATCGTGTTCTTCGTGTTCTTCTACGTGGCCATCACGTTCAACCCCGAGGAACGCGCCGACGAGATGAAGAAGTACGGGGGCTTCATCCCGGGTATCCGCCCGGGCCGGCCCACCGCTGAATATCTCAGTTACGTGCTCAACCGCATCACGGTTCCGGGCTCGATCTACCTCGGTCTCATCGCAGTACTTCCGAACTTCTTCCTGTCGGGCGGTCAGACCGCCAGCAGCATCTTCGGCGGCGCAGCGGTGCTCATTCTCGTCAGTGTCGCGCTGGACACTGTCAAGCAGATCGAAAGTCAATTGATGCAGCGCAACTACGAAGGGTTCCTCAAGTGAGACTTGTACTCCTCGGTCCTCCCGGTGCCGGCAAAGGCACACAGGCCGCAATCCTGTCCGAGAAGCTCGGCGTTCCCGCGATCTCGACCGGCGATCTCTTCCGCGCCAATATCGGGCAGGGCACCGCGCTCGGCTTGGAGGCCAAGAAGTACATCGACGCCGGAGACCTCGTCCCCGCGGAGATCACGAACAACATGGTGCGGGAGCGGCTCGCGGAGCCCGACGCCGCGAACGGATTCCTGCTCGACGGCTTTCCCCGTAGCGTCGAGCAGGCCGAGGAACTCGGCAACATCCTGAAGAACCTGGACACCGCCCTCGACGGTGTGCTGTCGTTCGTCATCGACGAGGACGTCGTCGTCGAGCGCATGCTCGCTCGCGGCCGCGCCGACGACACCGAGGACGTCATCCGCAACCGCCTCCGGGTCTACCGGGAAGAGACTGCGCCGTTGCTCGACCACTATGCAGATGTCCTCATTACTGTCGATGCTGTCGGTGAGGTCGAGGAAATCAACGCGCGCGCCTCTCGGCGCTCGGCAAGTAGACACAGGATTTCGGTATGGGTTTCGGGCGCAAGCGCAAGGTGGTTCCGTTCCGCACTTCCGGCGAACTCGATGCGATGGCAGCCGCTGGTGCCATCGTGGGAGACGCACTCGTCGCGGTGCGAGATGCGGCGAAGCCGGGCGTGAGCACCCTGGAACTCGATCGGGTGGCGGAAGCGGTGATCCGTGATGCGGACGCCGTTCCGTCGTTCCTGGGATATCACGGCTTCACCGGGTCCATCTGTTCGTCGGTCAACGACAGGGTCGTCCACGGCATCCCGTCGGCAGACGAGATCCTCGTCGAGGGCGACCTGGTGTCGATCGACTGCGGTGCGATCCTCGACGGATGGCACGGCGACTCGGCGTGGAGTTTCGGGGTGGGGGAGCTGTCCGCCGCGGACTCCGACCTCAGCGACGCCACGCGCTTGTCGATGGAGCGGGAATCGCCGCAATGATCGCCGGCAACCGCCTTACTGACGTGTCCCACGCGATCGAAGAGGGCACGCACGCCGCGGAGCGTCTGCACGGACGTCCGTACGGCATCGTCGACGGCTACGGTGGCCACGCCATCGGCCGCGAGATGCACATGGATCCGTTTCTCCCCAACGAGGGCAAACCGGGCAAGGGCCCGCAGCTCGTCGTGGGTTCGGTGCTGGCGATCGAGCCGATGCTCACTCTCGGCACCTACGAGACCGTGGTGCTCGAGGACGAGTGGACCGTCGTGACCACCGACGGCAGCCGCGCTGCGCACTGGGAGCACACCGTGGCGGTCACCGAGGACGGTCCACGCATTCTCACTCTCCGCCCCGAGTAGTCGGTCACACTTCGACGAGCAGGGTCACCGGGCCGTCGTTGACGAGACTCACTTCCATTCGGGCACCGAACACCCCCGACTCGACATGCGCACCGAGCGCACGCAACGCCGACGTGAACTCGTCGATCAGCGGTTCGGCCACGGGTGCGGGCGCGCCGCCGACCATGACGGGCGTCGGCTCTTCCTCGTGTCCGCCATCAAGGTGAATTGGCTGACGACCAGCAGTGGAGCGTTCAGATCGGACGCCGACTTCTCCTCCTCGAGAATCCTCATCGTCCAGACCTTCCGTGCGAGTGTCGCCGCCTTCGCTGCGTCGTCGTCGTGGGTGACGCCGACCAGGACGAGCAGCCCGTGGCGACCGTCCGTGGGCGTGATCCGCGCGATCTCCGCTCCGTCGACTGCGACGGACGCGGTGGTGACCCGTTGAATCAGTGCACGCACGTGTGCCTCCTTACATCATCGCCATTTGGCTGGTGAGAAACTTCCCGTAATATCGATCGGTGGTGCGCGCTGCGCTCCGGTCGGTCTGCGTCGACATGTTCTTCGCAACGGGATTCCGGGGATGCCGAGCGTCACGGTATCGGATGCCGGTGCAACCACACGTCGAACAACGGATCGCGGAGGATATGGCTAAGAAGGACGGCGCAATCGAGGTCGAGGGTCGGGTTATCGAACCGCTTCCCAATGCGATGTTCCGCATCGAGCTGGAGAATGGCCACAAGGTGCTGGCCCACATCAGCGGCAAGATGCGGCAGCACTACATTCGTATCCTTCCCGAGGACCGGGTTGTCGTGGAGCTCTCGCCCTACGACCTCACGCGTGGACGCATCGTCTACCGCTACAAGTAACAGACTTCCCCGGCCGAACGGTCGGGGAAAAAACATGTCTCCGGAAGGGCTTGCGCCGTGTCCGGGGGCGCGCATACAGGAGATCGGACGCACGTGAAGGTTCAGCCTAGCGTCAAGAAGATCTGCGAGAAGTGCAAGGTGATCCGTCGTAACGGTCGGGTCATGGTGATCTGCGAGAACCTGCGTCACAAGCAGCGTCAGGGCTAGATCTACCTTCCTCGCGAAGATCTGCTTGGCAACAAGCAAGAAGACCTTCCAGCACCAGTCGCACGGTTACGATCCTCGATTCGTCGAGGAGCTGTGCGATGCACCCCCGGTTCGGAGGCCGGGGCCCACTGTGTTTGTCACTACACAGTTTCTTACGCAGGGGACGGGCTGGGAGCAGACCTCCGCACACCGAATAGGAATGCCACATGGCACGTCTCTCAGGTGTTGATCTTCCCCGCGAGAAGCGGATGGAGATCGCACTCACATACATCTACGGCATCGGCCGTACCCGCTCGAAGGCGATCCTCGAAGCGACCGGAGTCAACCCGGATCTGCGCAGCAAGGACCTGACCGACGAGGACCTCACCAAGCTCCGCGAGTGCATCGAGGATGGCTACAAGGTCGAGGGTGACCTCCGTCGCGAGGTCCAGGCGGATATCCGTCGCAAGATCGAGATCGGCTGCTACCAGGGCCTGCGACACCGTCGTGGTCTGCCCGTGCGTGGACAGCGCACCAAGACCAACGCTCGCACCCGTAAGGGTCCGAAGCGCACCGTCGCAGGAAAGAAGAAGTAATGCCTCCCAAGTCACGCACTGCCGGTCCGAAGAAGACCCAGAAGACACGGCGCAGGGACAAGAAGAACGTTCCGCACGGCGCCGCTCACATCAAGAGCACCTTCAACAACACCATCGTTTCGATCACGGATCCCCAGGGCAACGTGATCTCTTGGGCGTCCTCGGGCCACGTCGGCTTCAAGGGCTCGCGCAAGTCGACCCCGTTCGCCGCGCAGCTCGCCGCCGAGAGCGCTGCCCGCAAGGCGCAGGAGCACGGCGTCAAGAAGGTCGACGTCTTCGTCAAGGGCCCGGGTTCGGGCCGCGAGACCGCGATCCGTTCGCTCCAGGCCGCCGGCCTCGAGGTCGGAACGATCTCGGACGTGACCCCTCAGCCGCACAACGGCTGCCGCCCGCCCAAGCGTCGTCGCGTTTAATAACGGGAAAGGAAAAGGTTCTAAGTCATGGCACGTTATACCGGTCCCGTTACACGTAAGTCGCGTCGTCTCCGCGTCGACCTGGTCGGAGGCGACCAGGCATTCGAGCGTCGCCCCTACCCGCCCGGCCAGCACGGCCGCGCGCGGATCAAGGAGAGCGAATACCTGCTCCAGTTGCAGGAGAAGCAGAAGGCCCGTTTCTCCTACGGCATCATGGAGAAGCAGTTCCGTCGCTACTACGAGGAAGCGGCAAGCCGCCCGGGTAAGACCGGCGAGGTCCTGCTGACCATCCTCGAGTCGCGCCTGGACAACGTCGTCTACCGTGCCGGCCTCGCGCGCACCCGCCGTCAGGCCCGCCAGCTGGTGTCCCACGGACACTTCCTGGTCAACGGCAAGAAGGTCGACATCCCGAGCTACCGCGTCTCCCAGTACGACATCATCGATGTCCGCGAGAAGTCGCTGAGCACGCTGCCGTTCCAGATCGCGCGTGAGACCCAGGGTGATCGCCCGGTCTCGGCGTGGTTGCAGGTCGTCGGCCCGCGTCTGCGGGTGCTGGTACACCAGCTCCCCGAGCGCGCGCAGATCGAGATCCCGCTGCAGGAACAGCTCATCGTCGAGTACTACTCGAAGTAAGAGCGCTTCGTGCTCTGTCATCAGAGCACATCGTGCGTGGTGTCCTCCTGCTCTATTGGGGCGCTGCCCTGCTGGGGCGGGGAGGACACCACACCACCACTAGGGCGTCAAATAGCGGACGCCCACAAGGAGGCAACTCATGCTCATCTCGCAGCGACCCACGCTGACCGAAGAGGTCCTCGCCGACGATCGATCGAAGTTCGTCATCGAGCCGCTCGAGCCCGGCTTCGGCTACACGCTCGGAAACTCGCTTCGTCGCACCCTGCTCTCCTCGATCCCCGGTGCCGCCGTCACCAGCATTCGTATCGACGGCGTGCTCCACGAGTTCACCACGGTTCCGGGTGTGAAGGAAGATGTCACCGACATCATCCTGAACCTCAAGGGCCTCGTGGTCAGCTCGGAAGAGGATGAGCCGGTCACCATGTACGTCCGCAAGCAGGGCCCGGGCGTCGTCACCGCAGCGGACATCGTTCCGCCGGCCGGTGTCGAGATCCACAACCCGGATCTGCACATCGCCACCCTGAACGACAAGGGCAAGCTGGAGGTCGAGCTCGTCGTAGAGCGCGGCCGCGGCTACGTCCCCGCCGTCCAGAACAAGGCATCCGGTGCCGAGATCGGCCGCATCCCGGTCGACTCGATCTACTCGCCGGTGCTCAAGGTGACGTACAAGGTGGAGGCCACCCGTGTCGAGCAGCGCACCGACTTCGATCGGTTGATCCTCGACGTGGAGACCAAGAACTCGATCGCCGCACGCGATGCACTCGCGTCGGCGGGCAAGACTCTTGTCGAGCTCTTCGGTCTGGCTCGTGAGCTGAACGTCGAAGCAGAAGCATCGAGATCGGTCCCTCGCCTGCCGAGGCCGACCACATCGCCTCCTTCGGACTTCCGATCGAGGACCTGGACCTGACGGTCCGGTCCTACAACTGCCTCAAGCGCGAGGGTGTTCACACCGTCGGTGAGCTGGTGGCACGCACGGAATCCGACCTGCTCGACATCCGCAACTTCGGTCAGAAGTCCATCGATGAGGTCAAGGTCAAGCTGCATTCGCTCGGCTTGTCGCTGAAGGACAGCCCCGCGTCCTTCGACCCCAGCAGCGTTGCCGGCTACGACGCCGCGACCGGTACCTGGAGCGACACCGACGCCGGGTTCGGCGAAACCGACGGCAACGAGGACTACGCCGAGACCGAGCAGCTGTAGCAGCTCACGGTCCGTTACTAGGAGAAAATCATGCCCAAGCCCAAGAAGGGCGCCCGCTTCGGCGGGTCGGCCTCGCACCAGAAGGCGATCTTCGCCAACCTGGCCACCGCGCTCTTCGAGCACGGCCGCATCACCACCACCGAGGCCAAGGCCAAGGCCTTGCGCCCGTACGCCGAGAAGCTCGTCACGCACGCAAAGACCGGCACGCTGGCTTCGCGTCGTGAGGTGCTGAAGGTCATCCGCAACAAGGACGTCGTGCACGCCCTGTTCGCGGAGATCGGTCCCTCCTTCGAGGACCGTAACGGCGGCTACACGCGCATCATCAAGACGATGCCGCGCAAGGGTGACAACGCGCCCATGGCGGTCATCGAGCTCGTGCGCGAGAAGACCGTCTCCTCCGAGGCCGACCGCGCTCGTCGCGTCGCGGCGTCGCAGGCTGCACCGGCTGCCGAGGAGAACGTGGTGGAGGCCGTCGAGGCCGACGCCACCGCCTCCGAGGTCGAGAACGCCGATGCTGTCGTCGAGGCGATCGAGGACACCACCGCAACGGCCGCTGACGCGACCGAGGCGGACGAGGCCAAGAAGGACTAGTCCACTTGGTTTCGGCATCTGCTGAATCGAACGAGCCCGCCGTCCCTGTTCAGGGCGGCGGGCTCGTCGCTTCGGGCACAGCAACCGGTGATCGAACACCCGGTGATCGGACTCGGCTCCGGCTCGATATCTCCTACGACGGCACCGATTTCTCCGGGTGGGCCCGCCAGCCCGGCCGCCGCACGGTGTGCGGCGAGATCGAGGGGAAGCTGTCGGCCATAGTTCGGGAGCCCGTGCTCCTCACCGTGGCAGGTCGCACCGATGCGGGGTGCACGCCTCGGGTCAGGTCGCGCACGTCGACGTGCCGACCGAGTCGCTTCCGGACGATCCGTCGCGCTGGGTCCGTCGTCTCGCACGGTTTCTCCCACGGGATGTCCGGGTGACCGGAATCTCGGTGGCGCCGGAGCACTTCGATGCGCGTTTCTCCGCGGTCCGCCGTCATTACGAGTACCGCGTGACAACGGCCGTGCACGGGGCCGATCCGCTGCGTGCCCGGGACACTGTTGCTTGGCCGAAGACCGTCGATCTCGGCGCAATGCAGCGGGCCTCCCGATCCTTGTTGGGACTCCACGACTTCGCCGCCTTCTGCAAGCGGCGCGAGGGCGCGACGACGGTTCGCGAACTCCAGCGCTACGACTGGACCAGTTCCGGCGACATCCTCACCGCGCATGTGAGTGCCGACGCGTTCTGTTGGTCGATGGTCCGCAGTCTCGTCGGCGCGGCGCTTGCCGTGGGGGAGGGTCGCCGGTCGGGCGAATGGATGACCGCTCTGCTCGACGAGCGCGAACGGGCTGCATCCGTGGCAGTGGCGCCGGCCCACGGCCTCTCACTCGTCCGTGTCGACTACCCTGCCGAGGAAGATCTCGCCGCTCGGAACCGGGCGACGCGAGAGACACGCGGGCCGATCGAGCGCGGGTGCTGCGGTTGACGAAGAGGAGCACGAAGTTGATCGGACGACGGTCTGCGTTCATGGCGGCGATTGCGGTCACTGCGGTTGCTGTGACAGGCGGTCTCCACCCGGGTATCGGTCGGGCCGACGAGGCGCCGGCCGCCGTCGCCGACGAGGCGGAATCCGGTGCGGCGACACTGGAACTCGTGGACCGGCATTCCGACCGCGACTGGTCGTTGTTCGTCCGTTCCGAGGCGATGGGTCGTACGATCGAACTCCGGGTGATCCGTCCCGCTGACTCGACCGAACCGCGCCCCGTGCTGTATCTGCTCAACGGCGCAGGTGGGGGTGTCGACGAGGCCACATGGCGTGAACAGACCGATACCGTCGACTTCTTCGATGACAAGAATGTCAACGTCGTGACGCCGATCGGCGGTGCGTTCAGCTACTACACCGACTGGCTTGCCGACGACCCGGAACTGGGTCGCAACAAGTGGACGACGTTCCTCACCGAGGAAGCTCCTCCGATAGTCGACGCCGCGCTCGGCGCGACCGGGCGCAACGCGATCGCGGGTGTGTCGATGTCGGCGACATCTGCACTCGCGCTCGCCGAGCATGCGCCGGATCTGTACGACGCCGTGGCGTCGTACAGCGGTTGCGCCGAGACCTCGACGGATGTGGGTGCCCGCTATGTCGAGATGGTCGTCGGGCTCGGGGGCGGTGACGTGGAGAACATGTGGGGTCCGGTCGGCGGTCCGTACTGGATGCAACAGGACGTGATCCGCAATGCCGAGAGACTGCGCGGAACGACGGTGTTCGTGTCGTCGAGCGGGGGCTGCCCGGCACGCACGAGGCTCGCGCGTGGGAGGAACACGGACCTGCGTGATACCTGATGTAGCGCTGCTCGGGGTGATCGAGACCGCGGTGAGTGGATGCACAGACCGGCTCCGTGCCGAGCTGGACGCACTCGGAATCGAGGCAACCTATTCGACGCGTATCGAAGGCACTCACACGTGGGGATACTGGGAAGACGCGCTCCACGAATCCTGGCCGCTGTTGTCGGAGTCCATCGGCGCCTGACACGGTTGTGGCGGGCCGGGGGGTGAACGATCAGGGGACAGTGGCGTGCCACCGCCTCCGTCGCCGGAAGCGGTGGCACGCGCGAGTGTCAGAGCAGGATGCCCAGGCCCGCGAGAAGGGCGAACAGGGTGGCACCGAGTGAACCGAGAATCATATTTCCTCCAGCAGGTTGACGATCTTCGACTCCGGTCGAAGTCGAAGTGACTGCTGTGACTTTCACAGGGGGAGAAAGGCGCAGCAGTCATCTGTCACATCGGCATCAGAAGCCTCTGCGTTAACACCCCGTCCGATGTCCCTGCGCACGGACCGGAGATGTCAATCCGGGGCGCACCCCACTTCATCTCCTCGGCCGAGGCTGCAGCCGAGGTCAGCCGGCCAGCGACCGTGCGATCACCAGTCGCTGGATCTGGTTCGTGCCTTCGAAGATCTGGGTGATCTTCGCGTCGCGCATGAACGCTCGACGGGGAAATCGCGGGTGTACCCGTATCCACCGAGGACCTGCACTGCATCGGTGGTGACCTTCATGGCGGCATCCGTGGCGACCAGTTTCGCGACCGAGGCCTGACGCGAATAGGCGAGGCCCGCGTCCTTGCGGCGGGCAGCATCGATGTAGGTGGCGCGGGCGGAATCGACAGCGGCAGCCATGTCGGCCAGGACGAATCCGAGGCCTGATGGTCGATGATCGCCTTGCCGAAGGCCTTGCGTTCCTTGGCGTATGCGGTTGCTTCGTCGAGCGCGGCCTGAGCGAGTCCGGTTGCGACAGCAGCGATGCCGAGACGTCCGGAGTCGAGGGCGCTGAACGCGATGGGAAGACCTTGACCTTCGGAGCCGATGCGGCGGTCGGCGGGTACGAAGGCATCGTCGTAATGGGCCGAGGTGGTGGGGATCGCATGTAGGCCCATCTTCTCCTCGGGCCTCCCGAAGCCGAGGCCCTCGGTGCCCTTGGGCACGAGGAAGCACGAGATGCCCTTGCTTCCTGTGTCGGAGGTCCGGGCGAACAGGGTGTAGAAATCGGCCTTGCCGCCGTTGGTGATCCACGCCTTCGAGCCGTTGATCCGGTATCCGCCCTCGACGGCCTGTGCCCGGCAGGTCAGGGCCGCCGCGTCGGAGCCGGCCTGAGGCTCGGACAGGCTGTAGGCGCCGATCGTCTCGCCGCCCAGCATGTCGGGTAGCCACGCGTTCTTCTGCTCATCGGTGCCGTGTGTCGCGAGGGCGAAGCACGACAGGCCGTGCACGCTCACCGCGACCGCGACCGCTGCCCAGCGTGCGCCGAGCTCCTCGAGGACCTGCAGGTACACCTCGTACGGCTGGTTTCCGCCACCGAACTCTTCGGGGTAGGGGAGGCTGAGCAGCCTGCGGCGCCGAGTGCGGGGAACACGCCTTCCGGGAAGGTCTCGCTACGTTCGTGTTCGACGACGCGAGGTGCGAGCACTTTGTCGGCGACGTCGCGAGTGAGGTCGATCAGATCGTGGGCCTCGGGGGTGGGCAGTAGACGCTCGACGGGCACGGCAGAACTCCTCGAAGAAGACGGACTCACAAACAGTACTGCGAGCGATACTGCAGTACCGTTGCTGGTATGGCAAGAGTAGCGGCACGACGCACCACGCAAGACAGGCGCAGCTGTTCGATCAGCTTGTCGCGCTGTTTCTGGACGAAGGATTCGCGCACTTCACGCTCGACGACATCGCAGCCCGGCTGCGGTGTTCGAAATCGACCCTCTACGCCCTCGCCGAGAACAAGGACCGGCTCGTCCAGGCCGTCACCGTGCATTTCTTTCGCGGCGCGACCGAGCGCGTAGAAGCCGATGTCGCGGATGCCACAGGAGCTGAGACGCGGATCCGCACCTACCTCGAATCCGTAGGCAGGCAACTCGAACCCGCCTCGGTCCGCTTCATGGAGGACATCGCCGCGACACCCGTCGCACGGGAGGTGTACGAGCGCAACACGCGCCTCGCCGCAGACCGGGTCCGGGCGTTGATCTCGGACGGTGTCGCCGCCGGTGAACTGCGCGACGTGCACGCGGCGTTCGTCGCCGACGTCGTCGCGGCCGTCATGGTCCGCATCCAGCAGCGACAGGTCGCTCGGCAGACCGGCCTCGACGATGCGCAGGCATACCGTGAGCTCGCCGCCCTCCTCACGCACGGCCTGACGTCCTGACGCACCTACGATCGGGTGATGAACGAGAAGCCGATCCGACTCGGGATCATCGTGGCGAGCGTGCGGGAGGGGCGGGTCGCGCCGGTCGTCGCACAATGGTTCATCGAAACGGCTCGTCGCCGCTCGGTGTCCGGCGACGCGGAATTCGCTGTCGATATCATCGACCTGGCCGAAACCCCGCTGCCTCAGGAACTGTCGGAGGGCGCGACGTCGACGTCTTCGCCCGGCGGATCGCCGAGGCGGAGGCATTCGTCGTGGTCACCTCCGAGTACAACCACGGCTATCCCGCTGCGCTCAAGACCGCGATCGACAGCGTCAAACACGAATGGCGCGCCAAGCCCGTGGGATTCGTCTCCTACGGCGGGCTGTCCGGTGGCCTGCGCGCGGTGGAGCAACTCCGGCAGGTGGTCGTGGAGGTCCACATGGTCCCGGTGCGGGAATCGGTGAGCTTCCACCGCGTCAAACACGCCTTCGCCGCCGACGGCACCACGCGTGACGGTGCGGCAATCGACTCGGCCCAACGCATGCTGGGCCAACTCGGCTGGTGGGCAACCACGATTCGGGCGGGAGGTGACATCGCGCCGTACCCGGGCTGAGACGCTGGTCAGCGCGCCGGTACCGCTTCCACGACACGGGGTCGCCCGATGTGCGCAGACTCGGCTTCGATGGTGACCAGGGTCAGCGTCATCCGCTTCCCGCGCGTCGTGAGCACGACCCGCTCGCCGGATCCGTTCGGCTGTTCGATGGCGACGGTGGGATGTTCGCGGGGCCACTGATCGGGATGTGCATGTACGTGGATGGCGCCGGTGTGAGGCCTGCCTGTCGGCCGGACCCCGTCGAAGACGACGGTGTCGAACTCGCGGTCGCCGGGTTGCTCGCCGGCGATCCTCAGCCGATCCGGTGACGCAGCACCGTTGAGAAGCGACCGCCAGGCATCGGCGCGGTCGGTGTGGATCACCACGCGCGCACCGATCGCCACAGCACGGAACACGATCTGCTGTGCGAGATACAACTCGCCCGCGACGTGGACCGAGCGCACCCCCGGCCCGGTGAGGCGCACCGCGATCGCCCGACCCGACTCGTCCGAGCCGATCAGCTGACCGCAGCCCGTGACGGGCAGAGCCAATCCGTCGAGGTCGTCGCGGTTCGCGTTGCGTAGATCGGTGATGCCCTCGAGTCCGTTCGTCGCGTAGGGCAGACATGCGAGCAGCGCCTCACGCTCGCGGCCGTGGACAGTGCGAGCACCGGAGGTGACCGGGCCATCGGGGGTGCGTGTCGCGTACCGGACGAGACCTCCGACGCGCGTCGCACCGAAGGATCCCGGACGGATCCGCACCGTCACCGTCGACGACAGCGACGGGTGCGTCCAGATGTGGGTCAGCGTGCTCGCGTCGAGTCGCCGCGGGTCGAGCACGCCCCCGGTGCTGAATCCGATGGGGAGGCGCACGTGACGCCAGGAGCGTTCTGCCACCAGCGGGTCTGCGCCGTGAGTCACCCGGAGTGCGGCAGATCGGATCTCCGGGGCCGTCAAGATTCTTGCCGCGCAACCGGAATCACCGAGCGTTCGCACGACTCGCCGCGCCGCAGCAGTGACCGTGCGGGTCGCGCCTTCGGTGCCG
>BBEG01000076.1 GCA_001312645.1 Rhodococcus sp. JCM 9791
ACTCGACCATCATGCTCACCGGCCCGACGCCGGCGACGAAGAAGGTTCTCGCCACCGCAGGCCTGACAGTCGACGACATCGACCTGTTCGAGATCAACGAGCCTTCGCCTCCGTCGTCCTGAAGTTCCAGAAGGACTTGAACATCCCGGACGAGAAGCTCAACGTCAACGGTGGCGCCATCGCCATGGGGCACCCGCTCGGCGCGACCGGTGCCATGATCCTCGGCACGATGGTCGACGAGCTCGAGCGTCGCGGCCTGCGTCGTGCCCTGCTCACCCTGTGCGTCGGTGGCGGTATGGGTGTGGCCACCATCATCGAGCGCGTCTGATACCGGAAGGATCCGAAATACAGTGACCGACAACATGATTTCCTGGGATCAGGACGCCGACGGCATCGTCGTCCTCACGCTCGACGACCCCAACCAGGGCGCGAACACCATGAATGCGCTCTACAAGACGTCGATGAAGTCGACCGTCGACCGTCTCGTCGCCGAGAAGGATTCCATCACCGGCGTCGTCATCACGTCCGCGAAGAAGACCTTCTTCGCCGGCGGCGACCTGCGCAACATCATCGAGATCGGACCTGCCGACGCGCAGGCCGCATTCGACGAGGTCCAGGACATCAAGTCCGACCTGCGTCGCCTCGAAACCCTCGGTAAGCCCGTCGTCGCCGCCATCAACGGTGCAGCCCTCGGCGGCGGCCTCGAGATCGCGCTCGCCACTCATCACCGTATCGCCGCTGACGTCAAGGGTATTCAGATCGGCCTGCCCGAGGCAAGCCTCGGCTTGCTGCCCGGTGGGGGCGGTATCACCCGGGCCGTCCGCCTGCTCGGTCTCCAGACCGCGCTGCTCTCGCTTCTGCTGCAGGGCAACAAGTACAACGCGGTCAAGGCCAAGGAGCTCGGCCTCGTCCACGAGGTCGTCGGTAGTATCGACGAGCTGGTCCCCGCCGCCAAGGAGTGGATCAAGGCCAATCCCGAAGGTGGCGTGCAGCCTTGGGATACCAAGGGATTCAAGATCCCCGGTGGCACCCCGTCATCGCCGGCGTTCGCCGCGAACCTCCCGGCTTTCCCCGCGAACCTGCGCAAGCAGCTCAAGGGCGCCCCGATGCCGGCTCCGCGCGCGATCATGTCCGCCGCCGTCGAAGGCGCACAGGTCGATTTCGACAACGCGTCGACCATCGAGTCCCGGTACTTCACCGAGCTCGCTACCGGCCAGGTCGCGAAGAACATGATCCAGGCGTTCTTCTTCGACATGCAGTCCATCAGCTCGGGTGCATCGCGCCCGAAGGATGTGCCGAAGCGCGAGATCAAGAAGGTCGGCGTGCTCGGTGCGGGAATGATGGGCGCCGGCATCGCATACGTATCGGCGAAGGCCGGGTTCGAGGTCGTACTCAAGGACGTCACCGCCGAGGCCGCGGAGCGCGGCAAGAACTACTCGGTCAAGATCGAGGAGAAGGCGCTCTCGCGTGGCAAGACCACCGAGGAGAAGTCGAAGGCGCTTCTGGATCGCATCCACCCGACCGCCGACGCCGCGGATCTGTCGGGTGTCGACTTCGTCATCGAGGCCGTCTTCGAGAACACCGAGCTCAAGCACAAGGTGTTCCAGGAGATCGAGGACATCGTCGAGCCCGACGCGTTGCTCGGTTCCAACACGTCGACGCTGCCGATCACGGGACTCGCGGTGGGCGTCAAGCGTCCCGAGGACTTCATCGGTATCCACTTCTTCTCACCGGTCGACAAGATGCCGCTGGTCGAGATCATCAAGGGTGAGAAGACTTCCGACGAGGCGCTGGCCCGCGTGTTCGACTACACGCTTGCGATCCGCAAGACCCCGATCGTGGTGAACGACAGCCGCGGCTTCTTCACCTCGCGCGTGATCGGCACATTCGTGAACGAGCCATCGCGATGCTCGGCGAAGGCATCGAGCCTGCGACGATCGAGCAGGCAGGCTCTCAGGCGGGCTACCCGGCTCCGCCGCTGCAGCTGACCGACGAGCTGAACATGAAGCTCATGCAGAAGATCGCGAAGGAGACCGCGGAGGCAGCGGCACAGGGCGACACCAAACTCGGCACCACTCGTCACCCCGCGATCGACGTCGTCGACTTCATGGTCGAGGCCGGCCGCCCGGGTCGCCTCGAGAAGGCGGGCTTCTACGAGTACGACGAGAACGGCAAGCGTCTCGGCATCTGGCAGGGCGTGCGCGATCACTACAAGACCGTGGCGACGCTGGATGTGCCGCTGCAGGATCTGATCGACCGCATGCTGTTCGCTGAGGCCATCGAGACCCAGAAGTGCTTCGACGAGGGGGTGCTCACCACGACCGCCGACGCAACATCGGCTCGATCCTCGGTATCGGATTCCCGGCCTGGACCGGTGGTGTCGCGCAGTACATCGTCGGATACCCGGGCGGTAAGGAAGGTTTCGTGAAGCGGGCCGAGGAACTCGCGGCCAAGTACGGCGAGCGTTTCACTCCGCCGGCGTCGCTGCGTAGCTGACCCAGTTACAACCGGAACGGGCAGATACACCCTTGCGAAAGGATGTATCTGCCCGTTCTCGGTGTATCTGCGCCTACACGCTCATGCGACCCACCAGGGACGCAGCGGGACCTGGGGGGCCTGGTCCTTACCCAACTTCACGCCGAGAATCTGGTGGAGTTGGACACCGTTGGTCTCGAAGCCCACGCGCGACCCGGCCATGTACAGACCCCACAGGCGAGCGGTTGCCTCGTCGACCTCGGAAAGTGCCGAATCCCAGTGCTTCTCGAGATTCTCGCACCAAGCCTTCAAGGTCAGTGCGTAGTGCTGGCGCAGGTTCTCCTCGTGCATCACCTCGAAGCCGACGTTCTGAGCCTCCGAGATGAGTCGGCCCGACCCGGTGAGCTCCCCATCGGGGAACACGTAGCGGTCGATGAAACCGCCGGCCTTGAGCCGTCCACGGTTGTGCGGGCGGGTGATGCTGTGATTGAGTAGCAGGCCGCCCACTCGGAGCCTGTCGTGCAGGAACCGGAAGTACGACGGGTAGTTCGCGGCACCGATGTGCTCGGTCAGGCCGATCGACGAGATCGCGTCGAACCCGGATTCCGGCACGTCACGATAGTCGGAGTGTCGTACCTCGGCGAATTCGCCGAGACCTTCGTCGACGATGGCTTTCTGCGCCCATTCCGCCTGTTCCTTCGACAGGGTCGCGCCGATGGCCTTCACGCCCCGGCGTGCGGCATAGCGCACCATTCCGCCCCAACCGCAGCCGATGTCGAGCAGACGATCACCGGGCTTCAACCGAAGCTTCTCGAAGACGAGGCGGTACTTGTTCTCCTGGGCGTCCTCGAGGCTCTCGTTCTCGGACTCGAACACCGCGCACGTGTATGTCATGGACGGGCCGAGAACATACTCGTAGAACGTGTTCGAGACGTCGTAGTGGTGATGGATCACCTCGGCGTCGCGCGCCTTCGAATGGCGAAGACCTTCTGCGACACGGCGCCACCGGGGAAGATGCTCCTGCGGAGGGGGAGCGATCGGCTTGATCAGGTCGGGCCCAAGTGACCGCACGATCTGCGCGAGAGTCCGCGCCGGCGGACGCTCGAAATGCACGCCGCCGAGTGCCTTGAGCAGGGGATACGGATCGGCGGGATGCACGCCCTCGGCCTCGAGCGTGCCCGAGATGTACGCGCGCGCCATGCCGAGGTCGCCGGGGGCGGTGACGATGTAGGTAGCGCCTTCGGGCGCGGTCAGATTGAGACCGAACGGGGAATCAGCAGGCCCGGTCGTGGAACCGTCGTATGCGCTGAACCTCAGCGGCATTTCACCGCCCGTTGCGATCTCGACGATCTGGGCGAGGTTGAGCTTGTCAGTTTGGTGCCCGGAGGGCTCCGTTCTGAATGTAGTCAATGTCGTTGCACCGCCTTTGCAAATAGGTCCGTCAAGCGGGACCCGGGATCGTAACTATCCTTGAGCGCGGGGTATTCCCCGTCGCCGTAGTAGAGCTTCTCGAATTCGTCACGGCTGTAGAAAGAATCGGAATACAGCGATTTGTGACCGTCGAGTTCTGCCACCTTACGCTCGATCAGACGGTTCGTGGCGCCCTCGATCTCGCCGCGGACCACTGGCACCGACGACCAGAAACCGATGTTCACGTATGTGCGTTTCGGTTCGAGCGGATACAGCGGCCATGGGCGACGGGGGTCGTACGACGCGGATTGGTCTCGTAGTCGCAAGGGGCACAGCCAGATCGGCTCGATGGGAATTTCATCGAGGAACCATTCCATGAACTCCTGGGTCCGTTCGATGGGGACCTCGATGTCCTGGACGACACGCTCGCGAGGCGGGTTTCCTTTACGTGCCTCGATGCGATCTGCGATCGAGTACTTGTGGTCGAGGGCAATGAGTTTCCAATAGATGCTGCTGCGCAGCAGCTTCTTCGGCCACAATTTCCGGATCCGGGGATTCTGGGCCCCGAAGGCGCGGGAGCACCAGAACCAGTCGGTGTCCCACCGCCACAGGTAGTCGCGGATGGTGAGCCGGTCGGTCTTGGGATGGTTGACGGATTCGTGCCGGATCGACTGGTAGAAGATGTCGATGCCGGTGTAGTCGGACACCGGCCCGGCTTCGGCGGTCTGCATGCCGAGAGTGAGGTAGCTTTCGTCGGCCGAGAACACCACACCGTCGACGTAATCCACTGCGATTCCGGCGTACACGCGGTCGGTGGTAATTCGGTCGAGTGTCGACTCGAGGTCGGCGAGCGAGGTGAAACGTAGGTGGCGCAATGCGACGAACGGCTTCACCGGTTCGAGTTCGATCCGCAGCCGCGTGGCATACCCGAGCGACCCGTACGAGTTCGGGAATCCGCGGAACAGGTCGGAGTGTTCGCCGTGCGGTGTGGCCGTGATGATCTCGCCGTTACCGGTGAGGATGTCCATCTCGAGGACCGACTCGTGTGGTAATCCGTTGCGGAACGAGGAGGATTCGATGCCGAGCCCGGTGACTGCTCCACCGAGTGTGATCGTCTTGAGTTGCGGTACCACCAGCGGCGCGAATCCGTAGGGGAGTGTCGCGTCCACGAGATCTTCGTACGTGCACATCCCGGCGACGTCGGCCGTGCGTGTCTGTGGGTCGACGGAGATGACGCCGCCGAGACCCGACACGTCGAGGCCCGGCGAATCGACCTTGGCGCGGGCTCGGAACAGGTTCGAGGTCTTCTTCGCGAGCCGCACCGGCGCGTCGGCGGGAATAGCGCGATACGAGCGCAGCAGACGTTGTACACCCTCGTGGTGGGTCGAGGCACTGTACGGCCCGACACCTCGTGACGTTCTCAGCATTCGACTCCCCTGCAGCAGCGCATCAGTGGTGCAACCCACAATAGACCCGTCGGAACACCTACGTCCCGGTACCGGCAGGCAGGATGTAGGGCGACGGCGAGCCACACCGGGCTCGGACCGGACGAACGAATCAACAGTTGCAGAGGAGCCCACCGTGGCACAGGTCAGTGCAAGCAGTTCGATCCAGTTGGCAGCGGCGCCGGACAAAGTGCTGGCGGCACTCGCGGACTACGAGACCGTGCGCCCGCGCATCCTCTCCGATCACTACCGGGACTACCGCGTGATCTCCGGTGGACAGGGAGACGGCACGATCGTGCACTGGCTGCTCCAGGCCACCGAGAAGCGGGTGCGCGACGTGCAGGCGAAGGTGACGACCTCCGGCAGCACGATCACCGAGACCGACGCCAACTCGTCGCTCGTCACCACATGGAGTGTCGTCCCCAATGGCACCGGTTCGACGGTCGTGACCCTCACCCAGTGGAACGGTGCGGGTGGCATCGGCGGGTTCTTCGAGAAGACGTTCGCGCCGATCGGCCTGCGCAAGATCCAGCAGCAGGTTCTCGAGAATCTGAAGAACACCGTCGACTGACTTTCGGGTGCGTGCCGGCCGGGCCGGCATGCGACTAACCTGGCAGGCGAAACGCCAGGTAGACAGAAATCTCTGCAGTCGAACTTCTGTAGTCGAAACACAGGAAGGACGTGTCCGTGCAACCCGGTGGTATGCCCGACATGCAGCAACTCCTCGCCCAAGCCCAGCAGATGCAGCAGCAGCTCATGGCCGCGCAGAACGAGATGGCGCAGGCAGAGGTCACCGGCCAGGCCGGTGGTGGCCTCGTGACCGCAACGGTGAAGGGCACCGGAGAGGTCGTCGCGGTGCAGATCGACCCGAAGGTCGTCGACCCGGAGGATGTCGAGACCCTGCAGGACCTCGTCGTCGCTGCGGTGGCCGACGCGTCTGCAAAGGCTCAGGAAATCGCTTCCGAGAAGCTCGGTCCGCTCGCGGGCGGGCTCGGCGGCGGTATTCCCGGCCTGCCCGGTTTCTAGAGGTACGCGTGTACGAAGGGCCGGTCCAGGACCTCATCGACGAACTCGGCAAGTTGCCGGGTGTCGGTCCGAAGAGCGCGCAGCGGATCGCATTTCATCTGCTGTCCGTCGAGCCTCCGGAGATCGACCGGCTGCAGGCCGCATTGCAGAAGGTCCGCGACGGGGTGCAGTTCTGCGAGGTGTGCGGCACGGTGTCGGATCGGGAACAGTGCCGCATCTGCGCCGATTCCCGTCGCGATCGCACGCAGATCTGTGTGGTCGAGGAACCCAAGGACGTGCAGGCGATCGAGCGGACCCGCGAATTCCGCGGTCGTTACCACGTGCTCGGTGGTGCGCTCGATCCGCTGAACGGTGTCGGGCCGGACCAACTCAACATTCGCGCGCTGCTCATGCGGATCGGCAACCAGGAGGACGGCGTCGACGTCTCCGAGGTGATCATCGCGACCGACCCGAACACGGAAGGGGAGGCAACGGCGACGTATCTGGTTCGGATGTTGCGTGACTTCCCGGGGCTGGCGGTCACGCGGTTGGCGTCGGGGCTGCCGATGGGTGGCGACCTCGAGTTCGCCGACGAGCTCACGCTGGGTCGCGCAATGTCCGGAAGGCGGGCGATGTGACCGGTAGCCGACCGGGAGCGGCCACGAGCGCGCCCGAGAAGAAGCGGCGCACATCGGAGGAGACCCGTCAGCTGATCCTGGACGCGGCGGGTCTCGCATTCGCGACTCGTCCGTATCGTGAGATCACGCTCAAGGACATCGCGGAGGACGCCGGGGTCAGCGCGCCGCTGATCATCAAGTACTTCGGGTCCAAGGAGCAGTTGTACGACGCCCTCGTCGATTTCAAGGCTGCCGCTCAGCTGCTGTACGACGGGCCGTTCGACGTTCTGGGCGAGCGGATGGTCGAGATCTTCGCGCGACAGTCCGCGAGGCACAAGCCGCTGTCGATGGCCCTGCTGTTCATGAGTGGATCCAGCGAGGAGAGCAACCGCAAGCTTCGTGAGAACTACTCGTCGCAGATGATCGACGCGTTGGTGGCGTTGATGAGAGGGCCCGACGCGCGGATGCGTGCGGAGCTCGTGTTCTCGATGCTCCTGGGGGTCGCATTCATGCGCCGCCGGATGATGCAGGAGAAGGCGGCAGGGTCGGTCGACGAGGTGGTTGCCCTGTATGCGCCGCTCGTGCAGTCCCTGCTCGACGCGACGGGCACTGAGACAATCCCCACTCCGGTTGTAGGTAAATGGCTGTTCACCTAAGGTGGTGAACAGCATTTACCATCGCTGGAGGGAGCCGCGTGACTGTGTCGTTCCCGCTGCGGCTGCACGCCCCCGGATCGCACCGACGCGTGACCGCTCGGGGCCGCATCGCGACCCGTGATCGTAGACCGAATCTGTCGAAGTACATCTTCCCGGTACTCGCGGTCGGTGCGATCTTCCAAGCGATCATGCAGACGGTCATCGTGCCGCTGCTACCCAGCCTTCCCGGTTTCACAGGGGCGGCCCTACCGCCGTGTCGTGGCTGGTCACGAGCACGCTGCTCGTCGGCGCGGTGATGACCCCCATCTTCGGACGTCTCGCCGACATGATCGGCAAGAAGCAGATGCTGCTCATAGCGTTCGGCTGATGACCGTCGGGTCGCTGATCTGCGCGCTCACGTCGAACATCGGGTTGCTCATCTTCGCCCGTGGGCTCCAGGGCGCAGGCGCCGCCGTCCTCCCGATCGGCATGGCGATCCTGCGCGAGGTGATGCCGCGCGACCGTGTCGATCGCTCGATCGCTATCCTCAGCTCCACCCTCGGCATCGGTACGGCCGTGGGAATCCCGTTCGCCGCGGCGATCGTCCAGTTCGCGGAATGGCACCTGTTGTTCTGGGTGACCACGGTGATCGGTGCAGGAGTCGCTGTCGCTGCCGCCTTCGTCATTCCCCGATCGAGTACCCGTACCGGCGGTCGCTTCGATGTCGTGGGAGCCGTAGGACTCTCGAGCGCGTTGATCTGTCTCCTCGTGCCGATCACGCAGGGAAGCACATGGGGATGGACCTCCGCCGCAGTCCTGACCATGTTCGCGTCCGCGATCCTGCTGTTCGCGGCGTGGGGATTCCAGCAGTTGCGTAATCGCAATCCGCTTGTCGACCTGCGGGTGTCCGCGCGACGTTCGGTTCTGACCCCGCACTTGTCGGCGCTGCTCGTCGGTTTCGCCTTCTACGGAAACACTCTCATCACGACGCAGCTGCTCCAGGCGTCGCCCGAGCACGGCGCAGGATACGGACTGACGATTCTGCAGGCCGCGGTGTGCCAGTTACCCGCCAGCATCGCGATGATGATCTTCGCGCTCGTGGCGGCACGGGTCTCGGAGCGGTTGGGGCCGAAGATCGCGGTCATGATCGGTGCGGCCTTCCTGATCCTCGGCTATTCCGTCCACGCCGTCCCGGACAAGCCGTTGTGGCTGGTGGTGGTAGCCATCTTCATCGCCGCAATCGGAACGACGTTCGTGTACTGCACCCTGCCGATCCTGTTGCTCGGCGCTGTGCCCCTGGACCAGAACGCGGCGGCAAACGGCGTCAACGTGCTGCTCCGGACCGTCGGAAGCACGATGTGCAGCGCGGTCGTCGCATCGGTGCTCGCCGCGCACATGCTCGCGGGCGGCATCGACTCGAGCGGCTTCATCATCGTGTACCTGGTGTGCGGTGTATGCGCTGTCGTCGTGTTCGCGTCGGCGTTCGCCTTACCGTCTCTCAAATCGAGGAAGCCCCGACCCGCAGGTGTATGAGTCTGCGAGCAGGGACTTCCTGTTCGGTGTGCGGCGCAGAGATCGGTGTCAGACGCGAGATCCCGTGGACGGTAGCCCAGCGGGTAACCGGGATACGTGCGGTTGGTGGCATTGCCGCCGGACACCGAGACCCTCCGCTTGGGGAACCGGCGCACGAGAGCGGACCTCATCCGCAGTGCACCCTCCGACATGGCCCGCATGCGCGCTGACCCCTTGGGGAAACCGAACGCCCTGGCCATCCGGTCGTCGATCAGGGAATACACGACCTTCTCGACACCGGGACCGAGTGCCTTCGGGTACCACGACTTGAAGAGTTCGAGCGTGTAGGTGCCGATGGCGTGATTGTCGTCGCTGTAGTCGAACATCTTCCGCTCGTATTCGAGCTTGAACCGATGGAACTCCTGGAACGATTCCGGGATGTCCTTGATACCCATCCGGATTCCGACCTGCCGGTAGAAGTAGAACGACGCGAGTCGCTCCTTCGGGTGCAGGCGACGCCAGCCGTAGTTGTCTATCCAGTCCAGCGGGTCGTACACGAACGTCGACAGCACGTACAGCATGTCGTCGTTGTCGATCGAGTACTTGCCGTGCATGCGGTTGATGTTGCGCAGCGATTCACGTCCGCGTTCGGCGTCGTACCCGTGCTCGATGAGTTCGGCCATCAACAACGAGGTGTCGTCGTAGCGCTTCTGCGGCCGATGCTCGAACTCTCCGGTCCGTGCGAGCAACTCGGAGATGGTCGGCACACAGTAGGTGCGGAACAACGCGAACTCGAGCGACCGCTGGTAGTCCCACGGGAACTCGTACCCCGCGGTGATCCGCAGGATGTCCTGATGATGAGTGACCGGGTCGAGGCCCTCGATCACCTTCGACCAGCCGTACCGTCCGGCCTTCGGATGCGGGTCGCGATTCGGCGCGGGAAACGTCCCGGCCTTCTCGATCCGCGCTTCGGGTGACGCGACGACAGCCGGTTTACGTGATCTCTTCGCGCGCGGTCCTGTAGTCGTCATGGCCTACCTTCCGTGCATGAACTTCAGCATCTTCGCGGACAGGTTCAGGTCGCGCTCGGGCCGTTCGAGGCTCATCAGCTTCAGTGGTGAGCTGAACCTCTCGACCGTCACCGACTTGGGCCGGCTGAACTCCCGGAGCCGTCGGCGCCGTGGATGCGACCGAAGCCGGACTCGCCGATACCGCCGAACGGCAGCGACGGGATTCCTGCGAAGCCGAGCACCGAGTTGACCGAGACCATGCCGTTACGGAGACGTTCGGCCAGTTCGCGGCCCTTGGCCTTGTTGCCGATGAAGATCGATGCGCCGAGGCCGTAGGACGTGCCGTTGGCCCGGTCGACCGCCTCGTCGAGGTCGCGCACCTTGTTGACGACGACGGTGGGACCGAAGGTCTCCTCGCACACTGCGCGCGAGGTCTCGGGCACGTCGGTGAGGATCACTGGTTCGATGATGCGTTCGCCCACCGACTCGGCGCCGCCGACCACCGCGGTGCCGCCGCTCGCGAGTGCATCCTCGATATGGCTGCGCACGATGTCGATCTGGCGGGGCAGCGTCATCGGTCCGTAGGTCGACTCGTCGCTTCCACCTGGCTTGGCACGCTTCACGATGGCCGTCAGCTTATCGAGAAATTCCTGGTAGACGGACTCGACGACGTAGATGCGCTCGACGCCCGCGCAGGTCTGTCCGGCATTGCCGAATGCGCCGAATGCGGCGAAGTCCACCGCCTTGTCGATGTCGGCATCGGCCGCAACGATCATTGCGTCCTTGCCGCCGCACTCGGCGACGAGCGGGGTGAGGGACTCGGCGCACACGGCCATCACCTTTCGGGCCGTCGGGCCGGAACCGGTGAACGCGATCTTGTCGACACCCGCGCGGGTGAGTGCAGACCCGGTCTCTCCGAGGCCGGTCACGACCTGGAACACGGGCTGGGTCGGTGCGATGGAGTTCCACTTCTCCTCGAGCCACTTGCCGACGCGGGAGTCAACTCGCTCGGCTTGAAGACGATGGCGTTGCCGGCGGCGAGGGCGTATGAAATCGAGCCCATCGGGGTGTAGACCGGGTAGTTCCACGGGCCGATGACGCCGACGACGCCGAGTGCCTTGTACTCGAGGGTTGCGGCCTGGTTGAAGCTCGCGATTCCCGACGGCACCTTCCGGGCTTGGAGCACCTTCTTCGCGTTCTTCGCTGCCCAGTCGAGGTGTTCGATCGCGAGCATGACCTCGAGGAACGCGTCGCCGTACGGCTTGCCGGTCTCGCGTGAGATCAGCGTCGCGAGGGAGGAGGCGTCCTGGGCGACGGCCTTCTTGAATTCGAGGAGCCACTCGCGACGCCCGCGGAAGCTTGCGCGTCCCACCACCGTGCCGCGATACGGGCACGGTCGACGGCCTCGGCCACCGCTGCGGCGTCGGCGATCGGATATTCGGCGATCACGTCTCCCGAACGGGGGTCGAGGCTGGCGAACGTGTCGGTGGACGGCTCGGTGCCGGTCTTCGAGGTAGTGGTCTTCGAGTCCGTCGTACTGCTCTTCTGTGTCATTTCTTGACGCTTTCTGACGGATCACATCACATATATTTGATGTGATTAGCTGTAGTGGAGCTCACACTATGCGTCTCGTACCGAACGGACAAGCCCGATCCGCTCGCCCGTGGACTGTCAGGAGAAACCCATGGCCTCACCGACGCGCGCAACCGATTCCGTTGCTGCCGATCGTGGTGAATCGCAAACCGATCCGTCGCGTATGCATCGTCGCCCACAGCTGTCCGACGAGGTGGCCTCTCACCTGCGAAGTGCGATCATGTCGGGGTCCTTCCGGTCGGGTGAATTCATTCGATTGGACGAGACGGCAGCAGAACTCGGCGTCAGTGTCACGCCGGTGAGAGAGGCGTTGCTCACACTTCGGGTGAGGGCATGGTCGAGTCGGCGCCGAATCGCGGGTATCGGGTGTCATCGATGAGCGGCTCCGACATCGATGACATCTTCTGGCTGCAGGGGCAACTCGCGGTCGAGATCGCGTTGAGGGCCGTCGACCGGGCCCACGCCGGCGACCTCGAGCGCTGACGGAGCTCAATGAACGCCTGCGCGCCTGTGTGGCAGCGTCGAAAGGTTCGACGGGTTCGGATGGGGTGCCGGACATCGAGCGTATTGCCGACGCGAGTGGTGTTTTCACCGCGAGGTGAACCGCATTGCGAGCAGCCCGAAGCTCGCATGGTTCCTCGATGCCGCTGCCCGCACGCTGCCGTATCGCCTGTTCGCGCGGGATCGGCAGTGGGGAGTCGTTGCCGTGCGGTCTCACGAGCAGCTCATCGCAGCGATGCGTGTGGGTGATCACAACGAGGTGATCACACAGACCCTCCTGCAATTCGAGGACGCCGCCGCCAGGCTGCTTGCGCACCGGAAGCGGTTCGCCGATGCCGATGGTGGCACATAGGGAACAAGGTCCTCTTGCCTATCTGAGTACGGGCGTGCACAATTTGGATGGCAGTGCAGCATCCGTACTTTCGTCGAGGAGGCGACCCCATGGCATCACCAGTGGAAGTCAACGAGCCCAGTGTGGTCGAGGGCGGGACCCCTGAACGAGACGTCACCGAAGTGGGCGTTGGAGATCCTGCTCCGGTCGAGCCGGGCACGATCGACCTCGCAGACTTCGTCGGCGAATCGATGCTTCTCCTGGGCGCCGGATCGACTGTATTACTGCAACTCGCGGAGCGGGGAGTCGGCCACGGCGTGGCAGACCACAGCACCACCCTCCAGCGTCCGCTCGACCGGCTGCGTACCACCATGACCTACGTCTACGCCGTTACCCTCGGCACGCCGGAGGAGCGTAAGCAGATCGTCCGCATGGTCAACAAGGTTCACGTTCCCGTTCGCTCCGACACCTACAATGCGTTCGATCCCGAGCTCCAGTTGTGGGTTGCGGCCACGCTCTACCGCAACGGTGTCGAGATGTACCAGCGCATGTTCCACGAGCTTTCCGACGCCGACATCGAGCGGATCTACCGTCAGTCCGCGGTGTACGGCACTGCACTGCAGGTCAAGGAAGACATGTGGCCGGCCACTCGCGCAGAGTTCGACGCATATTGGGACGAGATGATCGCGACGATGGAGGTCGACGAGAAGGTACGCGCCTTCACCCGCGGTCTGCTCAGCGGCGGCGACTCGCCGCTTCCCGTGCGGATGCTCATGCCACTGCAGCGCTTCATGACAATCGGCCTTCTACCTCAGCGCATGCGCGAGGAGTTCTCTCTGCCGTGGAGCCTCGTGACCAGCGCAGGTTCGATCTGTTCTGGAAGGTCGTTCCCCCGGTGTACCGGAAGGTGCCGCGGCCGATCCGGCAGCTGTCCTCCACGTTCTACCTGCGCGACATGCGGCGCCGCATGGCGGGGAGCAAGCATCTCATCTGACGCCCCGCCATAGCCGAATGTCACCTTCGGTCAATCCAGGTGGTTTCAACCGACCGAAGGTGACATTCGGCTGTCTGGGGGAGTATCAGAGTGCTAAATCGCGCTCGAGGCCGAACCAATAGTGTTCGCCACCATCGAAGACGAGTCCGCCCTTGCCGTTCATCACGCCGATCACGGTGTCGTCGTCGACCTTCTTGAAATGGTCGAACACCGGCATTCCGTCGTAGACCATCGTCGCGACCACTTCGCCGCGGAACACGACGTCCCACAGGCTCGCCTCGCCGCGACCGGTCTTCTTGTCGGAGAACAGCTCGCCATCCTCATCTCGGCACACGAGCGGTTGGACCTCGGACACCGAGACGAACGACTTCCCGTACCAGCGTGCGCCGCCCAGTATCTGATGAGTGCGATGGCCGGTGTCGAAACTGAAACCCTTCCAACGGTATCCGACGAGATCGTCGATTCGTGCGGGTGTGAGTCGTGTCCAGAGGGCATCGAGCTCGCGGGGATCGATCCGGTCGGTGCGCGCACGCAGTGCGGCGAGTTCCTGGACGACGTCCATGTCGGGTTCCTGTCAGTCGAAGGTGAGTACGGCCTTGACGACCTCACCTGCCGTCACGGCGGCGAAGGCGTCGTCGAGTTTGTCGAAAGGAAATGTGCTGGTGATCTTCTCCACGGGGAATCGGCCGTCGCGCCAGAGTGCGGCGAGTTCGGGGAGGAAGACGTGCGGGTCGCGTCGCCTTCGATGACACCGGTGAGGGTGCGACCGCTCAACAGGTGCGTCTGATCGATCGTGATGGGGTTCCGTCCACCACGCAGACCCAGGGTCGCGCACACTCCGGGGCTCGCGAGAGACGACATCGCCTGCCGGATCACAGCTTCGGACCCCACCGACTCCACCGCATAGTCGACGCCGCCGCCTGTGGCCCGACGCACATGGCGGCCGATATCGTCGACGTCGTCGGGAGACAGCGCCGTCGTCGCGCCCAATTCGAGCGCCGGGGCGTGACGGCGAGGGTTCGGGTCGATGCCGATGATGGTGCCGCAGCCAGCGACCTTCGCTGCCATGACAGCAGCCATCCCCACTGCTCCGAGGCCGAATACGGCTATCGTCGAGTCGGATTCGGGCCGGAGAACCCGCAGCACGGTGCCGGCTCCGGTGGCGAGCCCGCACCCGAGAGGGCCTGCAAGTTCGATGGGCACTTCTCGGGGGAGTCGGACGACGTTCCGATCGGTGGCGACCACGAGCGACGAGAACGACGACTGACCGAACCAATTGCCGTGAATCGGTTTGCCGGCCCCGTCGTGAAACACCGAGGTGCCGTCGGGGCGCACACCGGAATAGTTCAGTGGCGCGAATCGACTGCAGTAGGCGGGACGGCCGCGACGGCAATTACGGCAGGTTCGGCACGAATCGAACCCGATGACCACGGGGTCGCCGACGCGCAGGCCGACAATGCTTGATCCGACCTCGGCGACCACGCCGGACCCTTCATGGCCCAGCACCGCGGGAAGAGGAATCGGAACTCCACCTGCCGCCGCGGTGAGGTCGGTGTGGCAGATCCCCACGCCGCGGATCCGCACGAGGATCTCGTCGGGTCGAAGCTCGGGGACGACAACGGATTCGATTCGCAGGGGAGCGCCCTGTTCGCGCAATACGGCGGCGCGTGCGGTGCGGGTCATGCCGGTACCGCCCCGCCCGCAACGCGGCTGTTTCCCACGAGCACTGCCAACATCAGCTGCTGCACGCGCCGCTGGTTGGATTCCGTTCCCCGGAAGTGCATCACCTGCCCGACGTCGAGCGAGAGGATGAGAGCAGCGTGGACGAGGAAACGACATTCGACGGCGGAGAGATCGGGGCGCAATTCGGTGACGATGCGTGCCCACTCCTCGATGTTCAGACGCTGGATGTTGCGGAGATCGCTGCGATGGGCCTTCGGTAGGTTGCCGATCTCGGCGAAGTAGACCGACATCAGCTCGCTGTGGTCGAACGCCAACCGAACGAACACGTCCACGAGATGCTCGAGTGCCTGGTCGGGTGTGGACGATTCGGTCAGCGCGGATTCCACGGACATCGCCACGCGGTCGCCCGCGCGGTGGAAAGCGGCGGCGAGCAGGTCGGCTTTGCTCGGGAAGTGCCGGTACACACCGGATGCGTTGATACCCGCGGCACTGCCGATCTCCTCGATGCTCACATCGTGATAGCCGCGCGCGTCGAACAGCAGAATCGCTTCGTGCAGTATCACTTCGCGCTTGTTGGATGTCGCGAGACCGGTCTTGGCCGGCGTCTCCCCGGTGTCGGCTCGGCGGGGACGAGCGGTGTCTCGACGATCGAGTGGCACGCACCGAGCAGGAGCTGCTGGAGTCGTCGGTTCGCCAGTGGAGCGCGGTGCGTGGTGATCGAGCCGATCGCGCTCAACAGTGCGGTGCTGACGACGACGTCGTCGGCTTCCGTGAGGTCGGGGCGGAGCTGCGCGGTGATGTGGGCGAGGCGCCGGTTGATCGCCACCATTTTGCCGCGCACCTGCAGGCCGTCGTCCTTCGACAGGTAACGGCGTTCCCAACGGTACAGACCACCGGTGCGGCGGTTGGCGATGGTGGTGCGGATCGTGGCCGACAGCAGGCGGTCGAGGGTATCGGCCGGATCGGTGTTGTCGCCGGCGTCGAACTCGTCGACTGCCGCGCCGAGCGAGTCGGCAAGTTCGTTGACCGAATGCAGGAACAGTGCGTACTTGTTCGGGAAATGGCGGTAGAGGGCAGGCCCGGAGATTCCGACGGTCTTCGCGATCTCGTCGATGCTCACGCCGTGGTAGCCGCGTTCGCTGAATGCCTCGGCTGCGACGGCCGCGATCTGTGCCTTGCGGTCCTTGGGGCGTCGGCGCACCGCCGTGGTCTTGCTGCCGGAGTTCGCTCGTGGGCGCGCTCCGACCTGCGCGTGTTCGGCCACCTGAACTCCTTGTCGATTGTGTCGGACCCGCGACCGATCGCGGAGAGCTACTCAACTCTAAAGGTAACAGTGGAAACCCCGGAATCGGAATGCAGTTCTAGTGTCGTGTTCGACTGAAAACCGCAGAACACAGTGTGTTGACAAACTCTGTGGCGACCTCCAAAGTTAACAGCAATTCTTCCGATTGTCTCCGGAAGAACGGGCACGTGGGGGCGTGGTGCAGCGTCCCGCGCCGATGCGAGGAGGACACTTGAGGACCAAATTCACCGAGGCGTTCGGGGTCGAGCACCCCATCGTCCAAGGCGGCATGATGTGGGTCGGTCGTGCCGAGTTGGTCGCGGCAGTGGCCGACGCCGGCGCGCTGGGTTTCCTCACCGCGTTGACACAACCTACGCCGGAAGACCTGGTCCGTGAGATCGCGCGGTGCCGGGAGATGACCGACAAGCCGTTCGGTGTCAACCTCACCATCCTGCCGTCGATCACACCGCCGCCGTACGCCGAGTACCGCGCCGCGATCATCGAGTCGGGCGTCAAGATCGTCGAGACAGCGGGGTCCAACCCGGTCGATCACCTGCCGTTCTTCAAGGATGCGGGAATCAAGGTCATCCACAAGTGCACGAGCGTCCGGCACGCCCTCAAAGCAGAGCGAGTGGGTGTCGATGCCGTGAGTATCGACGGCTTCGAATGTGCCGGGCATCCCGGCGAGGACGACGTCCCCGGTCTGGTCCTCATTCCCGCCGCGACCCGCAAGCTCCGGATTCCGGTGATCGCATCGGGTGGTATCGCCGACTCGCGCGGTCTCGTCGCCGCGCTTGCTCTCGGCGCCGACGGCGTGAACATGGGCACTCGCTTCATGTGCACCGTCGAGTCACCTGTGGGGCAGCGGGTCAAGGAACAGATCGTCGCGAACAGTGAGCTCGACACGAAGCTGATCTTCCGCACACTCCGCAACACGGCGCGTGTCGCGGCGAACGCGGTCAGCGCGGAGGTCGTCGAGATCGAGTCCCGCGGTGCGGAGTTCGCCGACATCGCGCACCTTGTCGCCGGTGCGCGTGGTCGCACCGTCTTCGAGGAGGGCGATGTCGATGCCGGCATCTGGACATCCGGGCAGAGCCAGGGCCTGATCGACGACATCCCGACGGTGGCCGAACTGGTCGACCGGATGGTCTCGGAGGCAGAGGAGATCATCATCGGGCGCCTGAACGGCATCGTTGCTGTCGAGGCAGGCGTGCGAGCATGACCGAGACGACGGGAGGAGCTGCCGTGGAGGGGCTGCGGTCGGAACTGGTCGACGGCATTCTCCGGCTTACGATCAACCGCCCGAAGCGGATGAACGCGCTCGATCTCGTCACGATGGGCGCGTTGGGCGAGGCGGTGATCGCGGCCGGCGCGGATGAGCGCGTGCGCACCATCGTGCTCACAGGGGAGGGCACCGCGTTCTGCACGGGCGCCGATCTTGCTGCTGCGGGGGCGAACCCGGCCGACCCGAATGTTGTGATGGATACCGCGAACTCGTTGATTCGTGCGATCGTCGACTCGCCCGTGCCGGTCATCGCGGCAGTCAACGGGCCGGCCGCAGGCGTCGGTGTGTCGATCGCGGTGGCGGCCGATCTCACGTACGCGGCCGAAAGCGCGTACTTCCTCCTGGCATTCGTCAACATCGGACTCATGCCCGACGGTGGATCGAGCATGTTGATCCCGGCTGCCATCGGCCGTGCCCGCGCAGCGAGATGGCGCTGCTCGCGAACGTCTCTCCGCGGCCGACGCAGACCGTTTCGGTCTCGTGGCCCGAACGCTCCCGGACGGCGG
>BBEG01000077.1 GCA_001312645.1 Rhodococcus sp. JCM 9791
CTCGCCGGGTGGCTGCTCACGACCGCCGGGCTCGAGGTGAGCGACGGTGTGCGCACCGCCGCTGTGCTCGACGGCGACGGCACTGCCCGATTCGTGCCGTGGGCGCGCGACGTCGACTCGATCGTCGTTCTGTGGCAGGACGCGGGAAGTACTTGGAGGGTCGCGGAGATCCCCAAGGCTCAGGTCGAACTTGCGGAGGCCGTGAATCTCGCGTCGGAGCCACGCGACCACATCCGCGTCGACGTCTCTGCGCTCTCGGGTGCCGAGGTGTCCGCGTCGGTGGCCGAGGAGTTCCGCTACCGGGGTGCATTGGCACGGACACTCTCCTCTGTGGGGGCGATGGATCGGATTCTGGAGCTCGTCGTCGAACACGTCACGGCGCGTATCCAGTTCGGTCGTCCACTCGGGAAGTTCCAGGCAGTCCAGGCGCTCGTATCCGATATCGCCGCTGAGTCGGCGCTCGCGCGAGCGGCAGCGGATGCGGCGGTCACGGCCGTTGTCGACAGCGGATTCGGCAGTGACGCCACGAGATTCGCGGTTGCGGTGGCAGCTCCTGTACCGGTCATGCGGCGGCGGTCGTCACTCGCAATGCGCATCAGGCACTCGGCGCGATCGGCTTCACGATGGAACACGAACTGCATCGGCACACGAATCGCATCCTGTCGTGGCGCAGCGAGTTCGGAACCGTCGCGTCGTGGGATGCGGAACTTCTCGAGGCGGCGGTCGCGGCAGGTGATGTGTGGTCTTTGGTCACCGAGTGATGTAGGTAACAATCCTCTGGTGCGGTCGGTGTGGCAACGTCAGGACATCCGCGATGAGCGGCCATGTCTGGAAACGGAGCTGAAGTGGACACGATCGACACCGGCCTGCTGATACTTCGGGTGCTGCTGGGACTGACGATGGCGGCGCACGGGTACGGCAAGCTCTTCCGCGGTGGACGCATTCCGGGTACCGCCGGATGGTTCGACGGCATGGGCATGCGACCCGGCAAGATTCATGCGTGGCTTGCGGCTCTCACAGAGGTCGGTGCGGGTATCGCGCTCGCGCTGGGGCTGCTCACTCCGTTCGCTGCGGCCGGGTTCGTCTCGCTGATGTTCGTCGCCGCATGGACGGTGCATCGAGCTCCGGCTTCTTCGTGACGGCCAACGGCTGGGAATACAACCTCGTGTTGGCCGGGGGAGCTGTGGCCGTCGCAATCATGGGAGCCGGCAGTGCGAGTCTCGATCACCTGATCTTCGGGCACAACCTGCTCGACGGCTGGGCAGGTGGACTCATCGCATTGGTCGGTGGACTCGCTGCGGCCGGTGTTCTGCTCGGTGCGTGCTACCGGCCCGCGCCGAAGCAGGACGACGAATCCGTGTCGGTGTCCTGAGGCGACCGCTCATCCAACTTTCCTCCGCTCGTGCGGGTTTCCGTTGGTTCACGACCAACGGAAACCCATGCAGGCGGAGGAAAGTTTGCGTGTCACCGCAGGTAGAGGCGCACCTTGTCGATTTCGTTGCGCAGCAGGTCGATCTCATGTGCGGTCGGAGGTTCGGTCACGGTCAATTCGGGTGAGACGATCAGATCCCATCCTGTTGCCGCGCGCACCTCGTCGACGGTGACACCGGCGTGGACGCTCGTGAGTTCGAGTTCGTCGAACGGTCCGCGGCGCGAGAGCACGCCGAGACTGGTGAACACCTTGGTGACGCCGCGTCCGCGGGGCATGATGCCGACGCCGGCCTCACGGCCCGTACGGGGCTCGGGGACGTGCAGAAGTCGAGCTCGGCAGGAAACGCGCTCGGGTCGTGCCTGCGCATGACGACGAAGACCTCGCCCGCGTTCGGCATGATCTCTACAGCGCCACCCGCACCCGGAAGCCGCACGGTGGGCTTGTCCCAGTCGCCGATGATGCTGGTATTCAGGCTGCCGTAGCGGTCGATCTGACCCGCGCCGAGGAATCCGACGTCGACATTGCCGCCCTGCAGCACGTATCCGAACAGCGATGCCATGGAGACGACGGATTCGGCGCCGGATACGACGACCGAATCGGCGATTCCTTCGGCCATCGCCTCCGGGTGCGCACCGCACACGCCGGATTCGTAGATGAGTTCGATGTCCGGGTTCGAAGTGCGGCAGGCGAGGTCCACCGCGAGAGTCGGCAGGCCGACACCCGCGAAGACGCGGTCCTTGCCGGCGAGCGCCCGGGCGGCAATCGACACGATCAATTCGGTCGTGGAAAATGTTTCGGCAGTAGTCACTTTCGGCTCCCGTAGTTGACCGCTTCGGAGTATCGCGGCGCGACCTCGAGATCGCTCCAGTAGTCTGCGCCGAGCTTGGCGAGATATCCGTCGTGGTCGGCGATCTCGTACACCCAATCCTTCAGCCACGTGCGAAGTGCCTGAGCATCCTTGCTGATCTCGGTCCAGCGCCGGTAGAAGGCACAGTCGCGGTCGTAGTAGCCCTGCGCGTACGACGGGTGTGCCCCGCGCGGGCACACGACCACGGGCATCGACGGCGTGCGACGGGATGAGGGTGCGGCTGGGGTCGGAACGCACGGTGTCGTCGTCGACGATTTCCTCGACCACGACGATCGCGTGCTTCGCTGCATACACGGCTTCCTGCTGCACCCCTGCGATGCCCCAGATCTGGATGTTGCCGGCCCGGTCGGCGCGCTGCGCGTGGATGATCGTGACATCCGGGTTCAACGGCGGGACGACGTAGGTGCTGCCGTTCCCGTAGGGATCTTCGACGAGCTTGATCTTCGGATTCAGGGCGGGCAGGTCGCTCCCGGCATACGAGCGCAGAGGAAAGAACGGCAGGCCCGCCGCGCCTGCCTGGTAGCGGCACACCATCCGTAGTGGCTGTATTCCTCGACGTTCAACTTCACCGGGTCGTGCTTCTCGATGCGTCGGCGGATCTCGTACAGCGAGCCGGCGGATCCGCTCGCGAAGAACGATGCGACGAGGGTCGAGACGCAGTCGGCGGCGATGAGCTGGTCGGAGATGATGTCCGGCGTCATCCGACACAGTGTCAGGTCCTTGCGACGCTGCCTGATGATCTCGTGTGCCGCGGCGAACGGAATGAGGTGCGAAAATCCCTCGAGAGCAACGGTCATGCCGTCCTGCACGTATGTCGCGATGGCATCGCGCATGGTCATCGTTTTGTCTGCTGACATATCGGTCTCCTGCCGGATCTTGCGTCGTATCGACTGTGACAGGCACACTAGGTCTAGTCCAATACAAAATGTTGCGTCATTTATTTCACTGTGCGCAATAATGGTCGGGTGGAAATCCATCAGATCCGGGCGTTTCTCGCGGTGGCGGAAGAACTTCATTTCGGGCGGGCTGCGCAGCGTCTGCACGTGGCACAACCGCCGTTGAGCAGGACGATCAAGCAGCTCGAGAAGCAACTCGGCGCGGCCCTGTTCGAGCGCAGCACCGTAGTGTGCAGCTGACGGAAGCCGGGCATGCGCTGATCGAACCGGCACGCGCCATCCTCGATGCAGTCCGTCTCGCGGAGATGGCGGTGACAGCTGCGGGGCGCGGACAGACCGGCCGCGTACGAATCGGATTCGCAGGCTCCTCGTCGCATCACCTGGTCGGGCAATGGGCGAAGCTCGTACGTCGCACTCATCCCGGCATCGAGTTCGTGCTCACGAGTTCGGCGTATGCGAGTGAAGTACTCAACCGGCTTTCCGAGGGCACGCTCGACATCGGCATCGTCCGGTTGCTGTTCTTCCCACCCGGGATCGCGTCGAGGGTCGTGGCACACGAGAATTTGGTCGTCGGATTGCCGAGAGAGCATCGATTGGCGGGGGAGTCGGCGGTGCGCATGGCGGATCTCGCCGACGAATCCTGGGTGATGCTCCCTTCCGAACCGGGTTCGATGTTGCGCGATCTCCTGCAGCGGCTCGCTCAGGACGAAGGATTCACGCCGAGAATCGTGCAGAGCGCACCCGACTCGCTTTCGCTGGTGGCGCTCGTCTCTGCCGACGTGGGGTGCACGTTGACGGTGTCGTCGGTGGCCCGGCATGTCGTCAACCCGGAGGTCGTGTTCGTGCCGCTGGCCGAGCAGGGGCCGATCGACGTGCGTCTCGTGTGGCGCGAGGGCGACACCAGCGCGGCGCTCGCCGAGGTGCTCCGGTTGTCCGAAGAGGCTCTGCCCACTCCGAACGCGTGAGCGGTGCCTGCCGTCTCGGGGACCGGCCGGCACCGCTCGTTGCGGATACTCGAATTACGTGCTGACACGCACAGATTCGGCATTCGGATGAGGAGCGGTGTCGACACGGACCGGGGAGTCGCGGCTCTCTCCGGCTTCGTCGTCTCGACGCTCGAGTTCGAGCTCGTCCTCGTCGGCCTGTTCCGCGGTGGACAGCGCTTTCGGATCGTAACCGGTGCGATTGAGCAGCATCAAGGTGCAGACCAGGGATACCGCCGCGTACGTACCTGCCGCGATCGCGACGCCTGTGACGCTGCCGGACGAATTGAGGATCCACTGTGCGAGCACCGGGGTGCCGCCGCCGACGATCAGCGAGCACAACTGATATGCCGCGGACAGTCCGGAATAACGAATGTTCGCGGGGAACGCCCTGGCGAGGATCCCGGCGATGGCACCGTAGAACATCGAGTGCGGAATCGTGGCAAGACACATGCCTACGGCGGCAATGGCGAAGGTCTCGGTGCGGATCGCGTAGAACATCGCGGGCATCAGGAACAATTCGGGCACGACCATGAGACAGATGGCCTTGCGCATGTCGATTCGCGAGACCAGGACCGCGCCGAAGGGTTGCACGATGAACTGCACGACGAGTGCAATCGCGATGATCGCGAGGAAGGTTCCGCGTTCGTATCCGAGTTCGCTTGTTGCCCAAGATAATGCGAATGTGTTCTTGAAGTAGGTGACCTGGGCGAGGGGGAGCGCGCCGGCGCCGAGAAGTACGAGTACCCAGTGCTTGCGCAGAACTTCACCGATCGGGAGCTTGACGACCTTCTTGCGGGCGAGAACCGCCTTCATCGCATCCGATTCCTCGAGCTTGAGCCGGATCACCATGCCGACGATGACCAGCAGCGCCGAGAACAGGAACGGGATCCGCCAGCCCCACATCAGGAATTCTGGCGTAGGCATCGCGGCGAGGAAGAAGAAAGCCATGGTTGCAAGCAGGTTTCCGGCCGGAGAGCCTTGCTGTGCAAACGCTGAATAGAGAACACCCTTGCCCTTGGGTGCGTTCTCGGAGGCGATGAGAACTGCGCCGCCCCACTCGCCGCCCACGGCCACACCCTGTAGTACGCGGAGTGCGACGAGCAGAATCGGAGCCCAGATCCCGATCTGTGCGTAGGTGGGCAGCAGGCCGATTCCGACGGTCGCGATGCCCATCATGACCAGGGTGATGACCAGTGTGTTCTTGCGGCCGATGCGATCGCCCAGGTGGCCGAAGATGACGCCACCGATAGGACGGGCGAGGAAGCCTGCCCACAGTGTGACGAATGCGAGCAAGGTGCCGACGCGGCCGGGAGGTCGGATGCGAAGAAGATCTCGCCGAAGACGAGTGCCGCTGCCGTTCCGTAGATGTAGAAGTCGTACCACTCGATGGTCGTGCCGATGAAGGAGGCAATTCCGGCTTTGCGTGCCTTCTTCGTGATGTCTGCGTCGGTGGGTGTCGACGGTGCCATACGACTCCGCTTTCTCTGGGTTGACTCGGCTGCCCCGACGGACCGATGTGTCGTGGGTCTCATCAGAGGCTTGCAGTTCGGAAGCAGCCGCGTCCAATACCTGATTCCTGGGTGATTGTTTCGAAAAATGTATGAATCGACACCTAATTAATGCGCATGAATAGCATAGTCCGGCATCGACGGTCAGGGAGTTGTTGGTGGTAGACATACAGCCGACTGCAGTGCGAGGGAGGACATCGGCGTGACAGGTGAAGAGACCAGTAACCACGGCACCGCTTCGGGATACGACGAACTGCCACTCGACGGCATCACCGTCGTGAGTCTCGAACAGGCGGTCGCGGCGCCGTTGGCGACCCGGCACCTCGCAGATCTGGGCGCGCGCGTCGTCAAGGTCGAACGGGTCGGCGACGGCGACTTCGCTCGCGACTACGACAGCGCCGTCCTCGGCCTCGCCGCGCACTTCGTGTGGCTCAACCGCGGCAAGGAATCGTTCGCGGTGGACCTCAAGGCCCCGGCCGGCGTCGACGCGGTGAAGTCGCTCATCGCGGGGGCAGACGTGTTCTTGCAGAACCTCGCCCCCGGGGCTGTCGACCGTCTGGGTCTCGGCGCCGATGAGTTGCGTGCCGATCATCCGGAGCTGATCGTCGTCAACATGTCCGGGTACGGGACCGACGGCCCGATGCGCGACCGGAAGGCCTACGACCTGCTGGTTCAGTCGGAATCAGGGCTGTGCTCGATCACTGGTACACCCGAGACTGCGTCAAGACGGGCATTCCCACGTCCGACATCGCCGCCGGCATGTATGCGCTCACCTCGATACAGGCCGCGCTGTTGCGCCGGTACCGCACCGGAATGGGCGCGACGATCGACGTGTCGATGTTCGACGCGACCGCCGAGTGGCTCGGATACCCGATGTACCTGCAGATGTACCAGGATCGGCAGGTGCCGCGGATGGGGCTCGCGCACACGTCGATCGCTCCGTACGACAAGTACCCGACCGCCGACGGGGAGATCCTCATCGGTGTGCAGAACGACCGCGGTTGGCGGACCTTGGCCGAGGTGCTGGGGATGCCCGAGTTGGCGGACGATCCGCGTTATGCAACCAATGTGGAACGGGTCGCGCGGCGGGAGGAGGTCGACAAACTCGTCGGTGACGCGACCAGCGCGTACGTCAGCGCGGACCTCGACGACAAGCTCGCCGCGGCCGGCATCCCCGCAGCGCGCCTGCGTGATCTGTCGGGGCTGATCGAGCATCCGCAGCTGAGTGAGCGTGATCGGTGGCGCGAGGTGCAGACCCAAGCGGGCCCTGTGCGCGCGATTCGGCCGCCGATGAACTTCCGCGACGTCGAATTGCCCATGGGTCCGGTTCCCGGACTGGGGCAGCACACCGATGCTGTTCTGGCCGGGCTCGGGCTGACCGACGAACAGGTCGCAGGTCTGCGTGAGGCAGGGATCGTCGGGTAGGTCCGCGCCGCAGATGTCCGGCCGTATAGGTATGGGGAGTCGTACGTATTGGTGATTCGGATCGACGGCGCAGCACTGAGCGATTGACGCCCGGTACGTACATATCCGAAAATGGCCGTACAAATTCTGTACCAGAGGAGCAGGCCATGACCCGAGCGGCACTCGTCGCCCCCGTTCGTACCGCCGTCGGCCGATTCGGAGGTTCGCTGAAGGATGTCTCGGCGGTGTCTCTCGCGACCACGGTGATCAAGGAGACCGTCGCGCGTTCGGGTATCGACCCCGAACTCATCGAAGAGGTCGCGATGGGCCAGTCCTACGCGAGTTCGGAAGCACCGTGCATCGGCCGGTGGGCTGCGCTCGACGCGGGTCTGCCGATCTCGGTTGCCGGTATCCAGACCGACCGCCGCTGCGGCACCGGCCTGCAGGCTCTGGTGACCGCCGCGATGATGGTGCAGACCGGTGCGGCGAATGTCGTGGTTGCCGGCGGCGTGGAGTCGATGAGCAACATCGAGCACTACACGACGGGTGCGCGCTGGGGCGCGCGGTCGGGTGGCCTGAACCTGTACGACCGCCTCGACCGCGGTCGTGAACGGTCGCAGCCGGAATGGCGATTCGGCAAGATCAGCGGAATGATCGAGACGGCCGAGAACGTCGCGGAGCAGTGCGGGATCACCCGCGAGGACTCCGACGCACTCGCCGCGGAGAGTCATCGTCGCGCCCACGCCGCGTGGGAGGCAGGACGTTTCGACGACGAGGTCGTCGGAGTCGAGGTCAAGGACCGCAAGGCAACGTCACGGTGGTCGCGCGGGATGAGGGTATCCGCCCCGACAGCACCCCCGAATCCCTCGCGAAGCTCCGGTCCGTGACGCCGGGCGGGGTGACCACCGCCGGTAACGCCAGCCAGCAGAACGACGCAGCCGCAGCGCTTCTCGTGGTCGCGGAGGACAAACTCGACGAGTACGGACTCGAGCCGATCGGTTTCCTCGAAGGCTGGACCGCCGCCGGATGCGATCCGGCGACCATGGGGCTGGGCCCGGTGGCGGCCACCCGGAAGCTGTTCGACCGCACGGGTCTCGGATTCGACGATTTCGATCTCGTCGAACTCAACGAGGCCTTCGCGTGCCAGGTTCTCGGTGTGTTGTCGCAGTGGGGCTGGGACGATCGAGACAAGCTCAACGTCAACGGATCCGGCATCTCCCTCGGTCACCCGATCGGGGCGACGGGTGTCCGGATGACGACGACGGCACTGCACGAACTGAAGCGTCGCGGTGGTGGTCGTGCGCTGGTGACGATGTGCATCGGCGGCGGCCAGGGCATGGCCGCGTCGATCACGACGGCCTGAGGCGGGGACTCGACATGACCCGATCCGACAGCACGGAATGGATGCTCTCGGCACGATGCCGCGGCTTCGACTCCTCCGTCTTCTTTCCTCAGAAGGAGTCCGGTCGCGGTCCGGTGGCAGGTGCGGAACGCGAGGCGAAGAAGATCTGCCGCACGTGCCCGGTGATCAGTGAATGTCGCGACCACGCGCTGGCCAACGATGAGCCGCACGGTATTTGGGGTGGGATGAACTACTCCGAGCGTCGCGCGGTTGCGAGGGCCAAGAAGCTGGGCCGACCCGTACCTGCCTGACCGGTACCCCAAGACTCCGCTCGGTCGAGGCATATGCCGCCGGGTCAGTCGTGGTCGGCTACGTACTGTTCGAGCAGTGAGAGATTTGCCGTCATGCTGTCTCGCCACACACCGAGCCGGTAGCGACGATCTCACCTTCCTGTCCGGATGCTGCTCGATGAAATCGGAGAACGGCGACTTGCCCGGACCGACCTTGGCCCACTGTCGGACGAGGGCACCGTCGTCGGCGGGATCGACCTCGAAGCCCCAGAGTGCGATCGGTGCCTCGGGGGTGCCCACGCGCCACACCCAACGGCGACCGTCCTCGACTTCGACGACCTCCGGCTCGGTGTGCCACTCACCCATCTGTGAGCTGTGGTTGTGTCCGCGGAACCGGGCGCCGACGGATACCCCGGAGGCTCCGTCCAGCCACTCCGCACGTTGCAGTTCGCCCTCTGCGCGCGTGGGCAGTTCGATGTCGGTGACCAAGGCCCAGGCACGTTCCGGTGTGCAGGGCAGGGTACCGGTCACTTCGACGGTCGGGGTGTCGCGCAGACGCATTGATGCTCCTCGGTTCTCGATTCGATCTTCGACGGTGACGCTGCGCCGATGCTATTCGAGACCGGATTCTCCGGCTCAGCCGACGTTCGTCACCGGGATCAATCCGCCGGTGATGGGCGACCCGGCGTCGGACAGCAGGAATTCGATCACCTTCGCGACATCGGCCGGCTGCGACCAGCGGCTGGTGTCGGCGTCGGGCATCGCCGCGCGGTTGGCCGGGGTGTCGATGACGACGGGCAGCAGTGCGTTGACGCGGATGTGGTCGTCACGGTACTCGACGGCCATGGTCTCGACGAGTGCGGAGACGGCGGCCTTCGACGCGATGTACGACGCGCCGCCCGAGAACGGATTGTGAGTCGCGGCGGCGGAGATGCAGACGATCGATCCACCGCCGCGACGGATCAGGTGGGGCAGCGCAGCCTGGCTGACCGAGTAGGCCGTGCGCACGTTGAGGTCGAACTGGGAGTCGAGCACACCGATCGGTGTCTCGTGGACTCGAGGCCCGGAGGAGAAGCCGCCGACGAGGTTGACCACACCGAACAGGGGCGCGCCGGGGTCGTCGGCCGCGACCGCCAGGACATCCTCCAACTGCTGCTCGTCGGAGAGATCGGCCTTGACGAGGTGCAGATTCGCATGGGTACCGACGCGTTCGAGTTCCTCGGGAGCCACCCACGGGACGACGACACGCCAGCCGGTGTCGAGAAGATGTGCGGTCACAGCGGCTCCGAGTCCGCCGGTGCCGCCGCTGACGAGTGCGGTGCGAGTCATGGCCACCGTCCTTCCGAGTGTCGTCGAGGTCTCGCGTGTTGATCCGGTCCTATCCGGTGCGGGACTGGTAACGACCCTATCGCATAGGGAAATGACATTCTCAAAAATCTCACAGAGTGGGAGCAGGGTGTCCTTTGCTCTGTGATCGGCATGATGAGCGAGAGGGTCATCGTCGAAGGGATATCACGTGACAGACATCGAAGCGGAATTCGTCGAGATCGGGGAACTTCGGGCATTTCTCGCTCGCCCCCTGGGTGGCAGCACCGGCGGAATGCTGCTGCTTCCCATGATCACCGGCATCAACGACCAGGTCCGCGAGTACGCCGAGGACATTGCAGGCACCGGCGTAACCGCGCTGGTGTGGGACCCGTGGCACGGGCACAGCGCCGACGACACCCCGCGGGAACAGCTGGTGGAGTGGATGGGTGAACTTCAGGACGACGCCGTCCTCGTCGAGATGAACACCCTGCTCGAGCATGCTTTCGGTGAACTGGGTCTGTCGAAGGTGGGAGTGATCGGGTGGTGCCTCGGTGGCCGGCTGGCCCTGATCCTCGGCGGAGGGGACCCACGGGTCGCGAACGTGGTCGCCTACCACCCGTCGATCTTCGTGCCGGCGCCGCCGCACCACACGGTCGACGCGGTCGAGTCGGCGTCACGCATCGCCGCACCGGTGATGATCCTCCACGCGGGCGCGACACGGTCATGTCCGCCGAGACGTTCGGGGGATTACAGGCCGCACTCCAGGGGAGATCCGCGGGCGCGAGCATCATCGCGGTCTACCCGGGTGCCGAGCACGGGTTCAGCAGTCGAGATCGACACTCGAATCCGATCAACGCGGATGCATACGCGGTGTCCTGGCCGCAGGTACTGCGCTTCATCGGCAACACCGTGCTGGACTCCTGACCGGGAAAATCCACAGAAACTGCAGGAACCGGTTGCATGAGCGCTGCAGAAGACGACTATGGAGCGCAGCGCCGGACTGCGCAGGCCCGGGGGAAGTGAGACAAGGTATGGAGTCGAAGGACACCCGCACGTCGAACGTGACCAAACTCGACCAGGTCGTCATCCGTATTGCCGGAGACTCCGGCGACGGCATGCAGCTTGCCGGAGACCGATTCACCGCCGAAGCGGCGGCCTTCGGCAACGATCTCGCCACACAACCGAATTTCCCCGCAGAGATCCGTGCACCGCAAGGCACGTTGCCGGGTGTATCGAGCTTCCAGATCCAGATCGCCGACCACGACATCCTCACTGCCGGCGACCGACCCGACGTGCTGGTGGCCATGAATCCGGCAGCGCTGAAATCGAATGTCGGCGACCTGCCGGACGGCGGGATCCTCATCGTCAACAGCGACGAATTCAGCAAACGCAACCTCTCGAAGGCCGGCTACGACAGCAATCCGCTCGAGTCGGACGGATTCGAGCACCTACAGGTACATACCGTCCCGATGAGCACCATGACGCTCGGCGCGGTCGAACCTTCCGGAGTGGGCAAGAAGGAGGCCCACCGCGCGAAGAACATGTTCGCGCTCGGCCTCCTGTCATGGATGTACGGCCGGGCGATCACTGCCGTCGAGGCGTTCCTCGAAACCAAATTCGTGTCGCAACCCGACATCGTCCGCGCCAATATCCTTGCTCTGCACGCGGGCTGGAACTACGGGGAGACGACAGAATCGTTCGCATCGACCTACGAAGTGGATCGAGCGGACCTGCCGCCGGGTAGATACCGGCAGATCACTGGCAATACCGCGCTTGCCTACGGACTGGTCGCCGCAGGCAGGACTGCGGGGATGGATGTCTTCCTCGGCAGCTATCCGATCACGCCCGCGTCGGACATCCTCCACGAACTGAGCAGGCTCAAGCAATTCGGTGTCCATACTTTCCAGGCCGAGGACGAGATCGCCGGGATCGGTGCGGCGATCGGGGCGTCGTACGGTGGAGCGCTGGGGGTCACCAGTACATCCGGGCCGGGGATCACCCTCAAATCGGAAGCCATCGGGCTTGCGGTGATGACCGAACTGCCGCTCATCGTCGTCGACGTGCAGCGCGGCGGCCCGTCCACAGGGCTGCCCACCAAGACCGAGCAGGCCGACCTGTTGCAGGCGATGTTCGGTCGCAACGGCGAGTCGCCCGTCGCGATCGTCGCACCGCAGTCCCCGGCGGATTGCTTCGATGCTGCGCTCGAAGCGGCCCGCATCGCGGTGACCTATCGGACTCCGGTCATGCTCCTGTCCGACGGTGCAATCGCCAACGGCTCGGAGCCGTGGCGCATTCCGGATGTCGACACCCTCACTCGGATCGGACCGGGATTCGCGACACCGCCCGAGGAAGACGACCCGGGCTACCAGCCGTACGCGCGCGATCCTGTGACGCTCGCGCGCGACTGGGCGATCCCCGGCACAGAAGGCAGAGAGCATCGCATCGGCGGGCTGGAGAAGGCCAACGGCACCGGAGACATCTCCTATCACCACGCGAATCACGAGCTGATGACCCGCGTGCGTGCGGCCCGGATCGCCGGCATCGACGTCCCCGATCTCGAGGTGGACGACCCGACAGGTGACGCCGAGATCCTCGTACTCGGCTGGGGTTCGTCGTACGGACCGATCGGGGAGGCCGCACGGCGAGCGCGACGAAGCGGTCATGCCGTCGCCAGAGCTCACCTGCGACACCTCAATCCGATGCCGAAGAACCTTTACGAGGTGCTGAAAGGGTATCGGCGCGTGCTGGTCCCGGAAATGAACCTCGGCCAGCTGTCGATGCTGCTGAAGGCACGATGCGATGCCGACATCCAGCCTGTCACCAAGGTCTCGGGTATGGCGTTCCGCGCGGACGAACTGCACGAAGCGCTACTCGAAGAGTTCGACGGTGCGCTGCGCGACACCGAGCGCGCCAAGACCCCCGCCGCGGCCTCCGCGGCCGTGACGATCGGGCGAGGTGATCGATGATGGCAGACAACACCGTGAACGGCGTCGTGCACAACGGCAGCGCACACCGGCTCGTCGGAACCGACCTCGGCGTCAGTGCCTCGAAGGGGTGCCGCGCACCGATCTACCGCAGAAAGCCAAGGATTTCACCTCCGATCAGGAGGTGCGGTGGTGCCCCGGATGCGGCGACTACGTCATCCTCGCAACGGTCCGCACCGTGCTGCCGCAGTTGGGCCTGAAGCGGGAGAACATCGTCTTCGTATCGGGCATCGGCTGCTCGTCGCGGTTCCCGTATTACCTCGACACGTACGGCGTGCACTCGATCCACGGACGCGCCCCGACCTTCGCCACCGGCCTGGCGGTCACCAGGCCCGACCTGTCGGTGTGGGTCGTGACCGGCGACGGCGATGCGCTGTCGATCGGAGGGAATCATCTGATCCACGCTCTGCGCCGCAACGTGAACATGCGGATCCTGTTGTTCAACAACCGCATCTACGGGCTGACGAAAGGGCAGTACTCGCCCACGTCGGAAACCGGCAAGGTCACCAAGTCGACGCCGATGGGGTCGATCGACGCACCGTTCAACACGATGTCGCTCGCGATCGGGGCCGAGGCGAGTTTCGTGGCGCGCGTGCTCGATTCCGATCGAGCCGGACTCACGGAGATTCTGCTCGCTGCGGCAGAACACCGAGGGGCCGCCTTCGTCGAGATATTGCAGGACTGCCCGATCTTCAACGACGGCTCGTTCGACCCACTCCGCAAGGGTAGTGCCGAGGACCGTCTCATCCACGTCCGCCACAGTGAGCCGATCATCTTCGGAACCGACGACGAACTCTGCGTCGTACGCAGGGGGTTCGGGCTACGAGTAGCGCGCATCACGGATGTCGATCGGGACGACATCGTCGTGCACGACGCTCACAGCGACGACCCCGAATACGCCTACGCGCTGTCGCGGCTGTCGGCGCAGGACCTCACGTACACGGTCACGGGAATCGTGCGGTCGGTGTCGCGGCCCACATACGACGACCAGGCGCGAGCTCAGGTCGCCGCCGCGGAAGCGGCGGAACCGCCCGATCTGCAAGGGTTGCTCGACGGCTCAAATACCTGGACCGTATCGTGACGGCACTCGAGAAGAGCATGGAAGGTGATCGGTGACAATTCGATTCGGTGTGTTCGTTCCACAGTTTCGCCTCGGAGTAGGTGAGGTGAAGGCGCGGGCCGTCGCCGCGGAGCACGCCGGCTTCGACTCGTTCTGGCTCATGGACCACCTGTATTCGCCGGGCGGCAGGCCGACGGATTCGCTCGAAAGCTGGACGCTGCTCACAGCGCTCGCAGGTGCCACCTCGACGATACGGCTCGGACATCTCGTGGGATGCGCGCCGTTCCGGCATCCGGCGCTGCTGGCCAAGATGGCGGCGACCGTCGACCACATCAGCGGCGGCCGGCTCGACCTCGGTCTCGGCTGGGGCTCGGTGGAGGCGGAGTTCGAGACCTTCGGCATCCAGGTCGGTTCCCGGCGGGAACGAGCGGAAGCCCTCGACGAGACCCTCGAGATCTTCCGCCTGATGTGCACGGGCGAGCAGTTCGACTACGACGGAAAGCATTACCGGATGCGCGGCGCGTACGGTCTGCCGATTCCTGTACAGGACCGGATTCCGGTACACATCGGCGGTGCAGGCAGGACGCTGACGATGCCTCTCGTCGCACGACACGCGCAATGGTGGAACTGCGTAGGGCACGCGCGTGATCAACTCGAGGAACTCGCGCCGCTGAAGGGCGATGCCCGGATCTCGGTGCAATACGCGGTGGGATTCGCGGAGACTGCTGTGGACGTCCCCGGCGTGGCGACATCGGTGGCGCGCAGACTTCCGGAAAGCGGTTGGGGTGCACCACTGATCGGTACAGCCGACGACCTGATCGAACAGATCACCCTCGAAAGCAAACGCGGTGTCGAACTGTTCGTTCTCCGCTTCCACGACTTCGCGCCGCCCGAGACCCTCGAGAGGTTCGGTCGTGAGGTCATCTCACGGCTGCACCACTGACGCCTCACGCTGCACCACTGACGCCTCACGGCTGCACCACTGACGCCTCCCGGTTGCGCGACTAACTCACGAAGTGGCAGCGCCCGCCGATCCACGTGCCGCGCACCCTGTCTGCACTGAGGTCGCCGAGTACTTCCACGGCCGGTCGGTCCAGCAGCACGAGGTCGGCGTCGGAGCCGACCGTGACCTGTCGTGACGGTCCCCCCGGGTCGTCGAGGGGCGCAAGGTACCGGTCGAGTGCTTCGGCCGGCGTGATCCGTTCTACGGCACCGACGATGTCTCCGGTCGGGCAGCGCCGGGTCACCGCCGCCGACATGACCTGCCACGGGTCCACGCCCGTACGGTGCGTCGCTCGACAACGCCACGGGTACTCCGCCGTCGATCAGGCTGCGGCAGCGGTAGAGATCGGGCTGGTCGTGGGAATCGATGTCGCGCAGATACGCGTCGCCGCGATCGGCGAGGAATCCCGGCTGTGTGACCACATGGATTCCGAGTCGCCGCAGGTCTTCGATGGATTCGGCCGGGACGAGAGCCCCGTGCTCGACCCGGTCGCCGGGGTGAGAGCCGACCTCGCCGAAGACCGCGAGGAGAATCACGAAGGCCTCGCGGCTGACACAGTGCACCGCGACGGCGCGGCCTGCGTCGTGGACGCGACGGATCGAGGTGGCGAGATCATCTATGTCGGGGAGATCGGAATCGGCGATGACGATCTTGTACGGACCGACGGTGCAACCCGGCCGATTGGAGGTGACGCTGCTCGGTGCACCGAGCAGATGCAGCCGCTGAGGAAGTGCACCGGTGGTGTGTGCGTCGACGAGTGCGGTGACCGTGCTCGGTGTGAGATCGGGTGTCGCATCGGTGATACCGGTGACGCCGTAACGTGCGAGTTCCGCGCCGAGCGCATCCAGGGCCGGGGGTGCGGAAGCGGGGAGCGGTCGCGCAGCCAGGTGTCGGCCCGCCATATCCGTCCGGTGGGGCGCCGCCGTGATCCCGCTCGACACCGGGGTGTTCGGCCGTGTCGAGTCGGGCGAGTCGCGCGGCCACAGAGTTCAGCGCCCACATGGCACCACTGCGGTGTTGGATGCGCACGGGCCGCTTGTCGTGCAGACGGTCCAGGACACCGGAATCGAGCATCCCGCGACGGATTCGAAGTATCCGACACCGCGGATCCAACCGTCGCCCGGAGCGGAGTCGAGAGCGCCGGCGAGATCGTCGGAGGAGGTGACATCGGGTGGTCCGCACCGCACGGAGACGCGATCGGCAGCCAGTGCGTGCAGGTGGATGTGATGATCGTGGAGGCCGGGAATCAGTGCGCCACCGGCGCCGTCGACGATGGTGCACCGCTCGGGTACGGTGAGCGCCGCACCGATCTGCGCGATCACGCCGGTGCGGACGAGGACGTCGACGTTCGTTCTTCCGGCGACCTCGACATTGCGCAGTAGTAAATCGGTCATCGGATCCCGAACTCGGACAGAATCTTTGCTGTGTCGCGGCCGGACTCGGCGACGTCCCCTACCGGCTCACGACGTTGCGGCTCTGCGAGAGCGACGGTGGCGGACGGTGTGTCGACCCACCAGCGTCCCCGCTTCTCGTACGCAGGCGGTTGCGCGGCCGTGTCGAGTGTGGACGAGACAGTGGACGAGACAAGGGCCGACATCGATATGTCCCACAGCATCCCGTCTCCGTCAGCAGGTCGGGACAGCGCGAGGGCGGCGGCGGTGAGCCCTGTGAGGGGGTCGGCCAGGGCATCACCGACGAACACGGGGCCGCGTGCATCGCGAGCGATGAGCCCGGCAGACGCTGCGATGTCGTCGCCGAAACCGATGCGGAAGGAGTCGCGACCGTGTGCGGTGATGGACACCCAGGTACCACCGTTCGCGACGAAACGGTCGGCGTCGAGTCCGAAGCCGAGAGTGCCCGTGGGCGGGACGCTTCGATGATGATGTCGGCTGCCGCTACCAGTTGGCCGAGTTCCCTGCGCTGGACGTCGTCGCCGGGGTCGAGCATCACCGACTCGTGCCCGCCGTGCAAGAGGCGGTAGAAGTCGGCGTTGCCGAAGCGTGCGCCGTCCGGCCGCGTCGGGGTCTCGACCTTGATCACTCTGGCGCCCGCGAGGCCGAGGATGTGTGCGCACAACGGACCGGCCCACAGTGAACTGAAGTCGACGACCAGTAATCCGTCGACCGGTCGAGGAACGAGGGGCTGTGGCGCCGTCGCGGCAACCGGTGAGATGGGGCCTGCGGCGATGCCGAGTGGTTCGGCGAGTTCGAGGAGGTCGTGGCCGGTGTGCTCTGCCAGCCACGAGCGACGGCGGGCCACGGATCGTCGTCGATGCCGGCGCGACCAGCGCGCCGAGGAGCAGGGGATCGTCGGGGCGAGCACACGAGACCGCTGCCAGCCATCGGCGCTGGACAGCAACCTGCAGGCGCCGCCTGCGGAGATGGCACCGCCACGCCCGTGGCCGGTGAACGCGGCCCGCTCGGACAGCAGCCGTGCTCCGTCGAGCGTGACCGCTCCCTTCGTCGCGGATTCGATGCGTGCAGTCATCTCACGCGCGACGGTTGCGGCGCGGCCGGGTGGGATCAGAGGAGGTCCGTCGGGCCTGCCGGTCAGACAAGCGATTCCGCTCTCGGCCCAGTCGCGCACGGAGTCCGCGGACGGGAATTCGAACACGCTTGTGATGCTACATTGCCCGGGAAGAGCAGGCAGCGAGTGCAAGGGCGGAACTGATGGGCACGAACACGATCTCCGTCGTGGAGCTGGCGGACGGCATCGCCGACGCACCGGTCCTGGGTGACGACGGTGTCGTTGTGGACCCGCTCTTGATCGTCGACCTCGACGATGCGCCGCAGTCGGTGGTCGAGCGTGCAGCAGAACGTGCGTGGGCGAGCGATCACCTGCTCGTCGGCAGGTTCACCGGTGCGTCGGTCGGTGGTGGCTCGATCGACGACGTCACCTTCGCGCCTCTGCTCGAGGCCCTCGATCTGACCTATGCGACAGGGCCCGACCCGCGGTCGACGACGGTGGTCGGTACGGATGACCTCGACGCGAGCCTGTCGGCGTTCGGCGATGCTGTCTCGCAGAATCCCCACGCGTCGCTCGTCGTTCGGCATGTGCTTCGTGCCGCCGACACCGTCGGGGTTGCTGCCGCGATCGATGTCGAGTCGCTCGGATACTCGACGTTGCAGGGTGGCCCGGAGTTCCTGCGGTGGCTCG
>BBEG01000078.1 GCA_001312645.1 Rhodococcus sp. JCM 9791
ACGGGGACGGATCTCGACCCGGTCGGTCCCTGCGACGCGATCTGGCCCGACGGACTCACCCCCACGCTCACCGACATCGACGTGTCGATCGCCAGAACTCTGCCGGAGTACGACGGGCGCGAGGACGTCCGCGAGATCGAGGCCCTCTACCTCGCGGTGATCGAGAGCGCCCGGCACATCCTGTACCTCGAGAGCCAGTATCTGGCGTCCCGCACGCTCGCGGAGGCGATCGCCGCGCGTCTACGCGAGGACGACGGTCCCGAGGTCGTGCTCGTGATTCCGCGCAATGCGGACGGCTGGCTCGAGCAGCAGGCGATGGACGGTGCCCGGCGCTCTCTGTTGCGCATGCTGTGGGACGCCGACGTCCACGGCAGGTTCGAGGCCTACTACCCGGTGACCGAGGCCGGGAGACCGATCTATGTCCACGCGAAGGTCGTCGTCATGGACGACACCCTGGTGCGGATCGGATCGTCGAACCTCAACAACCGGTCCATGGGTTTCGACACCGAATGCGACCTCGCGCTCGAGTCCACAGAATCGGGCGACCCGGTCTCCTGTGCGGCGGCGGAACTGCGCAGCACGCTCCTCGCCGAGCATCTCGCGTCGCCGTGGAGACGTTGGACCGGGCGGTCGACGACGAGGGTTCGTTGCTCGCAGCGATCGAGCGCTTGCGGCATTCGGGTCGTTCCCTGCGTCCGTTCGAACCGGGTACGGTGGGGAACGAGAACAGTCCCCTCGCGGAGAACGCGCTCATGGATCCGGAGCGGGCACCGAAGAGTGCCGCTCGGCGGATCCAACAGGTTCTCACTCGCTGACCGCCTGTTCGCTTCTGGCGTACAGGTTGCGGAAACGTATGCGTCACGTGCAGCGTTATCTCTTGTAGCCGTGTTTTCCGCTACCACCTTCCAGGGTGGAGGGGGAGCGAGTGGAATTCAGGCCAACTAGAGTGTCGAGTGGGATCGTGGAACCTTCGCTGGTTCGATGTGAACGACTCGAGTGCCGGAGCGAAGAGCGGCTGCCGGGGTCCGGGACAACCTCGTACCGGATCCGTCGGCCGAGAGTGTGAGGGAGTGCGATGTTCGAAAGGTTCACCGATCGCGCGCGGCGCGTCGTTGTCCTGGCTCAAGAAGAAGCCAGGATGCTCAACCACAACTACATCGGCACGGAGCACATCCTCCTGGGCCTCATCCACGAGGGTGAGGGCGTGGCGGCGAAGTCGCTCGAGTCGTTGGGGATCTCCCTGGAAGCGTCCGTAGTCAGGTCGAGGAAATCATCGGCCAAGGACAGCAGGCCCCGTCCGGCACATCCCGTTCACTCCCCGTGCCAAGAAGGTGCTCGAGCTCAGCTCCGTGAGGCGCTGCAGCTCGGTCACAACTACATCGGCACCGAGCACATCCTCCTGGGTCTCATCCGCGAGGGTGAAGGTGTGGCAGCTCAGGTGCTCGTCAAGCTCGGCGCGACCTGAATCGGGTCCGTCAGCAGGTCATCCAGCTGCTTTCGGGTTACCAGGGCAAGGAACCGCAGGAAGCCGGCACCAGCCGCGGCGAGGCCGGCACCCCGTCGACGTCGCTCGTGCTCGACCAGTTCGGCCGGAACCTCACGCAGGCCGCTCTCGAAGGCAAGCTCGATCCGGTCATCGGTCGTGCGAAGGAAATCGAGCGGGTCATGCAGGTGCTGTCCCGTCGTACCAAGAACAACCCGGTCCTCATCGGTGAGCCGGGCGTCGGTAAGACGCAGTGGTCGAGGGCCTGGCTCAGGCCATCGTCAACGGCGAGGTCCCGGAAACCCTCAAGGACAAGCAGCTCTACACGCTCGACCTGGGTTCTCTCGTGGCAGGCAGCCGGTACCGCGGCGACTTCGAGGAACGCCTCAAGAAGGTCCTCAAGGAGATCAACAGCCGCGGCGACATCATCCTGTTCATCGACGAGCTGCACACGCTCGTCGGCGCGGGTGCGGCCGAAGGCGCGATCGACGCAGCGTCGATCCTCAAGCCGAAGCTCGCACGCGGTGAACTGCAGACGATCGGCGCGACCACCCTCGACGAGTACCGCAAGTACATCGAGAAGGACGCCGCGCTCGAACGCCGCTTCCAGCCCGTCCAGGTCGGTGAGCCGACGGTCGAGCACACCATCGAGATCCTCAAGGGTCTGCGCGACCGCTACGAGGCGCACCACCGCGTGTCGATCTCCGACAAGGCGCTCGTGGCTGCGGCAACTCTGGCCGACCGCTACATCAACGACCGCTTCCTGCCGGACAAGGCGATCGACCTCATCGACGAGGCGGGTGCCCGGATGCGCATCCGCCGGATGACCGCGCCGCCGGACCTGCGCGAGTTCGACGACAAGATCGCCGACGCACGTCGCGAGAAGGAATCTGCGATCGACGCGCAGGACTTCGAGAAGGCCGCGAGCCTTCGCGACAAGGAGAAACAGCTCGTCGCTCAGCGCTCCGAGCGGGAGAAGCAGTGGCGAGCAGGTGACCTCGACGTCGTTGCAGAGGTCGACGAAGAGCAGATCGCCGAGGTTCTCGCGAACTGGACCGGTATTCCGGTGTTCAAGCTCACCGAGGAGGAGACCACCCGTCTGCTCCGTATGGAGGAGGAGCTGCACAAGCGGATCATCGGCCAGGAGGACGCCGTCAAGGCGGTCGCCAAGGCGATCCGTCGTACGCGTGCCGGCCTCAAGGATCCGAAGCGTCCCTCGGGCTCGTTCATCTTCGCCGGCCCGTCCGGTGTCGGTAAGACCGAGTTGTCGAAGGCGCTCGCGAACTTCCTGTTCGGCGAGGACGACGCGCTCATCCAGATCGACATGGGTGAGTTCCACGACCGGTTCACCGCGTCGCGTCTGTTCGGTGCACCTCCCGGATACGTGGGATACGAAGAGGGTGGCCAGCTCACCGAGAAGGTCCGTCGCAAGCCGTTCTCCGTCGTGCTGTTCGACGAGATCGAGAAGGCTCACCAGGAGATCTACAACACGCTCCTGCAGGTCCTCGAAGACGGGCGCCTGACCGATGGCCAGGGCCGCACGGTGGACTTCAAGAACACGGTGCTGATCTTCACGTCGAACCTCGGTACGTCCGACATCTCCAAGCCGTCGGTCTGGGCTTCACCTCAGGCAAGGGCGACCAGTCGAACTACGAGCGGATGAAGAACAAGGTCAACGACGAGCTCAAGAAGCACTTCCGCCCGGAGTTCCTCAACCGTATCGACGACATCATCGTCTTCCACCAGTTGACGAAGGATCAGATCATCCAGATGGTCGACCTGATGATCGGTCGCGTCGAGGTGCAGTTGAAGAACAAGGACATGGGGATCGAGGTCACCGAGAAGGCGAAGTCGCTGCTTGCCAAGCGCGGATTCGACCCGGTGCTCGGTGCTCGTCCGTTGCGCCGCACCATTCAGCGCGAGATCGAGGATCAGCTCTCCGAGAAGATCCTGTTCGGCGAGGTCGGCGCAGGCCACATCGTTCTGGTCGACGTCGAGGGCTGGGACGGCGAAGGGGCCGGCGAGAACGCGAAGTTCACGTTCACACCGAGCGAGAAGCCGGCCGAGGTGCCCGACACCCCGGCGGTCGTGCTCGCCAAGAGTGAGGGCGAAGCAGAAGCTCAGTAACAACACGCATACGCCGAGGGGCGGCACTCCGACATGGAGTGCCGCCCCTCGCGTCGAGGGATCCCTGCTCCGCGTGGGCGGGAGTTCAGTTCTTCCAGGGAGCGGTCATACGTCCGGACCAATTGGCAAGGCGTTCGGTCGCCCCCGCGGTCGGTGAGGATTCCACCACCGGGCCGAACGGGATGGGGCCGCCACGCGGGGTCTCGGGGAGCGCATGCTGCATGATGCCGAGCGCAGCGTTCGCCAGGGTCGGGTCGGTCTCCGCGGGCTGCCCCGTTGCGGCCGCCAGGTCCCAACCGTGCACGAGTGCTTCGTTGAGTGAGAAGAGGACCGAGGCGCGCCCCGGGAAGGTGCCCCAGGGGGCGGTGACGACGGTGTCCAACATCGCGTCGTCACCCCATACCTCCCAGTAGCGGTCGGCGCTCGTGCGCAGTGCGGCGACCCATCCGTCGTCCGGTGCAGTGAGCACTTCGGGAACGGTGTGTACGTCGCCGCCCGCGCCGATGATGCGTCCTACGTGGACGGTGGACACCAAGTGTCCGATCAAGGAGCGCACGTCGAACTCAGGGCACGGGGTCGGATCGGTGAACTGGGCCGGCCGGACTCCGTCGATGAGTCCGGCCACCCAGTCGAGGGCGTCACGGAACAGGGGGCGCGGGTCTGTCTGCATTGTCGTCATGACACACAGCATGGACCCGAAACACGACACCCTCTGTCAGGTATTTTCGGCGTCGTCGATGCCACCTGTGTGGCAGTGCGATTCGGAAGTGTGGATCACCCCGCCGTCACGGAATCCTTGTGCTTGGCTCGTAGAGCTTCGCCCACTCGGCCCGGGACCGGATCGACACGTCCACGTCGGTCGCCTTCGCCCGCAACGCTCCGACGGTCGCGTCCTCGCGCTCGATCTTCGAGAACGGGTCCCAGTTGAAGAAACGGCAGGAGTTCTGCCAGGTGATCTTGTCGATTTCGGCGTCTGTCGCACCCGCGGCGTCGAGCTCACCGAGCACTTTCTCCGGCGCATCGGGCCAGAAGCAGTCGGAGTGGGGGTAGTCGCACTCCCACGCGATGATGTCGATGCCGATCTCGTGGCGCAGCTTCAGTGCCGTGGGATCGGTGACGTAGCAGGCGAGAGAATGCTCTTTGAAGACCTCGCTGGGCAGCTTGCCGCCGAAGTCTCGACGGAGCCAACGCTGGTTGGTGTAGTGCCGGTCGCAGCGGTCCAGGAAGAATGGGATCCAGCCGATGCCGCCTTCGGAGAAGGCGAACTTCAGATCGGGATAGGAACGCATGGCCGGACCCCACAGGAGGTCCTGTGCGGCGATGGCGGAGATCTGGGTGGCGAGCACGATCAGATTGTCGATCGGTGCGTCCTTCGCCATCGAGATCGCGCCGAATCCGGAACCGATGTGCAGGCACATCACGACGTCTTCGTCGGACAGGGTCTGGAACACCGGGCCCCAGTACTCGATGTCGTGGTAGCTGGGCAGTCCCTCGAGGTGCGGGAGTTCCGGCATGGTGACGGCGCGGCAGCCCTTCGCCGCGACACGTCGGATCTCATCGCACATCGCCGGCACGTTCCACGTGGGCAGGAGGGCGAGCGGCAGGAATCGGTCGGGGTAGGTGCCGCACCATTCGTCGATGTGCCAGTCGTTGTAGGCCTGCACCATCACGATGGTCACCTCGGCCTGGTGCTGGTTCAGGTGGCGGGCGGAGAAACCGGTGAACGTGGGAAAGCACATGGAACCGACGATGCCGTTGCGGTCCATGTCTCGTACGCGCTCGTGGATGTCGTACACGCCGGGGCGCATCTCGGCGAAGCGGGCGGGATCGCGCCCCCATTCTTCTGCGGGCCACGACACCACCGCGTTGAGTCCGCTGACTCCGGTCGGTTTCCCCTGGTAGACCCACTGGTCGATGCCTTGCTCGGTAACGATGACCTTGGGTGCCTCGTCCCTGTACTTGGCCGGAACATGGCGGGCGAACATGTCGGGTGGTTCGACTACGTGGTCATCGATACTCACGAGAATCATGTCGTCGAGTTGCATATTCACTCCAGGGTGCTGCTTGTCACATTGTGGTTACTCCTGTTGTACCGTTCATAGTCATGACCGTCTCCACGCAATCGGCCATGCATCGTGCAGGATCGGACAACCTCAAGAGTCTGCGTCGTAGTGCGGCGGTGACCGCCGGAAGTTACCTCTACGAGGCGGAAGCCTCGTGACGGACTGGCACAGCCACGACATGCATCAGATCGAGTACGCCGTGGGTGGCGTGGTCGAAGTGGAGACCGCGACCACCCATTATCTGCTGCCTCCTCAGCAAGCGGTGTGGATACCCGCGGGACTGCGGCATCAGGCGACCATGAGCCCCAGGGTGCGCTCGATCGCAGTGATGTTCGATCCGGAACTGGTGCAGTTCCACGGTGAACGAGCCGCCGTCCTCGACGTCTCCCCGGTGATCCGGGAAATGATCATCTACGCGCAGCGGTGGCCCGTCGGCAGGCTCACCGACGATGCCACAGCGGAGCGCTTCTTCGAGACCCTCGGCGGACTCGTCCTCGACTCCATCGACTCCGACGAAGCGCTGCTCAGCCTTCCGATGTCGGACCATCCCGTGGTGCACAACGCGATGGCGTTCACGAAGGCGAATCTCCACGACGTCACCATCGGTGAGGTCGGCCGCGCAGTGTCGGTATCGGATCGCACCCTGCGTCGACTGTTCGACGAGCACGTGGGGATGTCGTGGCGCACTTATCTGCTCCAGGCCCGGATGCTGCGCGCGATGGCACTCCTCGCATCGCCCGAGCAATCGGTGCAGGAAACCGCCCGTGCCGTCGGGTTCGACAACGGAAGTTCGTTCGCGCGGGCGTTCAGCGACTTCTGCGGACAGTCCCCGTCGTCGTATCGGCACCGCAGTGCAATCGAACGGTCCTGACCTCGGGCAGCAAACACGACACTTCGTGTCAGGTTTCGGTGCCATGATTCGGTGATGCGCGCTGAACGACTGCTGTCGCTGGTGTTGATGCTCAGAAACCGGGGGAGAATGACTGCCCCGGCGATTGCCCGCGAACTCGAGGTATCGGTGCGGACAGTCCTGCGCGACGTCGAGGCACTGTCGTCGGCCGGTATCCCTGTGTATGCGGAACGAGGCCGCGACGGAGGGTTCGCTTTGCTGCCGGGATTCACCACGGATCTCACCGGGCTGACGATCGACGAGGCAACCGCGCTACTCGCAGCGAGCACCTCCGCCGACACTGCGGCACTCGGCATGGCTCCCGCGTTTGCGGCCGCGATGCGGAAGGTCACCGATGCACTACCCGAGGCGGGGCGCACGGCGGCGATCCGAGCATCGGAACGGATCCTGGTCACCGGGTCGGGATGGATCACGGAGGCAGCGGTCGATCCGCACCTCGGTGCGGTGCAACAGGCGGTGTTCGACGGCGTACGTCTACGAATCCGGTACCGCCCGCGCGGACGAGACTCCGGGTGGCGGACCGTCGATCCGATCGGTCTCGTCAGTGCCGCTGGGCGGTGGTACCTGGTGGCCGTGCACCGCGGTGAGGAACGTACGTACCGGCTCTCGCGTATCGACGAAGTGAAGGTGCTGGACGTGCCGGCCGAGCGCCCCGCCGACGTCGACCTCGCCGAGACCTGGAATCGCACACGGGCACAATTCCGTGCGGGAATGTCCACAGTCTCCGCGACCGTGCGGGTACGCGAGAGCCGCCGAGACGAACTCGCTGCGGTCGCGATTTCCCTCACCGAATGTCATGGGGACGGCCGTCATAGGGACGGTGAGGGATGGTTGCGCGCCGAGGTGGAATTCGGCGGTTCAGGTCACGCAGGAGCGGTGATGTGGCAGTTCGGCGACGACGTCGAACTCCTGTCGCCGCCCGAACTACGCGACGAAATCCGCACGCAGGCGCTGCGGCTTTCGGCGCGCCACGGATGACCGGGTGGTGCACCTTCGGTCGATTGTCCGCGAACCGGAGACCGCGGCGCAGCCGACGGCGTAGTTTCGGGCCAGACTGTAGTTTCGGGCCAGATGGAGGGAGTTACTATGCCGACACGGAGTGCACGGACCGCATGGAACGGTGGACTCGAAGACGGGTCGGGTCAGGTCGAACTGACCAGCTCGGGGCGCGGCACATTCGATGTGTCGTTCCCGAAGCGAGCGGCCGACAACGCCGACGGTACGACGAGCCCCGAGGAGTTGATCGCCGCGGCCCACTCGACGTGTTTTGCGATGCAGTTGTCCGCGGTGATCGCCGAATCCGGGGGCACCCCGCAGAGTCTCGAGGTCAAAGCCGACGTGTCGCTCGGCCCGCACCCCGAGGTGGGGTTCCGGCTCACCGGTATCAAGCTGACGGTCCGCGGTGAAGTCGAGGGCCTCGACGCCGCCGGCTTCGAGAAGGCCGCGCAGACCGCGAAGGAGACCTGCCCGGTGAGCCGAGCTCTGACGGGTGTGGAGATCACTCTCGACGCCGCGCTCGAATCCTGACCCGAATGCCGCTGCCGAGAACGGAACCCTCGGCAGCGGCACGGTGACTCTGTCGGGTCGGAACTGGCCGATCTGAGCATTGTCGGCGGCCTGCGACAGCTGCGGGAGCAGCTCGTCCAGCAGCACGGCATGCTGAGCACGTTCGGTGTGCTCGACGCGTACACCAGCGGTGGGGCGGTCAGAGCCGTGTAGGTGTCGTCGCGCACTGCTTGATGCCGGTGAACAGCGGGAGGGTCGAGGCACGCCTCCACCGATGAGGGAACAATCCGACGCCACCACGCTGTTGTTCGACTCGTGAGCACACCTGCCGACATCGCCCTACCCACAGCCCAAATCGAGATCTGGTCGGACATCGCGTGCCCGTGGTGTTACATCGGCAAGCGTCGATTCGCCGACACCCTCGCCGCCTTCCCACAGCGTGATCGGATCGTGGTGACGTGGCGGTCGTACCAGCTCGCACCCGACACCCCCGCGGGTCTGAAGAAGCCCGAGATCGAGGCGCTGGTCGAGATGAAGGGCATGCCCGCCGACCAGGTGCGGCAGATGTTCTCCCAGGTGTCCGCCACCGCCGCGCAAGTCGGGCTGGACATCGACTTCGACACGGTGATCGCGGCGAACACCTTCGACGCGCATCGGCTCCTGCACCTCGCCGGCGACAAGCGCGACGAACTGCTCGAGGCATTGTTCCGTGCGCATTTCGTCGGCGGTGCGATCGTGGACGATCGTGAGGCGCTTGTGCGCATCGCCGTCTCGGTGGGGCTGGATGCAGATCAGATCCGCGCGGATCTCGACTCCGACGCCGCTGCGGATGCTGTGCGTGCCGACCTCCTCGAAGCCCGGCAGCTGGGTGTCACGGGAGTGCCGTTCTTCGTCGCCAACCGCGCGGTCGCGGTGTCGGGTGCCCAGACGAAGGACGTGTTTCTCGCATTGCTGGAACGCGCGATTTCCGACGCAGACAGCGCCGAGCCCGTCGTAGATCCGGTTGCCGATGACGCCGACGGGTGCGGGGGAGACACCTGCGCGGTGTGAGCGTCACATCGTAGACGCTACGCGGCGTGACGATATTTCCGGACCGTGCTCCGGAAGGTGTAGATCCGCACGCTCATCGCCGGCCGTCAGCGATTCCGTCGAGGTAGCGCTGCGTGATCCGGCGTTGCATCAGGCGACCGAGCGGCCCCGCGATCCGGGTGTACCAGCGTGCCGGGCGGGAGAAGGCAGTGATTCGAGCGGTGGTGCGTCCGTCGCCGTCGCGCTCGACGACGAAGGTCTCCTCGCCGCTCTCGGGATGCCCGGTCAGTGTGCCGTACGAGAAACCTCGACGGTCGGGTTCGTCGATGACGTCGACGACCCGGCACCAGGCTGCCGAGCGGATCGGCCCGATGCCCCATTCGAGACACACGTCGAGTCCGGGAGCAGGCGCGGGGGTTCCGGGCGCTACTCGGATACCGGCGGCCCGATGCATATGCCAGCCGAACAATCGGGCGGTCGCGGTGTCGAAGACCTCGTCGTCGGTACCGAGCTCACGCAGCATCTCCAACGACCGGTAGCCGGCCGGGGACACATCTCCCCGGCCGGCGCCCACATGGGGATAGGTGAACTCGCGCCCGGATCCACCGGGCACGGGCATCAGGACTTCTTGACGTCGAGAACGACCTCGAACTCGAGCAGCGATGCGCCCGACGCAACAGGCTTCTTGGCTTCGCCCGCGTGGGCGGCACGGGCGTCGCCGTCTCGCCATGCAGCGAAGTCTTCTTCGGTCTCCCACTGGGTGACGACGAAGTATCGGGTCTCGCCCGCCGTGGGGCGGAGGAGCTGGAATCCGAGGAAGCCCTTGGAATTGTCGACGGTGTGCGCGCGATTGGCGAACCGCTTCTCCAGTTCGGGGCCTGCACCCTCGGGGATTTCGATTGCGTTGATCTTCACGACTGCCATGCGCGCGAGCGTACTCCGCTACCTTGGGCGACTGTGTTGCACGACGAGGGTGGTACCGGACGGCCGATCCTGCTGTTGCACGGATTGATGGGAAGCGCGCGCACATGGGGTGGCCACGTGCCGTGGCTACGCGAGCACGGCCACGTCCACACGTTCGATGCGGCGGGGCACGGACGACCCGCGCCCCCGGAGTTGACCACCGACGCGTTCGTGGCGGATCTGGTGGCCCATCTCGACGGGTTCGACGAGCCGCTCGTGGTCATCGGACATTCGATGGGCGCACTGCACGCGTGGTGCCTCGCCTCCGCGCATCCCGACCGTGTGGCGGCGCTGGTGCTCGAGGACATGGCCCCGGACTTCCGGGGCCGTACGGCAGCGAACTGGGCCGCGATGATCGAGCAGTGGCCGCAGCCGTTCCCCACCGAGCAGGCGATGATCGACTTCTTCGGTCCGGTGGCCGGGCAATATTTCCTCGACTCGTTCGAACGCCGCGCAGACGGCTGGCACCTGCACGGCGAGGTCTCGACCTTCCGCGACATCTCGGAGGAATGGGGCACCCGCGACTTCTGGAACGAGTGGCGTTCGATCCGGGTGCCGGTGCTGCTCGTCGAGGGCGAGTACACCATCACCCGGAAGGGCAGATGCGTCGGATGAGCGACCGGCCCGATACCGAATACGTGCGTATCGCAGGCGCCGGACATCTTGTTCACGACGACAAGCCCGACGAGTACCGCGTGGAAGTGGAGCGGTTCCTGAAATCTCTCGACCGACCGGAGTCGAAGAACAGCTAGCGCGTGCCCTCCCCAGCGAGGGCGAAGCGCCCGTCGTCGGTCTGTTCGACCAGGCCGTCGACGAGCAACGAATGCAGTGCCCGGTCGCGCTGCCCCGGTCCGTGAGCCACACCTGATCGAGTGTCGGACGCTCGACGGGTGTGTCGCTCTCGCGGAGGACGGCCATCAGTTTTCCGCGCACCTGACGGTCGGTTCCGGCGAACTTCTGCACCCGCCGGGCAGGGCCGTCGTGGGCCGGACGACCGGCCTGCACCCAGGCGCATTCGGGGAGCGGACACCGATCGCACTCCGGGTTGCGTGCGGTGCACACCGTCGCGCCGAGTTCCATCAGCGCGGCGAGAACGTCGCGGCTCGCGAGCGGGTACGAGGCAGCAGAACCTCGACGTCCGCGAGGTCTTCGGGTGGAAGGGTTCCCGGGTTCGGCCTTACCGTGGACAGCGCGCGCGACGACGCGCCGCACATTGGTGTCGACCACGGGAACACGCTGACCATACGCAAAACATGCGACTGCTCGGGCCGTGTACGCCCCGATCCCCGGCAGCGACAGCAGGACGTCGACGTCGTCGGGGACCCGGTCGTCGTGCTCGGCGGCGAGGACCCCCGCGCACTCGTGCAAGCGCAGTGCCCGACGCGGATACCCGAGCTTGCCCCACGCCCGCAGCACCTCGGCCTGACTCGACGCGGCCATCGCCGACGGGACCGGCCACCGCCGGACCCACTCTTCCCAGATGGGCGCGACCCGCACGACAGGAGTCTGCTGCAACATGACCTCCGACATCAGGATCTGCCAGCCCGTCACACCTTCGTGGCGCCACGGAAGATCCCGTGCTTCGGCGGCGTACCAACGCAGCATCACGGCCGAATCGACCGGCATCTCATCTCCTTCTGTAGCAATACGCGGTGTTGTTCACCGGGTCGGAACATATCCGCGTGAGTCCGTTCACAAGCGCGGGTGAATAATGTGCGTATGCCGAACTCGAACCCCATCTCAGCGTGGAAGGCCCTGACCGAGGGTAATCAGCGATTCGTCAGCGACACCCCGCTGCATCCCAGTCAGGGCATCGACCGCCGCGCGGAACTCGTCAACGGCCAGCATCCCACCGCCGTGCTCTTCGGATGCGGCGACTCCCGCGTCGCCGCCGAGATCATCTTCGACCAGGGCCTGGGCGACATGTTCGTCGTCCGAACCGCAGGTCATGTCATCGACAGCTCCGTGTTGGGCTCGATCGAGTACGCGGTCGAGATCCTCAACGTGCCCCTCATCGTCGTGCTGGGACACGACAGCTGCGGTGCTGTCGGCGCGACGCTCTCCGCGCTCGACGGCGGCGAGGTTCCGTCGGGCTTCATCCGCAGCATCATCGAGCGGGTCGCTCCGTCGATCCTCCTCGGACGTCGGGAAGGGCTCAGCACCGTCGACGAACTCGAGGCACGACACGTGGTGGAAACGGGCAAGGTGCTCACCGAACGATCGCAGATCATCGCGGAGCGCATCGCCGACGGCCGGTGCGCTGTTGCGGGTGTGACATACAAGCTCGACGACGGTCACGTACAGCTGCAGGGCCACATCGGCGACATCGGTGTGACCTCGGACTGACGCGACACGCCGCCGATCATGTGGCTATCGCCCGAGCTGACACATACCGTGTGAAGCGTGCTTGAACCCAACGGCCCACTTCCCCCCGAGATCTACTGGCGTCGCCGCGTCCTCGCGATCGTCGTCGCGGTGGTCGTGCTGGCGTTGGTGATCTGGCAGTCCTGGCCTTCACCAGCGGCGATGACCCGGAAACGGAACCTGCGGCCTCCGAGACCACGATGTCCGAGACCACTCCGACAACACCGGACGCTCCGGCGTAGAAGCCGGTGCCGAGACCGGTTCGAGTGGTGGTGGCTCGGGCACCGGTGGCTCCGGCGGCACAGATTCCTCGAACACTTCCTCCGGTTCGGAGTCCTCCGCGTCGTCCACCTCGGCGGATGCTGCCGAGTCGGGTTCGGAGGCGGGCACCACGCCGGCGTCGGCGTCGACTGCGCCCGGGCAGTGTTCCGATCAATCGCTCGCAGTGCGTGTGACGGCCGGTGAGCCGAACTATCAGGTCGGAACCGAACCGGAGTTCACGATCGTCATCACCAACATCGGAACGTCGTCGTGCGAGCGCGATCTCGGTGCGGGACTCCAGCAGGTCCTCGTGTACACCCTCGACGGTAACCAGCGCGTGTGGGCGAACACCGACTGTTTCCCCGACTCGACCGCCGACGTGCGTTCACTCGCACCCGGCGATCAGGCGGCATTCTCGGTGCAGTGGTCGGGTACGACCTCCGAGCGGATGTGCAACGCCTCGGGAACCGGTCCAGCCGGGTGCATACACGGTCATCGGGCAACTCGGTGGCCTGCGCAGCACGCCGGAGCCGTTCAACGTGACCGCCTGAGCCGAATCGCGCCCTGAGCAGACAAATGCTAGTCGTAGTGGTTGATCGACGCCTCGGCCAGGCGTGAGAGGCCCTCGCGGATGTACCGCGCCCACAGAGCGCCGATCCCTTCGACTGCCTGGAGATCCGCGGCCGTCGCGGCGAGCAGACCCTGCAATGTTCCGAAAGCGCTCACCAGCCGGTCGATCTGACGTGCCCGAAGCCGCGGAACACGATTGAGGACGCGGTATCCGCGCGGGCTCATCGCGGTGTCGAGCGCTTCGATGGTGTTCGGATATCCGAAGGCCCGCGCGAGTGTCGTCAGGTCGAGCAGATCGACGTCGGTCAGGCCCCCCAGCGCATCGAGCGCCTGCTCCACGTCGAGGACCGACGGTGAATCGGTACCGGCCAGGTAGTCCAGCACAAGCAGCTGCCGGGCGAGCTGATTGTCGCCGACGAGCTCCTCGAGCTGCAGTGCGAGCTGACGCCCGTCGGTTCCTAGCTCGAGCACATCCTGCTCGATCTCCACCGACAGGCGGTGCATCATCTCGAGTCGCTGTGCGACCGTGAGCGCATCGCGCAACGTCACGATGTCTTCGATCTCCACTATCGAGAGCTGGCGGGTGACCTCGTCGAGCCGGGCCTTGTAGCGCTCGAGTGTCGCGACGGCCTGGTTGGCCCTGGAGAGAATCATCGCCGAATCGTCGATGACGTGCCGACGCCCTTCGACATACACACTGACGATGCTCATCGACTGGCTCACCGAGACCACGGGATACCCGGTCTCGATGGCGGTGCGTTCGGCCGCGCGATGCCGCGTGCCGGATTCGACGGTGGGAATGCGGTGATCGGGTACGAGTTGCACGTTCGCGCGCACGATCCGGGTGCCGTCGGAGGACACCACCACCGCGCCGTCCATCTTCGACAGCTCGCGCAACCGGGTCGGGGCGAACTCGACATCGAGTTCGAAGCCACCGTCGCAGATCGAGGCGACGTGCTCGTCGAAGCCGAGCACGATCAGACCCCCTGTGCGGCCTCTCAGGATGCGTTCGAGGCCGTCGCGCAAAGCTGTGCCGGGTGCCAGACGCGCGATCGTCTCGTTCAACGTCGCAGCGTCGGCCGACTCGGTCATGTGCGAAGTCCTCCTGGCGGCGCGTGCGTTTCTCGTCACATTCGCGCAGGCCACGGAAAAGTCGCAAGCGAGCGCGCAACTACATTACTTGCTCATGAGTAGTCTCTGGACCTTGCCCGACGACCTCGTCGTTCCTGATCTTCGCGAGGATCATCCGGTCCGGGTGCGCCGATACCCCAGCACTGGTCCAAGTGTCTCGGTTGCGGCGACGATCAGCCGACAGGCCTCGCGATGCAGTGCACGGTCGGAGAGGGACTCTCCGTCAAGGGCCGTTTCGAGGTCGCCACGCGCTTCCAGGGCGGGCCGGGGTTCATCCACGGCGGCATTCTCATGACGGCGTTCGACGAGATCCAGGGTTTCGCCTGTAACGCAGTGTTCCGTAAGCCCGTGGTCACCGGGCACATGGGCACCGATTTCAAGCGACCCATCCCGCTGGGTGCGGTCCTCGAATTCACTGCTCGGGTCGACGGGACGGTGCGCCGCAAGGTGTACACGAGCGCCGATGTGCGCATCGTCGACGGACCGTTCGCCGACCCCGACGTGATCGTGGGGAGCTCGCACGGATTGTTCGTGCTTGTCGGCCACGAGCATTTCGAGAAGGGGAAGGATTTCGTCGACGGACTGCCCGGATCCGAAGACATTTCATCGATCTGAGGGTGCTTCCAGGCTGTGGAGTACTGCTCAATCGGGGAGCATCGGAACGCCCTGCCTGTGGTCGCGGCCCAGCAGCGTCGCGGAGGTGAGTGCCCCGGCTCCGAACCGGTTGTGGACGTCGTCGAGGACCGTGTCGAGAGCGTGCCGGTCGATCGGGCGATGGGTCGTGGGGATTTCGCTTGATGCCGGATCGGGTGACGATACCGGTTCGTCGAAGGGAAGCTCGAGTTGCTCGATGCCCTCGCCGTTCAGGTTCGTCACCGCGACACCGATCAGGGTGAGCCCGCGGTCGGCGACCAGCGGCCCCGCTGATTCGAGCAGGGCGCGCGCGGTGTCGCTGAGAATGTCGGTGCGTGCGGTAGGGACGCCGAGTGTGTGCGACCGCGTGACACGCGTGTAGTCGGCGAAACGAAGCCTCAGCACCACCGTGCGGCCGATCCGGTGGGCGCGGCGCATCCGGCCTGCGACCTTGTCGGCAAGCAGTTGCAGCGTCGCGTCGACAGACTCGATGCTGTGGGCTCCCCGGCCGAGTGCGTGCTGGGCACCCATCGAACGTCGGCGTTGCCGGTGAACCGGCCGGGGGTCGTGTCCGGTCGCGAGTGCGTGCAGGTGTCGGCCTGTTGCCCGGCCGAGCAGCGCGACGAGGTCGGATTCGGATTCGTTCGCGATATCGGAGACCGCCCGCAGGCCATGCGCGTGCAGGGTCGCGGCGGTGACCTTGCCGACGCCCCATAGGCGTTCGACGGGCAACGGGTGGAGGAACTCGAGTTCCCGGTCGGGTGGGACGACGAGCAGCCCGTCCGGTTTCGCGACGCCGCTCGCGACCTTTGCGATGAATTTCGTTCGGGCCACACTGACGGTGATCGGCAGGCCGACCTCGGCCATGACCCGTGGCGCGCAGACGCGCCGCGATGTCGGCCGGCTCGCCCGAGATGCGACGCAGCCCCGACACGTCCAGGAATGCCTCGTCGATGGAGACACCTTCGACGACGGGCGAGACCCGATCGAAAATCGCGAACACCTCTTTCGAGGCCCGCGAATAGGCGTCCATCCGGGGCGGCATCGAGATCACGTGCGGACACAGAGCACGTGCAGCACGGCCGGGCATGGGTGTCTTGATTCCGTAGGCCTTCGCCTCGTAGCTTGCGGCCAGGACGACCGCACCGCCGACCACCACAGGCTTGCCTCGAAGCCACGGATCGTCGCGTTGCTCGACCGACGCGTAGAACGCGTCGAGGTCGGCGTGGAGGATCGCTGCGCGGGCGGACACGAACATATGTTCGCATGCGGGCCCGACAGAAAGCCCGATACGGCAGAACCACAGCCTCGGCGGTGTTAGAAACGATCCATGTCTGTCCCCGACGTCGTGGTCGAACGCGACGGTGCCGTCACCACCATCGTGCTCAACCGTCCCGATCGCAGAAATGCGGTGGACGGACCGATGGCCGCGCAGCTCCGCGAGGCCTTCGAACAGTTCGACGCCGACGACGAGCAACGTGTCGCGGTGCTCTGGGGTGCCGGTGGTCATTTCTGCGCCGGTGCCGACCTCACAGCTGTGGATGATCCGCAGCGGCGGCACGAACTCGACCCGCAGGGCGGCGGAACGGGTCCGATGGGACCGTCCCGGTTGGCACTGACCAAACCGCTCGTTGCGGCAGTGAGCGGCTACGCGGTCGCCGGTGGGCTCGAACTCGCACTCCTCGCAGACCTGCGGGTGTGCGAAGCCGACGCGGTCTTCGGGGTGTTCTGCCGCCGCTGGGGTGTACCGCTCATCGACGGCGGTACGGTGCGACTGCCGCGGATCATCGGGCAGGGCAGAGCGCTCGACATGATCCTCACGGGCCGTGCGGTGGAGGCAGACGAAGCTCTGTCGTTCGGTCTGGTCAACCGAGTCGTCGACGTGGGAACGTCACTGACTACGGCACGAGAGATCGCGCAGCAACTGGCGGGGTTTCCACAGGGATGCATGGCCGTGGACCGGGCGTCGGCGTACCGGTCGTTCGACCTGCCGCTCGACGAGGCCTTGCGCGCCGAGGGCGCCCACGGTGTGCCGATCGTCGAACGGGAAGGCATCGCCGGTGCCGCGCGGTTCGCGTCCGGGGAAGGCAGGCACGGCACCTTCGATTAGCTGATGATCAGGTCAGCCGATGGTCATGAGAGCCTGTCCGAGGTTCGTCACCTCGTGGACCTTCATGTCGGTGGGGGCGCCGTCGGTGTTGCGAGGGACCACACGCGGGTGAACCCAAGACGGTGTGCTTCTGTGAGGCGTCGACCGGCCCCGGCCACGCGCCGGACCTCGCCTGCCAACCCCACCTCGCCGAGCAGGACGGTACCGGGCGGGACCGGCTGATCTCGCACCGCAGACACGATTGCCAGCGCCAACGCGAGGTCGGCGGACGGATCGGTGATCCGCATTCCTCCGACCGTCGACGCGTACACGTCGCATTTCCCGAGATCGCGGATGTTGCAGCGCCGTTCGAGCACGGCGAGAACCATCGCGACGCGCGCCGAATCCAGGCCGCTCACCGCCCGCCGCGGCGACGGATTCTGGGTGTGGACGACGAGTGCCTGCACTTCGCCGAGCAGTGGGCGTTTGCCGTCCATGGTGACGGTCACCGCAGTTCCCGAGACCTCCTCGTTCCGGTGCTGGAGGAACAATCCAGACGGGTCGGACACCTCGACGATGCCACCCTCGGTGAGTTCGAAGCAGCCCACCTCCTCGGCCGCGCCGAACCGGTTCTTGACCCCGCGCACCATGCGTAGCGTCGAATGCTTGTCGCCTTCGAAGTGCAACACGACATCGACGAGATGTTCGAGCGAGCGCGGACCCGCGACTGCGCCGTCCTTGGTGACGTGACCGATCAGCAACACCGATCCCGCTCGCCTTCGCGAGCGAAGTCAGAGCGCTCGTGACGGCCTTGACCTGGGTCACGCCGCCGGACACGCCATCGACATCGGCGGCGAGCATCGTCTGCACCGAGTCGACGACGAGCAGCGTCGCTTGACCTGCTCGACGTGGCCGAAGATCGTTGCCAGATCGGATTCGGCCGCCAGATAGACCCGCTCGTGGACGGATCCGGTGCGGTCGGCGCGGAGCCGGACCTGACCGGCGGATTCCTCACCTGTCACGTACAGAGATCGGTCGTCGGCGCCGCGCTGAGCCCAGCGGTGCACGACCTCGAGGAGCAGCGTCGACTTGC
>BBEG01000079.1 GCA_001312645.1 Rhodococcus sp. JCM 9791
CCGGCACCGGCCGGCCCGCGACACGGCCGCCCGGGTAGTAGTTCGGTGTCCGTGCCGACGGCGACGGGGATGCGGCGACCTGCCGGCCCTCGAACTCGACCTGACGGTCTTCGGTGACGGATCCCGCCGATTTCTGACCGTCGAGAGTGGGGATCTCCGGTCCGGGATCCATGCCCATCGCGGTGCGGGCAGCGCGGATGTAATACAGCCCTTCGAGCGCGGTCTGCTTCGCGAGTCGTGCCTGGGCGGGGGACTGCGCCTGGTCGATCTGCGAACCGGCCGCGGTGAATCGTTCGGCGGCGTCGGCCAGCGCCTGACGGGACGCGTCGTCGGTGCCGGTGAGGTTGTAGATCTGGCCGCCGAGCCGTTCGATGGCCTGACGGGCGTCGGCTTTGGCGTCGTCGAGATTTCCGGCAGCGTGTCGCGTCGTGGTCTTCTGCGAGCGCGCCACGAAGAACACGACGACGCCCACCGCCACGAGGATGAGAAGAAGTTCCACGGTGAATCCCTCCGACGAGGTCGTCCGGTATGGATTCCAGCGTACCGATCGGGTCAGCTGGAGAGGACGGTCCGCAGACCCGTCCGCAGGCAGGCGTCGAACGCCTGCCGGTCGGGCACCGCCGCAGGGTCGACGGTGAGCCCGACGCAACACGTGTCGAGGTAGGACATCAGTGTCGCGTTGAGTGCGGACCCCAGGGTGCGGCCGAAACCGTAGTAGCGTGCGATACCCGCTCCCGCTACGAACAAGGGTGTTGCCGAACCCGGGACCGTGCAGGTCAGTACGTCGTCGTGACCGAACATCCGAGTTGACGGAAGCACGCTCGGATCGTCGGGCATCTCAGCGGTCACACTGTCGATGCGCTGCATCAGGGCGACCGGCCCGTCGTCGATCTCGGTGCCGCCGAGCGGGACCTGCGCGGGCTCTTCGGATCCGGTACCCGGGATCGCGGCGAACAGATCGTCCGCGGGGGAGCCGTGGGTGTGCCGGTACGCGGCATATCCGAGGAGCACCGCCGCCGCGACGCCGCTTTCGAGTCCGCAGCCGGCGCGATCCACTGCGTCGCGCATCTCGCGGCAGGGAATATCGAGGGTATGGAGCGGTGCGGCCCATCCGCCGGGATCGCGCGGTGTGGAAGAGGTTGTGATGCCGGAGCGACGATCGCCTTCACCAGATCGGTGGTGGTGTCCACGACGAGTTCGGTCGACGAGCGGAGCGCCTCCGCGGTGTGCTCCGACAGGGTGCGCAGCCACGCCCATACCGACCCGTGCTGTTCGCCGTTGTGCTGCGCAGGTGCACGGTGCCCGTTTCGTTCGGGGCGGACGATGCTGATCAACAGCGCCGCCTGGCCACCGGTGAGCCCGTCCACGAGCGTGAGACCCCAGCTCGGACGACAGGGGTCCACGGTCTCGGGAACAGCGGGAGTCAGCGACAGCACGTCCGGGAATCCGGCCGTGCCGGTCAGTGATACCCGGTCGAGATGCCACGGAGTGTCGTCGTGGTCGCTGTTGCGTCGGGTGACATCGAGTCCGATGGGGACTTCCACCACCCGGTGCCGGAACGCTGCGGCTTCCAGATTTCCGGGCGCGAGCATCGCCGTGACTCGATCCCATTCCGGAACGCGTCGAGGAGCACTGCTGCGACGACGGATGACCGCGGGGCGGCAGACCCTGCTGCCGCCTCGCCGGACCTCATCGACGCGCGGTCGGGTGTCTCGCTCACACTGGCGACGCTCTCACAGCCGACGGGTGTTCGGTCTCGGATTCGAGTCGGTACCCGGGGATCGAGTCGAAACGGTGATCCGGTCGCTGCAGAAACGCGAACCGCCCGCGATCTCGATGAGATCGCGGGCGGTTCGGTGGAGGGGATGACGGGAATCGAACCCGCGTAGCCAGTTTGGAAGACTGGGGCTCTACCATTGAGCTACATCCCCGCGCCTGCGGCTTTGTCGGTGCTCACCGGGTGGTTTTCCGGTGTTCTCCGGCGTTCGCCGCTTGCAGGATGAGACTGTACCGAACCCGGCTTTGGAATTCATAATCGGGGGGCCGTAGGATTCACACCGGCCCCCGGCACCGCGGCGGGAGCAGTACGACGTCAGCAGTACGACGGGATGTGGCGCAGCTTGGTAGCGCATCCGCTTTGGGAGCGGAGGGTCGCAGGTTCGAATCCTGTCATCCCGACCAGATCGAACAGCGTCAGGGCGCTCAGTAGTGAGAACGAACGACCGACAAGAGCACGACAAAAGGAGTCATGTCCGTGAAGAGCACCGTCGAGCAGCTGAGCCCGACGCGAGTCCGTATCAATGTTGAGGTGCCCTTCGAGGAGCTCCAGCCTGATTTCGACCGCGCCTTCCAGTCCCTCGCCGGCCAGGTGCGGATCCCCGGATTCCGTCCCGGCAAGGCCCCGCGCAAGATCCTCGAGGCTCGCGTCGGTCGCGGTGCGGTGCTCGAGCAGGTCGTCAACGACGCGATCCAGTCGCGCTACTCCGAGGCTGTGACCGCGAACGAGGTCAAGGCCATCGGCCAGCCGGAGATCGACATCACGAAGCTCGAGGACAACGTCGAACTGGTCTTCGCGGCCGAGGTCGACGTGCGCCCCGAGGTCACTCTGCCCGACTTCTCCGAGATCGCGGTCACCGTCGATCCCGTCGAGATCTCCGACGAGGACATCGAAGAGCAGCTGCTGTCGCTGCGTCAGCGTTTCGGCACCCTCACGGGTGTCGAGCGCGCCGTACAGGACGGCGACTTCGTGTCGATCGACCTGTCGGCCACGGTCGACGGTGAAGAAGTCACCGAGCTGCCACCGAGGGTCTGTCCCACGAGGTCGGCTCCGGCCAGCTCATCGAGGGTCTCGACGAGGCCGTCATCGGTCTCGAGGCCGGCGGGTCGAAGGAGTTCACCTCCACACTCGTCGCCGGTGAGTTCGCGGGCAAGGAAGCCGTCGTCACCGTCAAGGTGAATACGGTCAAGGAGCGTGAACTGCCCGCTGAGGACGACGAGTTCGCGCAGCTCGCCAGCGAGTTCGACACCCTCGACGAGCTGAAGGCAGACCTGCGTGAGCGTGTCGGCCGCGTCAAGCAGGTCGAGCAGGCCGGCCAGATCCGCGACAAGGTGCTCGACGAGCTCCTCGACAAGGTCGAGGTTCCGCTGCCCGAGGCCGTCGTTCAGGCCGAGGTCGACAGCGCACTGCACGATGCGATCCACGAGCTCGACCACGACGAAGCCGAGCTCGACAAGCTTCTCGAGGCTCAGGGTTCGAGTCGCGAGGAGTTCGACAACGAAGCCCGCGAGTCGGCCGAGCGGTCGGTCAAGACCCAGCTGCTCCTCGACGCGATCGCCGAGTCGGAGAAGACCACGGTCGAGCAGGAAGAGCTGACCGAGCGCATCTTCTTCCAGGCGCAGCGCTACGGCATCCCGCCGGAGCAGTTCATCCAGCAGATCAGCCAGGCCAACCAGCTCGGTGCGATCTTCGCCGACGTCCGCCGCGGTAAGGCCCTCGGCTCGGTCGTCGACCGCGTCGACGTCACCGACACCACCGGTGCGAAGGTCGACACCTCCGAGCTTTTCGGCGGCGCGAAGTCCGACTCGGATGAGGCTGCCGAGGACGCCGAGGCGACCGAGGAGAAGGCATCCGAGTAATCGGATCTTTTCCGCTTTGAGCGAAGATGGGCGCACCGGGCATCCGGTGCCGCCCTGTTTCGTTAGTGTCAATGACAGCAATCCACGATTGACGAGAAGGCAGGTACCGTGACTCCTCAGAATCCGGCGACATCCATCGGTCCGACGATGACCTCGGCCACCTCTGGCTGAACCTCAGCGACTCGGTGTACGAACGCCTGCTCCGCGAGCGCATCATCTTCCTCGGCACACAGGTCGACGACGACATCGCCAACAAGCTCTGCGCGCAGATCCTGTTGCTGTCGGCGGAGGACCCCACGCGCGACATCTCGCTGTACATCAACTCGCCGGGTGGCTCGGTCACCGCGGGTATGGCGATCTACGACACGATGAAATACGCGGAGTGCGATGTGGCCACGTTCGCGATGGGCCTGGCTGCGTCGATGGGGCAGTTCCTCCTATCGGCCGGCACAAAGGGTAAGCGCTTCGCCCTGCCGCACGCGCGGATCATGATGCACCAGCCGTCTGCAGGGATCGGCGGTACTGCAAGTGATATCGCCATCATGGCCGAGCAGTTCGCGCACACCAAGCGTGAGATGGCAGAGCTGATCGCCGAGCACACCGGACAATCCGTCGAGCAGATCACCATCGACTCGGACCGCGACCGCTGGTTCACGGCGAATCAGGCACTCGAATACGGCTTCGTCGACCACGTTGTGGCCCGCGCCCAGCAGGCCGGTGGCACGTCGAACTAGTCCCGAGGCCCCCGACCCGCTCCACGTCCCACACATTCTTGGAGAAGCGATGACCAACATGTTCGATCCGCGCCAGCTCGGCGGCCAGGCCCCGAATTCACCGGCGAGCCGTTACATCCTCCCGTCGTTCATCGAGCACTCGAGCTACGGCGTCAAGGAATCCAACCCGTACAACAAGCTCTTCGAGGAACGCATCATCTTCCTGGGTGTCCAGGTCGACGACGCGTCCGCGAACGATGTCATGGCGCAGCTGCTCGTGCTCGAGTCGCTCGATCCCGACCGCGACATCACCATGTACATCAACTCGCCGGGTGGTTCGTTCACGTCGCTGATGGCGATCTACGACACCATGCAGTACGTGCGTGCCGACATCACCACCGTGTGCCTCGGCCAGGCGGCATCCGCCGCAGCCGTGCTGCTCGCGGCCGGTACCCCGGGTAAGCGGCTCGCGCTGCCGAACGCCCGCGTCCTCATCCATCAGCCCGCCACCGGCGGCATTCAGGGCCAGGTCTCCGACCTCGAGATCCAGGCCGCGGAGATCGAGCGCATGCGCCGTCTCATGGAGACGACGCTGGCGAAGCACACCGGCAAGGATCCCGAGCAGATCCGCAAGGACACCGATCGGGACAAGATCCTCACGGCAGCCGAAGCGGTCGAGTACGGTCTGATCGACAATGTGCTCGAGTACCGCAAGTTGTCCGCACAGGGATAGCCGCATCCGGCCCGGTCGAACGCTCCTGAGTGTGTTCGGCCGGGCCGTTGTGCGGGGTTCGAGTTGCTCCACGACCGGCACGCACAAATATGACCGGAAACGCGGAGAACCTGTCGACCCGCGTACCGGAGTCCGGGTACGGTCGTTCAAAGGGCCCGCTCCCCGGGCCGGCGCTCGTCGACGGACACGGGATCGGTTGCACGCACACGAGGAAGTAGGGACCTGACAGATGGCACGTATCGGTGACGGCGGGGATCTGCTCAAGTGCTCGTTCTGCGGAAAGAGCCAGAAGCAGGTCAAGAAGCTCATTGCGGGCCCCGGGGTTTACATCTGCGACGAGTGCATCGACCTCTGCAACGAGATCATCGAGGAGGAACTCGCCGAGACCAGCGAGGTCAAACTCGACGAGCTGCCCAAGCCGGCCGAGATCCGGGAATTCCTCGACAACTACGTCATCGGCCAGGATTCTGCGAAGCGGTCGCTCGCTGTGGCTGTCTACAACCACTACAAGCGCATCCAGGCCGGCGACAAGACACGCGACGCGCGCGGTGAGTCGGTCGAACTCGCCAAGTCGAACATTCTTCTGCTCGGCCCCACGGGCTGCGGCAAGACCTACCTCGCTCAGACTCTCGCGAAGATGCTCAACGTGCCCTTCGCGATCGCCGACGCCACCGCGCTCACCGAGGCCGGTTATGTCGGTGAGGACGTCGAGAACATCCTCCTCAAGCTGATCCAGGCCGCCGACTACGACGTCAAGCGGGCAGAGACCGGCATCATCTACATCGACGAGGTCGACAAGATCGCGCGTAAGAGCGAGAACCCGTCGATCACCCGCGACGTGTCGGGCGAGGGCGTCCAGCAGGCGCTGCTGAAGATCCTCGAGGGCACGCAGCGTCGGTGCCCCCGCAGGGTGGCCGCAAGCATCCGCACCAGGAATTCATCCAGATCGACACGACGAACGTGCTGTTCATCGTTGCCGGTGCCTTCGCGGGCCTCGAGCGGATCGTCTCCGACCGCGTCGGAAAGCGTGGGATCGGATTCGGCGCCGAGGTGCGATCGAAGGCCGAGATCGACACCACCGATCATTTCGCCGATGTCATGCCCGAAGACCTGATCAAGTTCGGGCTCATTCCCGAGTTCATCGGCCGTCTGCCGATCGTCGCGTCGGTGACGAACCTCGACAAGGACTCGCTTGTCGAGATCCTCTCGGAGCCGAAGAATGCGCTCGTCAAGCAGTACGTGCGACTGTTCGAGATGGACGGCGTGGAACTCGAGTTCACCCGGGACGGACTCGAAGCCGTCGCCGACCAAGCGATCCTGCGCGGAACCGGGGCCCGCGGACTCCGGGCGATCATCGAAGAGGTCCTGCTGCCGGTGATGTACGACATCCCGAGCCGCGACGACGTCGAGAAGGTCGTCATCACCGCGGAGACCGTGACCGACAACGTGCTCCCGACCATCGTGCCGCGCAAGCCCGACCGCGAACGTCGCGAGAAGAGCGCCTGACCTCAGGATCGGCTGCGACGGCCGGCAAGACGTGCGAGGTCGCGGAGTATGCCGGGAGCGGCGCGCCATGGTCAGGACTGCGCGGTCGGAGAGGGTCGGGCGGGGCGGTGTCGCCGGGTGCGTAGGCCGGGTCCGGTTCGTCGCCGTGAACATCTGGACCTGGCCGGGGACGCCCTTCAGTCGATGGTTGCCCAGGTCCGTGAAATCGATGTCGGCGCCGATCGCGAGATCGCGCACCCGCTGTGAGCATCGGACCTGCCCTGGCCCGGCGGACGAGGCGATGCGGGCGCCGATGTGCACCGTCATCCCGGTCAACTCCGGGCCGGCGCGGGTGACCGTTCCGACGTGCACACCGGAACGGACCGACAACCCGAGAGTCGTCGTGGTCCGGATGATTCGATGTGCACAGTGGATGGCGGCCGCCGGACCGTCGAACACGCTCAGGTTCCGTCACCCGCGATACCGACCAGTGTGCCCGCGCCCGCCTCGACCTCGACACGCACCAATCTGTCGTGCGCGGCCAGCACGATGCGAAGTGAATGTCGCCGATCTGCGCGAGTAGGTCGGTCGAGCGGACGACATCGGTGAAGAGGATGGTGGCGAGGAACCGGTCCGCGTCGACCGGACGGATCGCACCGGTGGCAAGCTCCTCCACGTGGTCGAGCACCGGGATCAACGCCTCGCCCAGGGTTGCGCCGGCCGGGATGGGTGGCAGGTCGTGGAATCGGCCGTTCGGGATGAGTTCGGCGACCCGGCGGACGGCTTCTCGGGCGAACAGACTGTCCGGCTGATGCAACACTTCCGTCGGACATTGGATCGACGGCAATGCCCACGCGTAGTTCGCTCGGATCGCCCACTCGAGGTGTTGCTGTGCAGTTGACGGTGTGGCCGAACAGCGTTCGAGCAGAGCATGATGCGGCGGTTGTGCGGAACATCGAGTGCAGGGTGCGCCAGGGACGTGAGGTCGCCGTGTCCCCAGCGGGCATATGCGCCCCGATATGAATCGACGAACCGGTCTCGTTGAGAGGCGGTCCACCCGGCCGGTGGGTCGTCGTCGGACACCAGGGTGTCGGACCAGGGTTCGGCGAGGATCAGCCCGGACACCCGGTCGGGACATCGGGCAGCGGCCAGAGCGACCGCTCCGCAAGTGCTGGACGCTCCGACCAGCGTGGCTTGCGCGACTTCAGCATCGTCGAGTACGGCGAGGACGTCGTCGGCCTGCTCCTCGAGCGTCGGGACGTGGTCGACGGGGTCGGACAGTCCGAATCCGCGGCGCTGGAAGAACAGCGAGCGCGCGAAGCTGGAGCAGCGTTCGAAGTTGTAGTGCAGATGAGGATCGGTCCACATCAGGTCCGGGTGCATCATGTCTTCGAAAAACCATGCCACCGGGTGTGGTCCCTCGCCGACGACCTGGTATGCCAGCGCGTGACCGTCGCGCTGGATGTACCGCGTCACAGGCGGGTCCATGGGACAACGATAGGGCCGCGAAGGGCGGAAAACGAGGTCACGAACTCTGTCGAGTTCGTGACCTCGTCCGTCGCAGTTCCGAGAACTACTCGATGTGGCCTGCGCACCATCCGTCGGACATGTCCTAACGCAGTTTGATGCTGCCGCCGTCGACCATCAGTGTCTGGCCCGTCATGTACGACGCGTCGTCGCTGGCGAGGAACACTGCGACACGTCCGATGTCGGATTCGGGGTCGCCGAACCGGTGCAGCGGGGGCTTGGCGAGCAGCACATCCTCGACGCCGGGGTTGGCCTCGATGTACGCCTGGACGCCTTCGGTCAAGGCCAACGGCGAGATGAGGTTGACATTGATGTTCTCGGCCCATTCGTTCGCCGCGACCCGGCTGATCCCGCGGATCGCTTCCTTGGCCGCGGCGTAGGAGGTCTGCGTGACGTTGCCGTCGATGCCGGCTCCGGATGCGAAGTTGATCACCGAGCCTGATTCGCGGCGAGTTGTGCATGTGCTGCCTGCATGAGCCACAAGGTCGGGTAGAAGCCCGTCCCGAACGACAGATCGAGCATCTCCTGCGTGGTCTCGAGCAGCGGTGCCTGCCGGGACGCATGAGCGTTGTTGACGAGTACGTCGACCTTGCCGAACTCCTGCACCGCGGCGTCCACGATCGCTGCGGCGCTCTCCTTCTCGGAGATGTCGGCATTGAGGAACTTGCCCGCGCCGCTGAGCTCGGCCTCGAGCGCGGCGCCCTTGGCATCGTCGATATCGACGAAGAGAACCCGCGCGCCTTCTTTGGTGAACGCCCTTACGATTCCGCGCCCGATACCGCCGGCCCCGCCGGTGACGATCGCGACCTTGTCTGCAAGCCTCATGCCGTGCTCCTTCGTGGTGGGGTGATCAGTCGATGGCGAGTGCAGCCTTTTCCAGTTCTGCCACGCTGTATGCAGCGTAGTTCTCGTACTGGCCCCGTCCGGTGAAATACGACGAGAGCTGCTGGTCGAGTTCCTCGACGGTGAATGCGGAACCTGCGGCGTCGAAACGGTTTTCGACCTTCGGAGACGCCATGAGCGCGACCATCTTGCCGTACACCACGAAGACCTGTCCGTTGATCTCGTGGGAGGCGGGGGAGGCCAGGTAGGAGACGAGCGTACCGACGCGCTCAGGTGCGAGGCCGTCGAGACCGGTGGTTGCGGAATCGGCGTCGCCGAAGGCCTCGGCGGTCATGGCAGTACGGGCGCGCGGGCAGATCGCGTTGGCTGTGACGCCGTACCGGGAGAGTCCTTGCGAGGTGGACAGCGTCAGTGCGGTGATACCGGCCTTGGCGGCCGAGTAGTTCGGTTGCCCGGCGGAACCGAACAGGAACGCCTCCGACGAGGTGTTGATGACGCGGCCGTACACGGGGCCGCCGGTTTCCTTGCTGGCTGCGCGCCAGTGGACGGCCGCGGCGTGGGAGGTCGCGGCGTGGCCCTTGAGGTGCACGCGAATCACGTCGTCCCAGTCGGATTCGGTGAGGTTGAAGATCATCTTGTCGCGGATGATGCCGGCATTGTTGACGAGGATGTCGAACGAGCCGAACGCCTTGACGGATTCGTCGACGAGACGGCCGCCCAGCGACCAGTCGGAGACGTCGCCGGTCACGGCAATCGCCTGCCCGCCTGCCGCGACGATCTCTTCCGCGACTACGTGTGCAGCGTCGCCCATGTCGTTGACGACGACTGCAGCGCCGGCGGCGGCCAGTGCGAGAGCCTCGGAGCGCCCGAGACCGGCCCCGGCACCCGTCACCACTGCGGTGCGGCCGGTCAGGCTGACAGATTCACCCATGGAACTCTCCCGTGTTCGATCGGCTCGGTCCTCATGTGACGGATCCGAGCAAAATTAGTATTCATTCTAGTGTGCTGCGGGGGTGTTGTCGGAGCAGCCTGAAGTCTCGCTGTGTGGGAGTCGCCGACATATCGGACCGTGTTCCTGCTGACCAGGACGGCCGGGCGTGTGCGCGGTCGGCGGTGTCTACTCTCACCTCCGTCCGGAGCGTAGGAAGAGGTGAGCCATGCCGAGGATTGCAGAGGCGCGTGATGCGGCAGAGCCCAGTTCGGTGGAGCAGCGTGCGCGGCACGAACGGATTCTGAAGGCGGCCGCGCACCTCGGTGCAGGCAAGGACCTCGAGCGGGTCCAGATGCAGGAGGTTGCGAAGCTGGCGGGCGTCGCAGTCGGCACGCTCTACCGCTACTTCCCATCCAAGACGCATCTGTTCGTCGCGGTGATGGTCGACCAGATCGGACAGATGGGTATTCAGCTCTCGCGACGGTCCTCGACGCCGACGTCTCCATCGGACTCGGTCTGTGATGCGTTGCTGCAGGCGACGCGTGCGTTGCTGCGGACGCCGCTGCTCGCAACCGCAATGATCCAGTCCGCCGCCACGTCGAATGCCGCGATCATTCCCGACGTGGCCAAGATGGACAAGCAGTTCGATCGTCTGCTTCTCGATGCTGCAGGCATCGAGAAGCCGACGCTCCTCGAAGTGACTGTGCTGCGGCTGGTCGTGGCTTTGTGGTTCGGACTGGTGCAGTCGGCGCTCAATGGCCGCACGTCGATTCCGGAGATCGAGTCCGACCTGCGGGTTGCCTGCGACCGCCTGCTCGGTGATCTGAATGGGAGTCCTCGATACCGGGCGTAAGGCGCCCGATCTCGCGCGAGTGAACCACGTTTCCATCCACTGACCAGGTCGGTCCCGCTCGGTGAGACGGGGTGGATGCCGAAGTTTCTGCAGAACTAGAATAAATTCCAGTAGCAGGGCTTCACTTATCACCCATACTCCAGGGAGTGGCATGAACAACGTCGTCATCGTCGAGGCCGCGCGGACACCGATCGGTCGCCGTCGAGGTCAGCTTGCAGGGGTTCACCCCGCAGTGCTGCTCGGGGCAGCGCAGAAAGCCGTCCTGGACCGGACCGGACTGCCTGCCGACCAGGTCGGGCAGCTGGTCGGCGGCGCCGTGACCCAGGCGGGGGAGCAGTCCAACAACGTCACACGACAGGCATGGCTGCACGCCGGACTGCCGTACACCACCGCAGCGACCACCATCGACTGCGCGTGCGGTTCGTCGCAGCAGGCCGTACACATGGTTGCCGGTCTGATCGCATCCGGCCAGATGGACGCCGGAATCGGTTGTGGCGTCGAGGTGATGAGCCGGGTGTTCCTCGGGCAGGCCAACGCGCCCGGAACGGGAAACCCCTACCCGGACGACTGGACGATCGATATGGGAGACCAGTTCACCTCCGCCGAGCGGATCGCACAGCTACGCGGCATCAAGCGTGAAGACGTCGACGCACTCGGCCTCGAGTCGCAGCGACGCGCAGCACAGGCATGGGCCGAGGGTCGCTTCGATCGCGAGATCGTCCCGGTCCAGGCCCCCGTCGTCACCAAGGAAGGTGAGCCCACCGGTGAGATCGCGACCGTCACCCGCGACGGCGGCCTCCGCGAGACGACCGCCGAAGGTTTGGCCGGTCTGAAGCCTGTCATCGAGAATGGCATTCACACCGCCGGAAACTCGTCGCAGGTCAGTGACGGTGCTGCCGCAGTGCTCCTGATGAGCGAGGACAAGGCCCGCGAGGCAGGCTTGCGTCCGCGGGCTCGCATCCTCGCATCCACCCTGGTCGGATCAGACCCGTACTACCACCTCGACGGCCCGGTCGCTTCGACTCAGGCAGTACTCGAACGCACCGGAATGTCGTTGTCGGACATCGACATCGTCGAGATCAACGAAGCCTTCGCCTCTGTCGTGCTGTCGTGGGCCCAGGTGCACGGCGCAGACATGAGCAAGGTCAACGTCAACGGTGGCGCGATCGCGCTCGGCCATCCGGTCGGCTCCACCGGGTCGCGGCTGATCACCAGCGCTCTCCACGAGCTCGAGCGCTCCAACCGTTCGACCGCGCTGGTCACGATGTGCGCGGGTGGCGCGTTGTCCACCGCGACCATCATCGAGCGCATCTGACTCGGCCCTAGGCGACCGAAAACTTCTCTGACAAAGGACCCTTCATGACCCTGGGATTGAGTGACGACGATCGCGACATCCGCGATTCCGTCCGCGGCTGGGCCGCGCGACACGCCACACCGGAAGTGATCCGCGAGGCGGTCGAAGCGAAATCGGAGGCCCGCCCGTCGTATTGGTCCTCGTTTGCCGAACTCGGCATGCTGGGACTGCACCTACCCGAGGAGTTCGGGGGCGCAGACTGCGGACTGCTCGAAACTGCCATCGTGGCCGAGGAACTCGGACGAGCGATGTGCCCGGGCCGTTCCTGCCGACCGTGGTGGTATCCGCAGTCCTTCATGCGGCCGGGCGAACCGAGGCGCTCACCGGCCTGGCCGACGGCTCGTTGTTCGGTGGCGTGACACTGCAGCCCGGTGATCTGCGGATCGTTCGGGACGGAGACGCGATCATGTTGACGGGAACGTCGAGCTCCGTCCTCGGCGGTCAGGTGGCGGACATCTTCCTGCTCGCTGCGGACGACGCAGGCGAGCCGGCGTTCGTCGTCGTCGACCGCGACCGGGTCGGCGTGGTCGATCTGCCCAGTCATGACGTGGTGCGACGCAACGCGGAGATCTGCGTGGACGGACTTGCCCTCGCCGAGAGTGACGTCCTGACTCTGGACTCGCAGCGCGTCGTCGACATTGCCGTCACGCTGTTCGCGGCGGAGACCGCAGGCTCGCAGACTGGGCCACCACGACTGCTGCCGAATACGCCCGCGTCCGTCGGCAGTTCGGCCGAGTGATCGGTCAGTTCCAGGGCGTCAAGCACACCGTTGCGCGGATGCTGAGTCTCACCGAACAGGCTCGCGTCACAGCGTGGGACGCTGCCCGCGCGCTCGGGGAGGACGGGGCTGCCGAGGAGGCTTCGCTCGCCGTCGCGGTGGCCGCGGCGACCGCTCTCGACGCGGGATTCCAGGTCACGAGAACCTGCATCCAGGTCTTGGGTGGCATCGGCTACACCTGGGAGCACGACGCGCACCTCTACATGCGACGTGCACAGTCCTTGCGAATCCTGTCGGGTTCCACCGCATCATGGAGCGTCGGGTCGCGGGTCTCACGCTCGACGGCACCCGCCGGGTCTTGAGCATCGACCTGCCGCCGGAGGCCGAACAGATCCGCGCCGACATTCGCGCCGAACTGGAACCCGCCAAGACGCTCGAGAGTGCCGCGCAGACGTCGTATCTGGCCGAGAAGGGCTACACCACACCGCATCTGCCCGCGCCGTGGGGCAAGACGGCGGATGCGGTCACTCAGCTCGTCATCGCAGAAGAGCTGCGCAGCGCCGAGCTGAAGCCGCACGACATGATCATCGGCAACTGGGTGGTGCCGACGCTGATCGCACACGGCAACGAGGACCAGCTCGCCCGGTTCCTTCCCGGGTCGCTGTGCGGCGACATCGTCTGGTGCCAGCTGTTCTCCGAGCCCGGCGCGGGATCCGACCTCGCCGGCTTGTCCACCAAGGCCGTCAAGGTCGACGGCGGTTGGAAGCTGCAGGGCCAGAAGGTGTGGACGTCGATGGCCCGTGTCGCGGACTGGGGTATCTGCCTGGCACGCACCGACGCCGACGCACCCAAACACAAGGGCCTGTCCTACTTCCTGATCGACATCAGGAACTCCGAGGGACTCGACATCCGTCCGCTGCGCGAGATCACCGGCGACGCGCTGTTCAACGAAGTCTTCTTCGATGACGTGTTCGTGCCCGACGAATGTCTCGTCGGCGAGCCCGGTGACGGCTGGAAGCTGGCCCGCACCACCCTCGCCAACGAGCGGGTGTCGCTGTCGAACGACTCCTCTCTCGGCTCCGGCGGCGAGGCGCTACTGAAGCTGGCTGCGACGATCCCGGGTGGCCTGGATGCCGAACAGCTCACCGTCCTCGGATCGGTCCTGTGCGACGCCCAGTCCGGTGGCTGATGGGTCTGCGCACCACGCTGCGCTCGCTCACCGGCGCGCAGCCGGGTGCCGAGTCGTCGATTGCCAAACTCCTGGGTGTCGAGCACATCCAGCAGGTGTGGGAGGTTGCGATGGAATGGTCGGGCCCGACGTCGCTGCGCTCCGAGGAGGATCGCTGGTCGATCACCCAGCAGTTCCTGAACTCGCAGAACCTGTCGATTGCCGGCGGTACGACGAATGTCCAGCTCAACATCATCGGTGAGCGGATCCTCGGCTTGCCGCGCGACCCCGAACCCGGAAAGTGACTGCTCATGCCGATCGATGTGAATGCCGCGCTGTCGGCCGAGCCCACCGTCCGTGAGGCCGTCTGGACCGAGCGTGATGTGATCCTCTACCACCTGGGTCTGGGCGCGGGTGCCGACTCTCTTGATCCCGCGGAGCTGCGGTGGGTCTACGAGAAGAACCTGCAGGTGACACCCACCTTCGCGATGGTCGCCGGACAAGGGATTTCGGCTGGTGCTGCGACGCCGGCCGCGATGAACCTGCCCGGCATCGACATCGACCTGCGCAAGATCCTGCACGGCGGTCAGTCGCTGACACTCCACGCGCCGATCCCGGGGTCGGGTACTGCGACGATCTCGTCGCGGGTGTCCGACGTGTGGGACAAGGGCAAGGCCGCAGTGATCGTGCTCGAACAGTCGGCACACGGTGCTGACGGGAGTCCACTGTGGACGTCCGCGATGCAGATCTGGCACGTGGTGAAGGCGGCTTCGGCGGCGAGTCGGGCCCGGAGCCGGCGGGTTCGGCGCCCGAGCGCGAGGCCGACGACGTCATCGTGTCGCCGACCACGGCCGCGCAGGCATTGGTATATCGACTCAGTGCCGACATGAACCCGCTGCACGCCGATCCGGCGTTCGCGAAGATGGCCGGATTCGATCGGCCGATCCTGCACGGGCTCGCCTCGTACGGCGTCGTGTGCAAGGCAGTCGTCGACGGAGTGCTCGATGGGGATCCGACCCGTGTGAAGTCGTTCTCGGTGCGGTTCGCCGGGTCGCTGTACCCGGGAGAGACCATCGAGACCTCGGTGTGGCGCGACGGCACCACGCTCACCCTGCTGGCGACCTGCCCCGAGCGGGACGGACAGCCGGTGCTCACCCACGCGACCATGGAGCTCCGATGAGAGTCGACCCCGCTACACACCCCACTGTCGGTAACGCGCCCGACGGCACGATCCTGACCTCCGCGCCCCAGGATTCTGCGATGGATCGGGCCACCGCTGCCGCGCGACGCGTGGTCGACGCTCTGCTGCGTACAGATCCCGCCAATGCGAACCTCGAGCGGGTCGCCGAGGAGCTCGACAGCGTCGCCGCGCATCTCGAAGAACACGCTCCCGAGGTGCAGGCACGGCTGATCGACATGTGGCACGGTGAGGGCGTCACCCGGCACGACCCGGTCACCGGGCCGGAGAATGCACTGGCCCCGCCGCTCGTTCTCGCCGGTCGTGACAACGGGTGGGTCGAAGGCGTCGTCGAGTTGACGTTCCCGTACCAGGTCCTCCCGGACACGTCCACGGTGGTGTTGCTGCGCTGTTGATCGATCACACATTGGGTGTCGCGAACGCGTGGGCAGGACGAAGCGGTGCCACCGCGCAACTCAATGTCCGGTACCACCGTCCGACGCCGTTGTTCGAGCCGCTGACGGTGCGTGGCCGGCTGGTCGAGCAGGATGGTCGGAAGATCAACACGGTCGGTGAGATCACGACGGCCGACGGCACGGTGTGTGTGTCGGTCGAGGCGCTCTTCATCGACAAGACGGTTCCTCGTCCTCGCTGAGGACACGACCGACGCACATCACCGATAGCTGGAAGAGGGCAACATGGGGAAGCTGGACGGACGGGTAGCGATCGTCACAGGCGCCGGAATGGGCATCGGCCGAGGAGTTGCGGGTGCGTTCGCGCGTGAAGGTGCGAGGGTCGTCGTTGCCGATGTCGACGAGACGGCGGGAGTCGACACCGCGAAATGGCTCACCGACGAGTGGGGTGTGCAGGCGACCTTCGTGCGCACCGATGTCACCGACCGCGACCAGGTGCATGCGATGGTCGATACCGCCACCGACGAGTTCGGGCGACTCGACATTCTGGTGAACAACGCGTGGCGGCCCCTGGGCTACGCGCGGTTCGAGAAGACCGCTGAGGAGAACATGCGGGCGGGCTTCGATATGGGCGTGATGTCGGCGTTCTGGGCGATGCAGCGCGCATACCCGGCGCTCGCGGAGCACGGCACCGGTCGAGTGATCAACATGTGCAGCCTCAATGGCGTCAACGCTCACATGTACTCGGTGTACTACAACGCTGCCAAGGAGGCGCTGCGCAGCATGACCCGCACTGCAGCGCGGGAATGGGCGCCGAAGCACGTGTGCTGCAACGTGATCTGTCCCGGGGCGGCGAGTGCGGCCTACAAACGGGTTGCTGAGGCGAACCCTCAGATGGCTGCGGCGCAGGAGGCCGCCAATCCGATGGGTCGTATCGGCGATCCACTCGAGGATATCGGTACCGTCGCTGCGTTCCTGGCGAGCGACGATTCCCGCTACCTGACCGGAAACACCCTCTTCGTCGACGGTGGTAGCCATATCAACGGCGTCCAGTGGGCGCCGAACGTCGACTGATCGGTCGACCGAAGTTCCGATGCTCGATCTGCCCGGTCACGACCGCGGCAGGTCGAGCATTCCTCGTGCTATCTGCAGGACCTCCGCTTCGAACGATGCCGGATCGGGTGCGTCACCGATCTCGTCGGCACGCTCGTAGGAGGAGAACGCTCCGATGACGAACCGCACCATCAGACTCACTCTGCGTCGCGCGTCCACCTCCGGGAGATCGAGTCGATCCGCGATGTCGAGTAGAAGAGTCGACAGGACGTCGAGCGCGTCGTTCGACGGATAGTAATCGGCTTGTGCCGTACCCGGTCCCGGCTTCGACAGAATGTCGAGCGGCGCTGTGGTCAGCCACTGCTCGTTGAATCGTGCCCAATAGCTCGGCCGGGTCCGCGCAACCTGTGCTGCGAGCGGGTGTACGTAGGCGTGCACGAGCCGTTCGAGGCCGGGGCGACCGTCGAGTCCTGCTGCGGCGACCAACGCCGCGCGCTCGGCGTTCATTCGTGGCGCATGCCGGGACCAGATCTCGTCGAGGAGTCCGTGCCACGAGCCGAAATGGTACGTGATGGCCGAATTGTTCCGGTGTCCGGCCTCTTTGACCACTTCGCGTGCGGCCACCCCGTGGATACCGCGGTGCGCGATGAGCCGCTCTGCGGCGTCCAGTAGGGCGAGACGGCCCGTTGACATGGTCATCCAACCACTGTACTAAGAACATCGACTTCAGAATTAATAAGTTCTTCTTAACGGAGGTTCCATGAAGACCTTCCCGTCCCGGCATGCTGCCGCGGCACTCGCATTTGCTTCGGTGCTCGGAGCCGGAGCGTGTTCGAACCCACCTCCGGAGTCGGTCGATTCCGGAGCCGCCGCGCCCGGTTCGCTGATCACCGACCGCCCGATCACTACCGCAGCGGCGCTCCCCAGCGCTCAGCGCACCGAACTGATCACCTACCTGTCCGAAGGTGCTGACGGGCGTCCGGCGTTGGTCTCGGGCACCGTCGCGATCCCGAAGGGTGAGGCACCGGAAAGCGGATGGCCGGTGATCAGCTGGGCCCACGGCACGACCGGCGTCGGCGACGCGTGTGCTCCATCTGCGGACACAGTAGGCGGCCCCGCGCATTCCTACGTCGAACGGACCACGGACATGCTCGACCGATGGGTCGCGGACGGCTACGCGGTGGTCCAGACCGACTACGAAGCCTCGGCACCCCGGGTGAACACCCGTACATGAACGGGGACAGCGCCGCCAACGCCGTCGTCGACATCGTGCGTGCGGCGCGAGAACTGGAACCGGCCGTCGGCACCAGTTGGGTCGCGATGGGGCACAGCCAGGGCGGACAGGCCGCGCTG
>BBEG01000080.1 GCA_001312645.1 Rhodococcus sp. JCM 9791
CGGCAGAGCCGTTCGGCTGGGGCGGAACCGCCCGGTTGTCCTCGGGTTCATTGTCGGTGGAACTCACGTACGTTTCTCCAAATGTCGGCGCGACGCGTTACGCCGCATCCTCGATTCCGTCCTCGGACAGGTAGTCGACGACTCGGTCGTTCGGTCTTGTGCAGCTGTGTACACCGTCGGGCACGTCGATGTCACGTCGTCCGGCGTCCGTTCACTCGCTCGCGGTGCGTCGACTCGCACCCGTCGATCGACGACGGGGCCGTTTCGGCGCGGGTTGCGCACCGAGAACGTACGACTGCACGAGGTGGTTCCAGCTGCAGGTTCGGCACACCTCGACCACGTGAACGGAGAATTCCTCCTGGCTGGATGCCAGGCGGGTCAGCTCTTCGGGAGTGCGCGCAGAGCCGGAAGCCTGTCCGAGCTTGTCGCCGAAAACCCACGAAACAATGGTCAGCTGCTCCCTGCGGCAGATGGGGCACACGACATCGCTGCCCCTGCCGTGGAACTTTGCGGCTCGCAGCAGGTAGGGGCTCGCATCGCAGACCTCGGTCACGCCGCGCCTCCCCGAGTAGACCTCGGCGAGCAGCGACCGTCGCTGCAACGCGTAGTCCACCACCTGCCGCTGAGTTTGCACGGGATCCAGAGTACGTGCGGCCCCAGTGCAAGTGGGCGCGGAGTGTGCTCGGTCGTGAACACGGCGCACCCATTCCGGACGAACTACGCTTCTGCCGTGGCCCGCCGACAATCGCCGCCGACCCGAGCTCGTGACAGTGATCGCAGCCGGGCGCGCACACGTCTCGACGTTGCGTACGCCGAAGGACAGCTCACAGCGGAATCATGGCGCGACCTCGTCGCACGCACCGAAGCAGCGGAGACGCTACCGGAACTCGCCGGTCTTGTTCGCGACCTGCAACCGCCTGCCGAACCCGAGGCCGGCCGATCCGAGAAGGCCTCCGGCAGGCGGATCGCAGCGGTGATCGCGGGTGTGGCGGTCGTCGCTGTCGCTGCTGTTCTGTGGGCTGCGTTTCCCGACGGCGATGCCGAGCCGATCGTCGACCACGACACCCGCAGCAGCGGGGCCGGTGTGGTCCTCGGGCTTCTGTAGTTTTCGCACGCTTCTGCATTTCGCGCGCCGCCGTCGCGGTGCTTCCGTGTGCACCTATCGGGACACGCGTATGGTTCTATATATCGGTGCGATATAGTTTTGCATCGCATCAGTCGGTCAGGTTCGAACGGACGTAGGAGGTGGCCCCCTTGCTCGAGCTGGCAATCCTCGGGCTGCTTCTCGAATCGCCCATGCACGGTTACGAGCTCCGCAAGCGATTGACCGGGCTTCTGGGCGCATTCCGCGCCTTCTCGTACGGGTCGCTGTATCCGACATTGCGGCGGATGAAGCCGACGGCCTCATCGCCGAGGAGGATGCCGGAGTCCCCGGGCCGGTGAAGCGGCGCGCTCGTCGCGTGTACCAGCTCACCCCGGTCGGCCGGGAACGGTTCACCGAACTGGTGGCCGACACGGGCCCACAGAACTACACCGATGACGGATTCGGCGTTCACCTCGCTTTTTTCAGCCGGACACCCGCGGAAGCGCGGATGCGGATTCTGGAAGGCAGGCGACGCCAGGTCGAGGAGCGCCGAGAAGGCCTCCGCGACGCCATCGGGCGGGCCAGCGGCACATTGGACCGCTACACCCGTCAGCTACACCAACTCGGCCTCGAGTCCAGCGAACGTGAAGTCCGCTGGCTCAACGAACTCATCGCCGCCGAGCAGTCGTCAGCAGCAAGCAGAAAAGAAGGAGAACCCGACCATGGGTGAGAACAGCACCTCGGTGCGCGTGGCCATTGTGGGCGTGGGGAACTGTGCCTCGTCTCTGGTTCAGGGCGTCGAGTACTACAAGGACGCCGACGCCACCACGACCGTCCCCGGTCTGATGCACGTCGCGTTCGGCAAGTACCACGTGCGCGACGTCAAGTTCGTCGCCGCGTTCGACGTCGATGCCAAGAAGGTCGGGTTCGATCTCTCCGAGGCCATCAACGCCAGCGAGAACAACACCATCAAGATCGCGGACGTGCCGCCCACCGGCATCACCGTCCAGCGTGGCCATACCCTCGACGGCATCGGCAAGTACTACTCCGAGACCATCGAACTCTCCGACGCAGAGCCCGTCGACATCGTCCAGACCCTGAAGGACGCCGAGGTCGACGTTCTCGTGTCGTACCTGCCGGTCGGTTCCGACGAGGCCGACAAGTTCTACGCCCAGTGCTGCATCGACGCCGGCGTGGCCTTCGTCAACGCACTCCCGGTCTTCATCGCCTCCGACCCGGTCTGGGCGAAGAAGTTCACCGACGCCGGTGTCCCGATCGTCGGCGACGACATCAAGTCGCAGGTCGGCGCGACCATCACCCACCGCGTGATGGCGAAGCTGTTCGAGGATCGCGGCGTCGTGCTCGACCGCACCTACCAGCTCAATGTCGGCGGCAACATGGACTTCAAGAACATGCTCGAGCGTGAGCGTCTCGAGTCCAAGAAGGTCTCCAAGACCCAGGCCGTCACCTCCAACCTCGAGGGCCCGCTGGCAGGCAAGGTCCACGACCGCAATGTTCACATCGGCCCGTCCGACTACGTCCAGTGGCTCGACGACCGCAAGTGGGCATACGTCCGTCTCGAGGGCCGCGCCTTCGGCGATGCCCCGCTCAACCTCGAGTACAAGCTCGAGGTGTGGGACTCGCCGAACTCCGCCGGCATCATCATCGACGCGATCCGCGCCGCGAAGATCGCCAAGGACCGCGGCCTCGGTGGCCCGATCCTCCCGGCATCCGCTTACCTGATGAAGTCCCCGCCGGTCCAGATGGCCGACGACAAGGCTCGCACCGAGCTCGAGGCCTTCATCATCGGCGCCGAGTAACTCGGCACTCCGAACGCACCGTGGCGGTGAGCGAGTCTTCGGACTCACTCACCGCCACAGTCGTATTCACCTGCCACTCATCAGGTCATACGTCGTACCACCGACAGCGGCAACACCTTCATGCATACGCGAGCGGGATCCACGGCCACCCGGGCACGTACGCCTTGGCCGGCTCCTTCTCGATCGCCGCAGCCAATGCGCGACAACCGGTTTCGGTGTCGACGATGAAAGGTACCTTCTTCACCTTCTCGTTGATCTCCGAGCGGATATAACCGGGAAATATTGTGCTGACATCGATTCCGGTGCCCACCAGATCCGATCGCATCCCCTCGCCGAGCGCAGCGACAGCAGCCTTCGATGCACCGTAAGTCGTCATGTTGCGCGGCATCCCGCGCAGTGCGCTCATCGACGAGATCAGGACGACGTGCCCCGCATTGCGCGGACGCATGAGCTCGAGCGCCGCCTCACTCTGGGCGAGCGCACCGAGGAAATTGGTCTGCGCGGTCTGCACATTCGCGTGGAAGTAGCCCGTGCCCAACGGCTGCCCCTTGCCGAGACCGGCATTGACGATCACTCGGTCGAGACCGCCGAGTTCCTCGTCGAATTCCCGGAAGACCGTGAAGACGTCGTCGTGCCTGTTGACGTCCAGCGACCGCACCGCGATCGTGATGTGCGGGTGCTCGGCGAGCAGTTCCGACCGCAATGCGTCGAGGCGATCGACCCTGCGTGCCGCGAGCGCAAGATTGCTTCCACGCGCGGCGAATTCGCGCGCCATACCGGCCCCCAGACCGGAACTGGCTCCGGTGATGAGGATGTTTCGTCGCTGCGGCCGACTCATCGGCCCTCCTTCTCGAGTTGGTCGATGAGTTCGTTGCACCGAGAATCGAGGTAGCCGACAACCACCCAGAAGTTCTCGAACGCGGGATTGGTGGTGTGTCCGTGGTGATAGCGGTAGTAGATCTGCTGGGCGATCACGGCGAGCCGGAACAGACCGAAGACCTCGTAGAAGCCCCAGTTGTCCACCGGCAGTCCGGTTCTCTCGGAGTAGTACTCGACGATCTCGCGACGGGTGAGCATGCCGGGCAGATCCGACGGCTGTCGCTTGGTGGCGAGCATCATCGGGTCGTCGTCGGCCTGCACCCAGTACGCGAGCGACGACCCCAGGTCCATGAGCGGGTCGCCGATCGTCGCGAGTTCCCAGTCGAGCACCGCAACCGGCCGCAGCGGGTCGTTCTCGTCGAGGACGACGTTGTCGATACGGAAGTCTCCGTGCACGACCGTCGACGCGATATCGGCGGGCTGCGTCTCGTCGAGCCAGCGGATGACGCGGGCGAAATCGGGCACGTTGTCGGTCCGGGCCAACTCGTAGCGCTTCGCCCAGCCCGCGACCTGCCGCGCAACGTATCCGGTGCCCCGGCTGAATTCGTTCAGCCCGGTGGTCTCGGGGTCGACGCCGTGCAGTTCGACGAGCAGATCGACGATCCGCAGGCACAGGGCCGGGTCTGTTCCGGCGTCAGGTCCAGGGTGGTCGGCGGGTCGGTTCGCAGGATCGTGCCGGGCACGCGTTCCATGACGTAGAAGTCGCTGCCGAGGACGCTGTGGTCGGTGCACATGCCGACCATGGCAGGCACGTGCGGGTAGCCGGTGCGAGCTGCGACTGGATGCGGTACTCACGCGCCATGTCGTGCCCGGACGACGGCTTCGCCCCGGCCGGCGGACGACGCAGCACGAGATCGCGGTGCGGATACCGCAGTAGGTAGGTCAGATTGGATGCGCCACCTGCGAACTGGCGCACCTCCGGAATCCCCGCCATACCGGCGTGTTCCTCGAGCCATGTCGCAACGGACCGGACGTCGAACGTGTCCTCGTCGCGGACGGCTCGCGCGTTGTCAGGAAATTCGGTCACTCCTTGATCCCCATCTCAGTTGTGTTTACCGAGTTCGAATCGTGCCACGCGGCGTTCGTGCACCTCGCCGGGGCCGTCCGAAAGGGGCAATGCCGGCGCGGCGATACAGGCACCGAAGAAAGTCGTCGGTCAGTACTGCGGAAGACAATACTGCGGAAGACAGTACTGCGGACCGTCGTGACTGCAGACCGTCGTGCCCGACGGCCCCGCAGCACGCGACGTCACATCCCTGGGATCTGGATCGTGACGCCGGGAAACACTTCGATCTGCGGAGGCAACTGAACCTGCGGCGGAACCTCGATCGGCGGCGCCGGGATCGTGATCGGCGGCAGCTCACCCAGGCCGGGGAGTTCGAACGCGGGAACCGGACGCCCCGTGGTCGTCGGCGTGCTGATACCCGCGTCGGCCGGCACGCCGGCCTGTCCACCGATCGGGTCGGGCCACGGGAAGCTCTCCGCGTCGGTGTCCTCGAGCGCGGTGTCCATCGTGTCCTTCCAGATGTCGGAAGGCAGGCTCGAGCCGTAGATGGAGCCACCCCACAGATTGGTGATCGGCCCTGCATCCGAGGTGCCGATCCAGACGGCGGTCGAGAGCGACGGTGTGTACCCGACCATCCACGCGTCCTTGTTCATGCCGGTGTCGCCGAGCTGAGTGGTGCCGGTCTTCGCAGCCGACGGCCTGCCGCCTGCGAGCGCGTGGCCACGCGAGTACGCCGCGACCGGCAGCAGCGCCTGGGTCACGTTGTCGGCCACAGCCGGGTCGATGCGCTCCTCGGCGGGAGACGCGGGCCGGTCGAGGAGGACCTCACCGTCGGAGGTGGTGACCTTCTGCACGAAGTACGGCTGATGGAAGGTGCCCGACGCCGCGAGGGTTGCATACGCCGATGCCATGTCGATCACCCGCGACTGGTACTGACCGAGCACGATGCCGCCCTCCGGAATGCCGTTGGCCTCGCTGAGTGTCGTGCCCTCGACTCCCGGAATCTCCATGGGGATCCCGGCCTCGTGCGCCGCGTCGGCGATCTTCTGAGGACCGTTCTCCATCGACATCATGAGCCTGTAGAAACTCGTGTTCAGCGAGCGCTTCGTCGCCTCCGCGATCGTGCACTTACCGCACGATTCGCCTTCGACGTTGTTGATCTCGAGATTGCCGATGGTCAGCGGGGTGCTGTCGTAGCGGGCGCCGAGACCGATGCCGTCCTTCAGCGCCGCGACCAGACCGAACACCTTGAACGACGAACCGGTCTGCAGCGGCGCCTGTGCGTAGTCGTAACCCGCACCTTCCTCGCCGCCGTAGTAGGCCCGCACCGCACCCGACCTCGGGTCGACGGACACCACGGCGGTCCGCAGGTCCTCGGGTTCACCTTCGAGGTTGCCTCGCGCCGCGTCGACTGCACCTTGCTGGGCCACGGGTCGATCGTGGTGACGATGCGCAGGCCTTCGGTGTTGAGCACCTGCTCACTGATTCCGGCTGCCGAGAGTTCACGCAGCACCTGCGACCGGATCAGTCCCTCGGGGCCGGGTGTCTCATTGGCTCGCGCCAACTGATCCGACGGGACGGTCTCCGGGAACGCCGCTTCCCCACGGTCTCCGGGGCTGAGCACGCCCATCTCGACCATGCCGTCGAGGACGTAGCCCCAGCGCGCCTCGATCGCGGGGCGGTTGAATTCGGGATCGAGCGACGACGGCGTCTGGATGACGCCGGCGAGGACGGCACCCTCGGAGACCGTCAGGTCGCCGACCGGCTTGCCGAAGTACGCCTGCGACGCCGCGGCGATTCCGTAAGCGCCCCGGCCGAAGTAGATGGTGTTCAGGTAGGCCTCGAGGATTTCGTCCTTCGACCATTCGCGGGCCATCTTCGAGGAGATGACCAGTTCCTTCATCTTGCGGGTGAGGGTGCGATCGGCGCCGACGAGCACGTTCTTGACGTACTGCTGGGTGATCGTGGAACCGCCACCGGCGGTGTCCTTGCCCAGGACATTGTCGCGGGCCGCACGAGCGAAACCGGAGACCGAGAAACCTGGATTGCTGTAGAAGTCGCGGTCCTCTGCGGAGAGCACTGCATTGCGGACGTGCTCGGGGACCTCGTCGATGCCGACCTCGACGCGATTGCCTCCGGCGGCACCACCCGGGTGATCTCGGTGGTGTCATCGGCAGCGTAGATGCGGGCGATCTGGTTGGTCGTCATGTCGGACGGGCGAGGAACCTCTGTCGAGACATACGCACCGGCGAACACTCCGATCGGCGCGAGAATCAGCAGCACAACCACGACGAGTACGACATATCGGACGGTTCGCCACCGCCGTGACTTCGAATCAGCGGAAGAACGACCGCTGGTGGACGTCGACGGATTCGGGCTCACGCGTACCACTTTCTCCAGGATGGGACTCGGCAGATTCTTCCATCCTGCCGACCGCATGGTACGAAGTCACGCGCATAAGTGACGTACGCAGCACTACGACGAGTCTGTGCGACGCCACGCGCGATAGGTGAACCACCACGCGAGCGCGAAGGCTGCCAGCACCAATGACGGCACGATACCCGGCTCGGGTGACAACATCTCTGCGACCGCCCCCACCACCGCCATCACGGCGAAGATCGTGATGACACCGAGCAGCATCTCGAGTCGCTGACGGCGGGGGAGGCGACGACTCACGACTTCACGCCACCCGCCGTCAGACCCGAGATGATCCGGCGTTGGAAGATCAACACCATCACGACCAGCGGCACCATCACGAGCGTGCCACCCGCCATGATCGACGCATACGGCGTCACATAGGGATCGGTGCCCGTGAACCGCGCCATCGCCACCGTCACCGGGGCCGTCCGCTCACTCGAGAGTTGCGACATGAGCAGGTACTCGTTGACCGTCGCGATGAACGCGAGGATCGCGGTGGTGAACAATGCGGGGGCCGCGAGTGGCAGCATCACCAGGCGGAACGCCTGCCCGCGGGTCGCGCCGTCCATGCGCGCGGCTTCCTCGAGTTCCCACGGCAGTTCGGAGAAGAACGAGGTGAGCGTGTACACCGTCAGCGGCAGCACGAACGAGATGTTCGGGATGATCAACGCCTGGTAGCTACCGATCCAGCCGATGTCGGTGAACAGCTGGAACAGCGGTGTCACGAGCGCGACGACCGGGAACATCGACGCGCCGAGAATGATGCCGGTGACGAAGTACTTGCCCCGGAACTCGAAACGCGACAGAGCGTACGCGGTGAACACACCGATGAGCAGCGCGATCAGCGTGGTTGCCCCGGCGATGATGACGCTGTTCATCAGCGCGCGAGAGAAGTTGACCTTGGCGTCGGGGTCGAGTGCGTCGGCGAAGTTCTGCAGGGTCGGATTCGTCGGCCACAGACTCGTGCTGAACGTCTCCGACGGATCGCGCAGCGCCGTGACGACCATCCAGTAGCACGGAGCGAGCCCCCAGACGATGATGATCGCCACCCCGAGATAGGTGCCGATCGATCCCAGCCGGAACCTGCGCGCACGCTTCGGGCCGGGACGTGGGGTCTCGTCGGCAGTCGTCTCGGTTGCGGTGATCGTGCCGGTCATGCCGCGTCTCCCTTCCGCTGCTTCTCCTGCGTACTGACTGCATTGGCGCCGAGGAACCGCACCAGGATGAAGGCGACCGCGAAGATGATGAGGAATGTGATCGTCGACAGCGCGGACGCCGAGTTGGCACCCTGCCGCATCTGGTCGACGACGAGCACGGAGATCGTCGAGGTGGCGGGGTTCGAGCCCATCATGATGGCGGGCAGGTCGTACATGCGCAGCGCGTCCATCGTGCGGAACAGGATTGCGACCATGAGCGCAGGCTTGACCAGCGGCAAGGTGATCTGGGTGAAACGTTGCCAGGCGTTCGCGCCGTCGACCTTCGCCGCCTCGTACACATCCGACGGAATCATCTGCAGACCCGCGAGGATGAGCAGCGCCATGAACGGCGCCGTCTTCCACACATCGGCGACGATGATCGCGAAGCGGGCGGGCCACGGATCGGCGGTCCACAGGATGTCGGTACCGAGCATCTTGTTGGCGATGCCGTCGTTGGCGAAGATGAAGAACCACAGCTTGGCGGTGACGGCGGTGGGGATCGCCCACGGCACGAGGACCGAGGCACGCAGGAGGCCGCGACCGCGGAACGACTTGGCCATCACAAGTGCCATCGCGAAGCCGATCACGGTCTCGATCGACACCGTGACGACCGTGAAGAAGAACGTGTTGAAGATCGACTGCCAGAACTGGGCGCCAGGGTGCCCGGCGGACAGGAGATCGATCCGGTGGCAGTACCACAGGTCTGGGTGATCCAGCGGGTGTAGTTCTCGATACCCACGAACCCGCCGGTGACGAACCGGCCGGTCTCGGGGTCGAGCGACTTCGCGTCACCGTGCAGCGACATCCAGATCGCTCTGCCGAGCGGGTACAGGATGATCACCGCGAGGACGATCATCGACGGCGCGATGAACATCCATACCGGCACCTTCCGCCGCGACTTCGCCGGCGGCGCAGTCATCGGCGGTGGTTCGGGCGTGCGGTGTCGTCCGGCCACACGTCCGCGGTCGGGACGATCCGTCCCGACGCGGTGTGTGGCGGATCCGCGGGTGCCCCGACCTGCGGTTCTGCCATCTACTGCTCCTAGTGGATCAGTTGCCGGCGGTTTCGATGCCGGCCTGAGTGTCGTCCAGGGCCTGCTGGACGGGCTTCTCGCCCCGGATCGCAGCGTAAGCGTTGTCGGAGATCGCCTTCGACACGGCCGAGTAGTACGGCGACGACGGGCGGGGCTTCGCGCTCTCGAGTGCTTCCTTCAGCGTCGAGAAGTACGGGTACTGCGCGAGGATCTCCGGGTCGTCGTAGACCTCGGCGAGGACCGGTGCGCCACCGACCTCGGCGTAGTACTCCTGCGACTGACGGGTCGTCATGAACTCGAGGAAGTCGCGGGCCGTCGCCGGAGCGTCCGTGAACGCGCTGATACCGACGTTGTAGCCACCGAGGGTGGACACACCCGGACCGTCGACGCCCGGGAGTACCGCGATGCCGTACTTACCGGCGACCGACGACTCTTCGCCGTCGGTGTAGAAACCGGGCCACGTGCGCATGAACAGGCTTCGCCGTTGCCGAAGGCTGTCTGCGACTCACCTTCGGTGTAGGTCTGTGCGGCGGCCGGGATGGTGCCGTCCTCGAAGGAGTCGACGATGAACTGCAGGCCCTCGGCCGTCTGCTCGTCGATGGCCGGGGTGAGACCGTCCTCGGCGACGAAGCTGCCACCGAAGGCATTGACGATCTCGGTGACGTTGACCGTCAGTCCCTCGTAGTTGCTGAACTGACCGATGTAGCAGGCGATACCCGCTTCTTCGGCCTTCGGGCATTCTGCCTTCAGCTCGTCCCACGTCGCAGGGGCCTGGTCGACGAGGTCGGTGCGGTAGTACAGGAACGCACCGTTGGTGTTCTTCGGCGCGGCGAACAGCGTGCCGTTGTAGGTGGCCGACTCGACGGTCGCGGGCAGCAGACCTTCGGTGTCGATCGCGTTGTCGCCCTCGAGCGGCAGAAGCCAGCCGTTGGCAGCGAACTCGGCAGTGTTCGTGACGTCGACCGCGACGAGGTCGTACTCGTCGCTCTGTGCCTGCATCCGCTGCGCGATATCGGCGTACTGGTCGTTGGCCTCGCGCGCGAGCGGCTTGAAGGTGACCTGCTCGTCGGGGTTCTCGGCATTCCAGTCGGCGATGATGTTCTCGAGTGCCGCGTTCAAGGGGTCCTGCCCCTCGACGATGGTGATCGGGCCACGGCCCTCACTGGATGCGGCGCCCGTGTCGGACGACCCCGAGTCGCTGCCACCGTCATCGGATCCGCACGCCGTCAGGACCAACAGCGCCGCCGAGGAGGCGGCGATGACAGCTCTGCGCATCGCCTTCTTCTTCGAAACCATGAACATCTCCCGTGTGAGTTCGGAAAATCAACTCGCCGGCAACCGCTCGGCCACCGACACCGGCCACTACTGTGGCACGGGACACCCTGAAAAGTCGGCATTCCGCCCACCCTTGATCGGTTCTGTGTCGGGCACCCCAGCACCCGACCAGGCCTGATCAGCCGATGCGCAGGCCGTCCGACGTCTTGAACACGTGCACCTGATTCGTATCGAACCGCAAGTGGAGTCGATCGCCCTTCTGAGGCGGAGTGCGCCAGTCGCTCCGCGCCACGATCTCCTGGCGGATCCCACCGACAGTGGCGTTGCCGTACAGGTACGCATCCGAACCGAGTTCCTCGACGACATCCACATCGACGGCGAGCCCGTCCTCGGCGATCTCGAGATGTTCGGGTCGGATGCCGAGCGTCACTTCCGACTCGGTGACCTGGCCGAGGGTGTCGCGCGGCACCTGGACGTGGACATCGCCCACCATGACCCCGCGGTCGACGACGGGGAGGGTGAACAGATTCATTGCGGGTGAGCCCATGAAGCCGGCCACGAACACGTTGGCCGGCTGGTTGTAGAGCGCGCGCGGCGACGCGCACTGCTGCAGGATGCCCTTGTCGAGCACCGCGACGCGATCACCCATCGTCATGGCTTCGACCTGGTCGTGAGTGACATACACGGTGGTCGTGTTGAGGCGCCGTTGCAGCTGCGCGATCTGCGTGCGGGTCTGGACGCGCAGTTTCGCGTCGAGGTTGGACAGCGGCTCATCCATGAGGAACACCTGCGGTTCCCGCACGATCGCACGACCCATGGCGACACGCTGCCGCTGGCCGCCGGACAGGGCCTTCGGTTTGCGGTCGAGATACTGCTCGAGGTCGAGCATCTTGGCGACCTCGGTGACCCGCTCACGAATCTGGGATCTCGGGGTCTTCGCGAGCTTGAGCGCGAATCCCATGTTCTCGGCCACCGACATGTGCGGATACAGGGCGTAGTTCTGGAACACCATCGCGATGTCGCGTTCCTTGGGATCCTGCGCGGTGACGTCGCTGTCTCCGATGAGGATGCGGCCACTGTGCACCTCTTCGAGGCCCGCGAGCATCCGCAGCGACGTCGACTTGCCGCAGCCCGAGGGCCCGACCAGGACAAGGAACTCGCCGTCCTCGATCTCGAGATCCAGTGCGTCGACCGCGGGTGTACTCGAGCCGGGGAACAGACACGTCGTCTTGTCGAAGGTCACCGAGGCCATCGCAGATCCTTTCCGAAGCGGACACGCTCGTGCGCTACCGGAATCTACCGTGCATCTTCGCGGTCCACCGCCACCGGCGCGTCGTCGTCGCCCCACACCTGGATCCCACGCACCCCCGGCACATCGCCGCGATGGAAGACCGGGTCGCGTCCCTGCTTACGTTGTGCGCTGTAGTTATGGAACAGCGCGTACGCAATACCCGACAACGGGACCAGCGCGATGAGGTTGACCGTCGCCATCACACCCATGGCCAGATCGGCGAGCGCCCACACGAGCGGCACCGAACCGATCGCACCGAGGAACACGCACACCACCACGGCCGAACGCAGATAGGGCAGGGCCTTCCTCGAACCGGTGAGGAACTCGATGTTCGATTCGCTGTAGTAGTAGTTGCCGATCACGGAAGTGAAAGCGAGGAAGAAGATGAGGACGGCGAGGAAGTGCACGGTCCAGTCGCCCAGCTGCAAGGCCATCGCGTTCTGAGTCAGCGCGGCCCCTTCGAGACCCGACCCGAACTCCGGCTCGGACAACAGGATGATGAACCCGGTGATCGAACACACCAGCCACGTGTCGAAGTAGACGCCGAGGCTCTGCACCAGGCCCTGCTTGACCGGATGCGACACCGACGCGGTCGCCCCGGCGTCGGCGCCGAACCCATGCCGGCCTCGTTCGAGAACAGACCGCGCCGGATGCCGTACATGAACGCGGCACCGAACCCGCCTCCCGCAACCTCTCGGATGCCGAAGGCGTTCTCGAACACCAACTTGAACATCCCGGGGACCTCACCGATGTTGAGGACCACGACGATGATTCCGATGATCAGGTAGCAATGGCCATGACCGGCACCACCACCTGCGACACACTCGAGATGCGCCGCACCCCACCGAAGATGACCAGGGCGACGAGGATCGCCACGCGATGCCGATACCGACCTGCAGACCCGTCGTCTTCTCACCCACCGAGCTCGACACGGCGTCGACGATCGAGTTGGTCTGCACGGCGTTGAACACGAATCCGTAGGTGATCGTGATGATCACCGCGAAGATCATGCCCATCCATCGTTTACCGAGCCCGTATTGCATGTAATAGGCCGGTCCGCCCCGGAATGCGCCTTTGTCGCGCACCTTGTACAGCTGGGCAAGGGTCGACTCGACGAATGCGGTGGAGGCACCGATCAGCGCCATCGCCCACATCCAGAACAGTGCGCCGGGGCCGCCGATACTGATCGCGATCGCCACTCCCGCGATGTTGCCCGTTCCCACCCGTGACGCCGCCGAAATGGAGAATGCCCGGAACGCCGAGATCCCCTTCTCCCGTCGGGGAGATCCTCGGGCTTCTCCACGATGGACCGCAGCATGTCGGGGATCAGTCGGATCTGGATGAAGCGTGACCGCACCGTGTAGTACAGACCGGACCCGACGAGAAGCGCGATGACCGCGTACCAGTACCAGTCGTTGATGTCGGTGACGAATTCGACCGCGGTGTCCATTCCACTGATCTTGGCGGTCGCGGAACGGTTCCGCACCGCTTTCGGCCCGGAAGCCCTCAGATCCGGTCGGCGAGCCGGGTGCCCTGCTCGATCGCGCGTTTGGCATCCAGTTCCGCTGCGACATCGGCGCCGCCGATCACGTGGGTCACCACCCCGGCGAGGGTGAGTCCGTCCAGCAGATCACGCACCGATTCCTGCCCCGCGCACACGATGATCGTGTCGACGGCGAGCACCCGGCGCTCGCTGCCGTCCTCGCCGAGACTGATGTGCAGACCGTCGTCGTCGATGCGTTCGTAGCCCACGCCCGAGAGCTCGTGGACACCCTTGTGTTTCAGTGCCGCCCGATGCACCCAGCCACTGGTCTTTCCCAGCCTCGCTCCGATCCGGCCGGCGGTGCGCTGCAGGAGATAGACCTCGCGCGGTGACGGGGACGGTTGCGGGGTGGTCAACGCTCCGGGCGCATCCTCTGCGTCACTGACACCCCATTCTCGTTTCCACTCGGCGAGGTCGGTCGCCGGGGAAGTGGTGTGCGTGAGGAACTCGGAGACATCCACGCCGATGCCGCCTGCGCCGATCACCGCGACCCGCTCACCGATCGGCGCACCGCCGCGCACTGCCTGCGCATAGGTCAGCACACTCGGATGGTCGATGCCGTCGATGGCCGGAACCCGCGGCGTGACACCGGTCGCGACGACGACCTCGTCGAATCCGTCGGTCAGATCTGCGACCGTGGCGCGCGTGTTCAACCGGACGTCGACGCCGGTGAGCTCGAGCTGGCGCGTGTAATACCGCAGGGTCTCGGCGAATTCTTCCTTGCCAGGGATGAGCCGCGCGATGCCGAACTGGCCACCGATCTGCGCGTCCGCTTCGAACAGGCTGACGCGATGTCCGCGTCGCGCGAGGTTCACCGCCGCCGACAGACCTGCGGGGCCTGCGCCGACGACCGCGACGGACTTCCTGCGGCGCGTGGGCGAGAGGAGCAGCTCGGTTTCGCGTCCGGCGCGCGGATTGAGCAGGCACGAGACGTGCTTGTTCACGAATGCGTGATCGAGGCACGCCTGATTGCAGGCGATACAGGTGTTGATCTCGTCGGGGGCACCCGCGGCGGCTTTGCGCACCCAGTCGGGGTCGGCGAGCATCGGCCGCGCGAGCGACACCAGGTCGGCGCGACCGTCGGCGAGGATTTCTTCGGCGGTCTCGGGCATGTTGATGCGGTTCGACGCCGCGACAGGAATGCTCACATGCTTCGCGAGTCTCGCGGTGAAATCCACGAACGCGGCGCGGGGCACGGAGGTGACGATCGTCGGTACCCGCGATTCGTGCCAGCCGATGTCGGTGTTCAGCAGCGTGGCGCCTGCTGCCTCGACTTCCTGTGCGACCGCGACGATCTCGTCCCAGCTCTGACCGCGGTCGACGAGATCTGCCATCGACAGCCGGAAGGAGATCACGAAGTCGGGGCCGACGGTCTCGCGGACCCCGCGGACGATCTCGACGGCAAGGCGGCGACGCTTCTCCGGGGTGCCGCCCCACTCGTCGGTGCGCCGGTTGGTGCGTTCCGCAAGGAACTGGTTGATGAAATACCCTTCCCCGCCCATGATTTCGACTCCGTCGTAGCCGGCCTGCTGTGCGAGCCGGGCACAGCGGACGAACGCGCGGATCTGCCTGCGCACACCCCACGACGTGAGTCGCCTGGGCCGGAACGGATTGATGGGTGCCTTGATCGACGATGCCGAGACGCTCAGCGGCCAGTAGCTGTACCGGCCCGCGTGCAGGATCTGCAGCACGATGCGGCCGCCCTCGGCGTGCACGGCGTCGGTGATCGTGCGGTGCCGTCGGGCCTCGATCCGGTTGGTGAGCTTCGCACCGAACGGCAGCAGCCATCCGGTCCGGGTCGGTGCGTAACCCCCGGTCACGATGAGCGAAACGCCGCCGCGGGCCCGCTCGGCGAAGTAGGCGGCAAGGCGTGCGGTGTTCTTGGCGCGATCCTCGAGCGGTGTGCATCGACCCATGATCACGCGATTGGGCAAGGTGATCGAGCCGAGGTCGAGCGGCGACAGCAAGGTCGGGTAAGAGTCGGTCCCCGTAGTTCGCGTTGTCACGATTGTTCCTGTTCCGAAGGGGGTGTGAGGGCGTCGAGCATGTCCTGGCACCAGTCGCGGAAGCCTTCTTCGACGCGGACGCCGCCGCGCAGCACCAAGTACTGGTGCAGCGCAGGACCGGCGAGCGATGCCGGCGCCGGGAAGTCCCGTTTCTCGATGAGCCGATAGACGTCGAGGCGAGCGTCGTGAGCGTCACGGTGCCGGGTGATCTCCGCGAGCAACTCGGGCATGGTGTCGGGGCGGCCGGCGCGGATCTTGACGGCCAGTTCGCTGCGCAGATGGTCGGGTTCCGACGGTTCGGCGATCCAGCGGTCGAGTTCGGTGTGACCGGCTGCGGCCACGGTGTAGATCTTCTTGTCGGGCCGGCCGTCCTGTGGCACAGTTTCGCAGGTCACCCAGCCGTGTTCCTCCATACGTCGCAGGACCCGGTAGATCTGCTGATGGGTCGCGCTGTGGAAGAACCCGATGGATTTGTCGAAGCGACGAGCCAGCTCGTAGCCGGATCCGGCACGCTCGTCGAGTGAGACGAGCAGCGCGTGTTCGAGTGCCATGAACCTAGTATGCAACCAGGTTCATATGCAATCAAGTGCATTCCCTCGGTGACCCGATCGGCGAGCGCACGACCCTCTACGCTCGACGCGTGAGTTCGGACAAGATGCTGACCCGCATCGGCGGTCTGTTGCGCCAGGCGGAGTCGACCGACAATCCACACGAGGCCGATGCCTTCCTCGCCGCCGCCCAGCGGCTCGCGACCTCCGCCTCGGTCGATCTCGCGGTGGCCCGCGCCCACGCCACCGCCAAGGAACGTCGTGCGACACCGGTCCAGCGACTCATCACCATCGGCGAGGCCGGGAAGAAGGGGCTGCGCACGTATGCGCAGCTGTTCCTCGCGATCGCTGCCGCCAACGACGTGCAGTGCGACATCACCGCCACCTCCACGGTCGTCTACGCGTACGGCTTCACCGACGACATCGACGTGTGCGAAGCCCTCTACTCGTCGCTGCTGGTGCAGATGGTGCGCGCGTCCGATTCCTACCTGCGGTCCGGTACCTACCGGAACGAGACGACAGTGCGGACGGTGGTCGAGCGACGCGGGGGCAGGCAGGTCCGCACGAGGGTACGGAAGCCGGTCGCGGGCGTCACCGCACGCCTGAACTTCCAGTCGGCGTTCGCCGCGCGGATCGGCACACGCCTCGCCGAAGCGAAACAGGACACCGAGCGTGAAGCGGAGAAGTCGGCGCCAGGAACCGCTCTCGTGCTGCGCGGCAAAGAACTCGAGTTGCGCGATTTCTACCGCACGACATCGGAGGCACGAGGAAGCTGGCGGGGGAACCGTGTGGCGGCTCGGTCCACCGATGCGCAACGCGCCGGGGACCGTGCCGGACGTACGGCGCGACTCGGCAACTCGCCCGAGCTGCCACCTGCCGCGAGGAGGCTTGAACGGTGACCAAGGTGCGCGACACACAGAAGACCTCGGTCTACGAGGCGGAGGCGCTCGTACGGCGCATGTTCGATCTCGCGGATGAGCGCGGGCTGCGCACCGTGGAAGTGGCAGGTCCCACGTCACCCTGCCCGTCGAACGACGTTTCGCATCGCTCGACTCCGCGCAGCAGTACATCGACAAGGTGCTTGCCCTGAACTGGGTGCGTGAGCGTTGGTCGCGCGCAGCACTGCCTGTGCGAGTCCGTGCGCGGTCGGGAAACACCGCGGCGCACTACGAGAGCGACTGCGCCACCATCGCTCTCCCCGTACATCGCGGCAATCAGGCATGGGCGTTCCGCGAACTCGTCGTGCTGCACGAACTGGCCCACCACCTCGACCCGCAGGACCCGGACGATCCGACCGAACCCGCCCACGGGCCCGCGTTCATCGACCGGTTCCTGACGTTGGTCGACGAGATCGTCGGGCCCGAGGCCGCATTCGTGTTGCGCGCGTCGGGGATCGCGGTCCGCGAGTGAACTCGCGTCACATACCGGCGATCTCCACACGCTCGTAGTCGCCGACACCTGCGGCAAGCACCCGCAAGTGGTCGTCCATGGTGCCGAGAGTGTGCTCGATCGCGGTGAGCCGGCTCAGATAGTGCCCGATGGAGTGTTCGGCGGTGACACCGATACCGCCGTGCATCTGCACCGATTCCTGACCGATCTTGCGTGCCGACCGCCCGACCTGCAGCTTCGCACGCGAAGCGATCACCGGGTCGACGATCCCATCGGCCAGCGCCATGGTCGCGTACAGGCTCATGCTCGCCGCCAGTTCGTACTGCACGTACATATCGGCGGCACGGTGTGTCAGGGCCTGGAATGTCGCGAGCGGAACACCGAACTGCTTGCGCTGCTTCAGGTAATCCGCCGTGGCGCGCACTGCTCGATCGATCGCGCCGGTCGCCTCGGCAC
>BBEG01000081.1 GCA_001312645.1 Rhodococcus sp. JCM 9791
CTCTCACGCCCCCGGGATCGTCCCCGGTCACCGACCCCGCGACGACATCGCGCCCCAAGCGCCTCGCCGCCTCGGCCACGGTCCCGCTACTCGCCGTGGCGGCCGGTCTTTCCGTCGGCGCCGTCCTCATCCTTCTCGCGGGCGGGAATCCGATCGACGCCTACGCGACGATGCTCGATGCCGCACTCGGCGGTGACACGCAGCTCGGCCGCCTGCTGACGGGGATGACTCCCCTCGTGCTGATCGGTCTCGGATACGCGATCGCGTACCGCACCGGGTTCATCACCATCGGCGCTCAAGGTCACTACGACGTCGGTGCGATCACCGCCGCGGCGGTGGTACTCACTGTCCCGCTCAACTCGGGCTGGGTCGCGATCCCCGTCGTCGCCGTCCTCGCGGCAGCCGCGGGCGCGTTCATCGGTGGCATCGCCGGAATCCTGAAGGCGCGGCTCGGCGTGAACGAGATCATCTCCGCGCTCATGCTCAACTACCTGGTCTTCTACGGCCTCGCGTGGGCGGTACGGAAACCACTCGCCAATCCGAACGGATTCACCCCGGAGTCCGAACGCATCCCCGATTGGGCGATGCTCGCGACCATTCCCGGCACCCGCATCCACGTCGGCGTGTTCGTGGCCATCGCCGCGGTGCCGCTCGTGTGGTGGCTCATGCGCTCGACGCGGTTCGGGTTCGCGTCGCAGGTGGTCGGTGAAAGTCCCTCTGTCGCCGCAGCCAACGGCATCCCCGTCTCCCGGATCATCGTCACCTCCGCATTGGTCAGCGGTGCGCTCGGCGGTATCGCAGGGGCAATCATGCTGCTCGGCAGCGAGTTCCGTCTGTCGCTGGCGGTGTCGTCGGGTATCGGATTCACCGCGATCGTCGTGGCGCTGCTCGGCCGTCGCAATCCCTTCGGCATCGTCCTCGCGGCGGCGCTGGTCTCGGGGCTCACTCTCGGCAGCCAGGCCGTGCAGCGAACCCAGGAGATTCCGGCGTCCATCGGCACCGTCGTGCAGGCCGTGATGATCGTGACGGTGCTGCTAGCCAACAGAATTGTGGAGCGTGCCCGATGAACTGGTCCGAGGTCATGGGCGCAGGTGCGCTCATCCCGCTGCTCACCGCAGCACTGCGTCTGGCCGCCCCCATCATTCTTGCTGCGGCCGGAGCCTGCCTGGCCGAACGTTCCGGCCTGATGAACCTCGGTATCGAGGGACAGATGATGATAGGGGCAGTCGCGGCTTCATCACCACTTACTACACCGAACAACCGATGCTCGGAGCCGTCGCCGGCGCGGCGGCCGGCCTCCTCACTGCGGTGCTCGTCGGATACCTGACCATCACGATGGCGATCGACAGATCATCACCGGCATTTCTGTGGTGATTCTCGGTTCGGGCCTCGCAGCTTCCTGTATCTCCAGGTGTTCGGCATCACCGGTACGCCGCCGCGCATCGAGGGCACCACACCGCTCGATCTGCCCGTACTGTCCGACATTCCCGTCCTCGGCCCGATCCTTTTCTCACAATCCCCGCTCGTGCACATCGCGCTCCTGCTGGTCGTCGCACTGTGGTGGCTGCTCTCCCGCACCGCGTTCGGCCTCTCGGTGCGTGCGGCAGGTGAGAGCCCCGATGCCGCCGACTCGGTCGGTATCTCCGTTACACGTACGCGCTGGATCACGCTGCTGATCTCCGGCGCAGCAGCCGGCATGGCCGGTGCCCTGGTCGTCGACGGCCTGCGCTTCTTCCAGGACGGCATCACCGGGGGTCGCGGCTGGATCGCACTCGGGGTCGTGATCCTGGCCCGTTGGAATCCGCTCGGCGCCATGGCCGGTGGCTTCATGTTCGGTCTCGTCGATGCATTCCAGCTGCGGGTGCAGGCGGCCTCGGGCGGGCAATCCACATCGATCCCCTACGAATTGTTCCAGGCGATGCCGTACCTGGTGACGTTGATCGCCGTCGTGGGGACCACTGTGTGGTTTGCCCGCGGCAATGCCCCGAAGGCACTCGGAGTCCCCTTCGTCCCTGCCAAATGAATTTTTTCGTCAACAGGATTCACACCGTCGAATCGTCGTGCCCCCTCTAGGAGAATCCGTGAAGAAACTGGGTACCGCCATCGCCGCAGCAGCTGTCGTCGGCGTGGCCGTCACAGGATGTTCGAGTTCCGATTCCGGCGGCAATTCGTCGGTCTCGTCCGACGGTGTCGTCAAGGCGGCAATCGTCACGTCGGGCCCCGTGAACGATCTGGGCTGGAATCAGGCATGGTCGAGGGCGCCGAGAAGCTCGAAGCCGAAGGGCTTTTGGATCTTACCGTGGTCCAGCAGGACTCGGGTGCGACGTCCGAGCAGATCGCGCAGATCGTCACCGACCTCGCCGAGGACGGTAATCAGCTCATCGTCGGTCACTCGTTCAACTACGGCGAACCCATCAAGGGCATCATCGCAGACTATCCGGACGTACTGTTTGCGTATGCGGGAGGTTTCGGGGACATCACCGAGAACCTGGCGGACTACAGCCAGCCGTTCTACGAGGGCGCCTTCCTTTCCGGCATCCTCGCCGGTGATCTCACTGAATCGGGTATCCTCGCCGGCACCGCCGGTTTCGAGATCCCAGTGTGCAAAGCCCAGATCGAATCGTTCGCCGACGGCGCGCGGCTGACCTATCAGGCGAAGGCGAGATCCAGCTCAAGCCCGCATACATCGGCGGATGGTCCGATGCCGCAGCCCAGACCGTCGAAGCCGTCAACGCCCTCGTCGACCAGGGCGCCGACCAGTTCACCACGTGCGGCGTCGACGCGGCCACCATCGAAGGCGCCAAGCAGCGAGGTGTCTACGTCGCGGGATACGCCATGGACCAGACTCCGCTCGCTCCCGAGAGCGTCGTGTCGTCCATCGTGTGGAATCTCGACGAGGTGCTTCGCGCGATGATCACGACGTCGAAGCGGGCGATATCGATCCCGCGAAGTACTACGAGGTGGACTTCGCTGAGGGCGGCGTCGACGTCGTGATCAACCCGGTGTTCGCCGACCGCATCTCACCCGAAGCGATGGCACTCTTCGACGAGTACCGCGAGAAGATCAAGTCCGGTGAGTACGAGGTGGAGTACAAGGGCGGAGAGTAGATGAAGTTTCCTCCCGTTGCTCGGCTTTCCGTTGGTTCTGAACCAACGGAAAGCCTTGCGACAGGGGGAACTTTCTTGGTTGCTATACGAGCGAGGAAAGCCACCGAACAAGCTCTGCAGCAAGCTCATCGGAGGCAGACAGCTGCGGCGCATGGTCCGACTCGAGAGTCACGACGGACGCACCGGGTGTGAGCCGCCACATCTCCCTCTGGGTTGCGATCGGGACCGAACGGTCCAGCGCTGCTTCGATGTACAGGCGCGGCACGGTCCCGAAACGTTCGGCCGACCAGGTCGGCGCCATGAGCCGTGCGGTTTCGAGTTGCGGGACGAGCCGGCGTGCAGCGCCGATGGCGTCGCAGCGCTCGCCTCGTGGAAGAACACCGCCGCACCCGCTTCCGGCGGGACGACGGTGCCGCGTCCATCCGGTGTGGGCTCGATCCACGCGGAGATACCCACAGGCGGAAGAAGTCCCATCCCGCTGCACAGCATCCCGAAATCGACATCGGACGCAGCATCATGCCCGCGACGTACGCGACACCGGTCACGCGGTCGGTCAGCATCTCCGCCACCTGCGTCACGACGATGCCGCCGCCGGAGTGCCCGACGAGAACCACGTCCTTGTCGAGCTCGATCACGTAGTCGGCAACCACGCCGGCGACGTCATCGAGCGTGACATCGTCTTCGCCCCACCCCCGACACCGGGCAACGACAAGGGATGAGGCGTATGTCCGGCTGCGCGCAGCGGGGTGAGGATCGTGTCCCACACCCAGCTACCCGCCCAGGCACCGTGCACCAGGACAACGTGGCTCACCGCTTGCCTGCCGCAGCCAGAACCCGGGCGGCTTCTCTGGCGGCCTTGGTGTTCGCCTTGCCCTGACGCGATCCCGCGAGCTTCGCTTCGATGTGGTCGCGCACGGTGATCGGCTCGTAGCATTCGTCGTCGACGAACTCCGGCAACGTGGAGATGACCGCGTCGACGTTGCCGTCGTGGAAGAACGCCACCGAGCGTCGCCGCTGGATCGCGCCGTCCACAATGGGCGGCTTGACCCGGTGCAGGGTGGACATCCAACGGTCGTTGGTGATGCGGGCGGTGAGGTCGCCGAGGTTGACGAGCAACGCGCCCGGCTTCGGTACGACGTCGTGCCACACACCAGCGCCGTCGAGAACCTGCAGCCCCGCGACGCGGTCGGCCCACAGGACGGTCACCAGACCGAAGTCTGTGTGTTCGCCCATGCCGGTGAGGTCCCCGTCGAGAGTCACGGTGCCTTCGGGCAGTGCGTAGTTGTTCATCCTCAGCACGTCGATCGAGTGGTCGGTCAGCCGTGCAAAGTAATCCGGTTCCTGGCCGAGCGCATCAGAGAAGATATGCGTGAGAGTCCCGGCGACCCGGGACGCCTCGGTGTAATAGGCCTGCACCCGATCCTGGAAGCCGGCGACCTCCGGCCACAGATTGAGGCCGTAGTCGTCCTCCGACAGGTCGAGGTCGGCGAACGACCGCGCCTCGGTGCCGACGTTGAACGCTTCGAAGAAGTCGTTCATCTTGCTTGCGGACTCCACGCCGAGGCTCAGACTCAGCGCTTCGCTCTTGGGTGGGCTGTAGCCTCGGTTGGCGCCCTCGACCCGATACTGCTTCTTCTCGTCGAGCGACAGGCCGAAGAAGTCGTCGACTGCGCCGGCCAGTCCGTCGAGTACGTCGTCCGGGATTCCGTGCCCGAAGATTTGAACGAATCCGACTCGCGTACAGGCATCGTCGATCTCGCGGGCCACCCGGATGCGATCGGCATCGCTACCGGCACACACGTACGGGCCGATGTCGACGGCGGGCACATCGAAGGTGTCAGATGTGTGCGGGTTCATTGGCAACTCCGGTCCTGGAAGGGGATTCGGGCGAGGGGACGGGGGTATCGCGACGAACGGCGGCGCGGGCCGACGTTCCGAGCCGGGTGTGATTGAACAGCAGGTTCAGCGAGAATGCCGTGATCGCTGCGAGCGTGATCCCGCTACCCAGAATGATCTGCGCGGACGATGCGAAGTGATCGAACAGTCCTTCGGCGAACTCGGGCAGCAGACCGACACCCACCGCGACGGCCGCGATGGTGGAGTTGATCCGGTCCGACATGTCGACCTTGCGCAACGTCTCGATGCCGACCAGAGCCACCGTCGCGAACAGGATGAGGCCGACACCGCCGATCACCGGCTGCGGCAGAGCCGCGACGACCGAACTGGCCTTGGGCAGTACGCCGAGAACGATGAGGATCACACCGGAGGTGGCGGTGACGTATCGGCTGTGAACGCGAGTGGTGGCAACGGCGCCGACGTTCTGGTTGAAGACCGTATCGACGAAGGCATTGAAGATCCCGCCGAGTATGGCGGAGAGGCCGTCGCCGGCGAGTCCACGAGCGATGTCGGCCTTGCTCAACCGCTTCCCTGTGATCTCGCTCAATGCGAGCATGCTCGCGGTGGATTCGGCGAACACGACCGCCATGACGATGCTCATGGCGACAACCGCGGTGACGGGGAACTCCGGTGCACCGAAGTGGAACGGGGTGGGCAACCCCAGCCACGCGGCGTCCGCGACCCCACCGACGTCGATCATGCCCAACGGGAAAGCGAGTGCGGTACCGGCAAGAAGGGCGATCAGCACCCCGAGCTGCGACCAGATCCCACGGCCGAGGCACAGGAAGCCGACCGCTACGGCGATCACCACAACAGCCAGCATGATGTTCGTGGGTGACGCGAAGTCCGGTGACGAGGGGTCGTTGCCGACGATGAGTCCACCCGCGACACCGATGAGCGAGATACCCACTACGGTGAGCACCGCGCCGGTGACGAGCGGCGGAAAGAACCTGACGAGCTTGGCGAACGGCCATGCCAGTGCGAGACCCACGATGCCGCCGACGAGCATCGAGCCGTACACGGCCTGCAGTCCGTATTGGTTCGCAATGAGGATCATCGGGGTCAGCCCCGCGAAGGTGGCGCCGCAGATGATGGGCATCCGAACCCCGACGAGCTTGCCGATGCCAAGGCTCTGAATGACGGTGATGAGGCCGGCGATCAGCAGGTCGGCGCTGATGAGCATCGCGATGGTGTCGCGGTCGAGTCCGACTGCGGCACCGAACACGAGTGGCACGGTGACGCACCCGGTATACATGATCAGGACGTGCTGGAGTCCGAATGCGAACTGCCGGAAGAACGGCAGTTTCGCGTCGACGGAGTGTACTGCTGTGTCCATGTGGATGCTCCAGTTCGGATACAGGGCTGTATACGCTGACGAGTTCATCCTGGCTCCGAAGTTTTCGAACTCGAGTCCGAATGTTTCACACCGGTAAGGAAGGGCTCACCGTCACTCGGTGGGGCCTATGTCAAGCGCCCGTTCACCCGCAGCCGAGCGATACCACCGTCCGGATATACGTCGATCCGCACGAACCTCACCGGCATATCGGCGTCGACACGGAACCGGTGCCGGCAGTCCGGTAGCAGCGCGGTGCGAGGAAGCAGTTCGATCCACGCCGCCTCGTCCGAAAGCTGCTCCTCCGTGGAGGTCCCGTGCAGGCATGCCGATCCGGGTGCATTGCCGACGAAGTACGAGGTGTCGATCTCGACGTGGTCGACAAACCCTTCCCCGGCCAGACGTACGACGACGTAGTCGTTGCCGTCGTCCCGCCTGCGCGCGTTCTCCCAGCCCTCCCCCATATGCCGGGACCTACCCGGCGCAATGATGTTGCGCGGCGACGAATAGAAGCGGTTGGAGCACGAGACGACGTCTCCCCCGTTCTCGATCGCGGCGAGATCGATTGTGCCGGTCAGGAAGGCGGGGTCCGGCCGCGCTTCTCCGTGAACACGGAACCGCGCCACCCCGCCGTCGGGAAAGATGTTCAGGCGCACATGCGTCCACCTACGCTCGCCGGTCACGGGGAAGGCGTTGGCGGTGTCGCCCCGGAGTGCCACCCGGTCGAGGATCGATTCCCACGGCGCGTCGACCAATTCGTGTGCCGTCGGGTAGCCCTCGACGCTCACCCCGTCGATCGACGCGAAGGTCGGGAAGTTCCCGGTGAACCAGGCGGTGTCGACGACAACCCCACGGATGATCCCCGGAACGCCGAGCCGGACGATCGCAAAGTCGTGGCCGGACTCCCTGCGACGACGAGTTTCCCACCCGTCGTAGACCTTCCCCTTGTGCCCGAATTCCGAGGGGTCGAAAGCCGGAGCGCCGGGAGAGATGAGGTTCTCCCGCCCGGCGAAGAACTCGTCGTTCGCGTAGACGACCGATCCCGCGAGCTCGCGGGAAGCAAGATCGGGCAGCTGCAGAAATTCCGCTGTGGTCAACGGTTGTCCTTCCTGGTCAGGAGGGCGCCGCGCGGCGCCGGGTCGTCAATGGGGGCGAGGGTGACGGTGAGCGGCTCCCCCGCGAGCCAGGTCTGCCGGACGACACCGGCGAGCGCGCGCTCCGCGTAGGGGGTCACGGCGTTGCGGTGATGCAACCGTTCGGGTAAGACGACGAATGCGTCGTCGGGCGCGAAGACGCACAGGTCTGCATTGTTGCCGACGGCAAGGGAACCGCGGTGGTCCAGCCCGACGAGTGCCGCAGTACTGCCGGACATCCAGCGACACACGTCGACGAGTGTGTGGCCACGCTTGCGCGCTTCCGACCACACGATGGGGAGGCCGAGTTGTAGCGACGAGATGCCGCCCCACGCTTCCCCGAAGTCGCCGCTGGTGAACTTCTTCAGTTCCGGTATGCACGGCGAGTGGTCGGACACGATGCAGTCGAGGGTGCTGTCGGCGAGGGCTCGCCACAGACTCTCCCGGTTACGTGCTTCGCGGATCGGCGGGCAGCATTTGAAATGCGTCGACCCGTCGAGGATCTCCTCACTGAAAAGCGACAGATAATGCGGGCAGGTCTCGGCCGTGATCGGCAGGCCGTCCGCCTTCGCAGCGGCGAGGAGCGGCAGGCTGCCGGCGTCCGACAGGTGCAGGATATGGACCCGGCATCCGGTCTCCCGTACCCCCTCGATGACCTGCGTGATGGCACGGGACTCGGCGACGGATGGCCGCGAGTGCAGGAAATCGTCGTATCGTCGTCCGGTGGGTGGGGCCTGCTCGGCGAGGGTCGGTCCGTCCTCGGCGTGCACGATGAGTAGTCCGCCGAACCCGGCGATCGTCCGCATCGCCTCGACCATCTGCTGCCGGTCGAGCGGTGGGTACTCGTCGAGTCCCGAGTGGGCGAGAAAGCATTTGAATCCGAACACTCCTGCGTCCCAGAGTTGTTCGAGATCATTTAGGTTCTCCGGAACGGCACCACCCCAGAATCCGGTGTCGACCGTGACCTTGCCTGCGGCAACCTGTCGTTTCACCGCGAGGGCCGCGACGTCGGTCGTCGACGGAATCGAATTGAGTGGCATGTCGACGAGCGTGGTGACTCCGCCCGCCGCTGCGGCACGGGTCGCGCTTGCAAACCCCTCCCATTCGGTGCGCCCGGGTTCGTTGACATGGACGTGGGTGTCGATCAGGCCCGGAAGCAACACCTCGTCGTCGGCGAGAATCACCTCGCGTGCGGCGCGCGGTGACGGGCTGTCGTAATCGTCGATCGCGGTGATCCTGCCGTCGTGGATGAGCACGGCACAGCTGCGTTCCTGGTCGCCGACGACAGCGCGGCGTGCGCGGATGACGGTGTTCACTGCACTGCCCCTGACGCCCTGAGCGCGAGGAGTTCGTCGAGTCCCACACCTGCGTGTTCGGATATGTCTGCGTCGGTGATCGCGCCGCACGCGTGCCCACGGAGCAGGAACGATGCGAGAGCGCGGGCCGTGGCGGGTTCGTCGAGATAGCCCGAGGTCTTTCCGGGGTCGAGATAGGCGGCAACACGTGCGCCTGCAACTCGGAGCGACCGACGGTAGAACGCGAAGGTCGCCGCGTATCTGGTGGGGAGCTGCGCGGGGTGCAGGTCCCAGCCTGGTAGAAGCCGCGGCGCAACGATCGGTCGACGAGTCGCGCGTGCAGGCTCCACGCGGCGCGGATGTCGTCGCGGGTGCGACGGGAAGCCGGTTGGTCGAGCCGTCGGACAGTCGGACGCCGGTTCCTGCCGCCGCGACCTGCATGGTTTCCTTGGCATGGTCGGCGACGGGATGGTCCATCGCCTGATACTCGGCGGCGATGCCACATGCGGCCGAGTAGTCATAGGTGCCGTAGTGCAGAGCGGTGCATCGCCGCTTCGCGGCGCGGATCATCGTCGCGACCGCGGCGGTTCCGGCGGGACCGCAGATGGACTGGGGTGTCTCGATCTGGATCTCGAACCCGAGTGGCGCAGCGAGTGAATACGTCCGATCGAGATACTCGCACACGGTCACCATCGCCGCCACCTGCTCCGGGGCGGTCACCTTCGGCAGCGTGACGATGAAACCCTCAGGAAGAGCATTCTTCTCGGTCAGCGCGGCGACGAACGCATCGAGTGTGCGTAGTCCACGGTGTCGTGTCGCGGCCTCGAAGGATTTCATCCGGATTCCGACGAAGGGAGTCGCGCTGGGTTCATCAGCGAGCGCTGCGGCGGCCCGCGCGACGTGCTCGTCTTCGTCGCGGTCGCGGGCGGTGATGCCGCGCTGGACGAATCCGTCCTCGAAATCGATCCGCAGGTCTTCGATCGGCTCGTCCCGCAGTTTTGCGCGGACGAGGGGCAGGACAGCTTCGGCGATCTCGGGTTCGATACCTGTCACCTCGGCGAGGTCGGATGACCCGGCCAGGTGGGAGTCGAGGGTATCGAGGGCTTCGGCTCCCCACCGCGCGACCGTCCCGGCGTCGTACCGGTCGGCGGGGATGTACACGGTGTTCACCGGTTGACGGGTGTCCGTGTCGCCGGGGTAGGCAGCGGCGTAGGCCGCATCGACATCCGCGAGCTGCCCGTCCAGTGCCGCGGCGAGGTTCTCCAGTTCGGTCAAGCCGACCACTCCTGTCCTGCATCCACCGCTGTATACGGCGTGATACCCCGACGGTATCGACGGCAGGTCATGTGTTCCGTTAACTGACGTTACGGACCGGTAACACCCTCGGCCAGAGGAGTCGTGGGAGCACGTGTGTTCGTCGACAGCGGAACCGAGCCCGCGTCACGCTCCGCGGCGGAACAATGGGCGGTATGGAACCGGAGCCACGGAAAGTCGTCGATCTCGGAGCCGCGCGCGCTGCACGCGAGCCGCGTCTGCTGCGTCAGGTCTACGGCGAGGTCCTCCGCAACGAACGGCGCGACCAGGACCGCAGCCTCGACGACGTCGCCCGCGCCGTGGGCATGTCGAAGCAGTATCTGTCCGAGATCGAGCGCGGACGCAAGGACCCCTCGTCGGAGATACTCGGTTCCGTCTGCACTGCGCTGGGCATGCCGGTGGAACGACTCCTCGAGCGGGGAATCCGTCGCATGTCAGCACACCGCGCGATCGGGACCACACAGCAGACCACCGTGGAGCTGCGCGCGGCCTGACTCTGATCCACCAGGTAAATCAACAGATTTCGAGGCTTTGGTCTCCGGATTCGTTGCACAGTGCCACAATCGGCAGGGAAACAACCGTCCACACGTGATATCTCACGCTGCCGACTCGTCAAAGGAGAGGCATGTACCGGAAAGTTCCCGGTCTCGTCGTCACCTCGTTCGTCGCCGCCACCGCTGCTGCTCTGTCACTGAGCGTAGGCGCGGCCCACGCGAACCCCCTGGGATCGATCGACTTCACTCCGCCGACCGATCCCGTCGAAACACCGTTCTGCAGCATCGAATACCCCGACCCCAACCAGTTCGACCGCATCGACACCAGCGACGTGACGGTGTCCTCTCCGGCGGATGGGCAGGTGCGGTTCACATTCCACACGCGGTCGCAGACCACGGCACCGTACACACAAGCCGCGTCGGTATCCTGGGCGAACCTCGACAGCGGAATCAGCGGTGTCGGCGACACCTCAGCGCGAGTCGGAGCGGGTGAAACGATACTCACCGTGCCGGTGCAGGACACAGGCCCGGGTCGTGTCACCGCAGTCACCCGGGTTACAAATACTGCAGACAACGGCCAGGATGTCACGACGCTCGATTGCTCCTCCGAGTACACGGTGCCCTGACACGCCCCGTACTCACTCCCTAGAGGTCGTCACGGGTGACGATGATGTGGTCGGCGAGCCCGTAGGCGACAGCCTCCTCCGGAACGAAGATGCGATCGCGGTCGGTGTCGCGGCGAAGTTGCTCCACGTCTCGGCCGGTGTGCGCCGCAAGTATCTCCTCGGTCTGTGCGCGTACCCGCATCACCTCCGCGGCCTGCAACGCGAGATCGGAGATGGTGCCCTGGCCCTGCGACGACGGCTGATGGAGCAGCACTCTCGAATGCGCGAGCACATGCCGTCGTCCTTCCGTGCCGGCAGCCAGGAGCACAGCCGCGGCCGACGCGGCCTGCCCCATGCAGTACGTCGCGACCCCGGCTCGCAGGAACTGCATTGTGTCGTAGATCGCGAGCATCGCCGTGGTCGACCCGCCCGGTGAGTTGATGTACAGACCGATCTCCCGGTCGGGCGACTCGGCTTCGAGGTGCAGCATCTGGGCCATCACGACATTTGCGACACCATCGTCGATCTCGGTGCCGAGGAAGATGATCCGCTCGTTGAGGAGGCGGCTGAAGACGTCGAACGACCTCTCCCCTGCCGGCGTGCGTTCGATGACGTTGGGGATCGTGTACGAGCTCATCGGACGTCCTCCCGCCGATCGGCGAACAACCCGAGCGGACGTGTCGCCGCAAACGGGGCGATTTCCTGCAGCGAGCCCACGACGGCGTCGACGATGCCGTACTCGCGAGCCTGATCTGCTGTGAACCACCGGTCGCGGTCACTGTCGCGGGTGATCTCCTCTACCGAACGCCTGTGGCGTCGGCGAGGATCTGCTGCGACTGCTGCTTCATGTATTCGAGGTGCTCGGCCTGGATAGCGATGTCTACTGCCGTACCGGCGAACCCCGCGGAAGGCTGGTGCATCATGATGCGGCTGTGCGGCAAGCTCAGCCGCTTACCTTTCGATCCCGACGCCAGGAGCACCTGTCCCATGCTCGCGGCAAAACCGACCGCGACAGTGACGACGTCGTTGGGGACCAGCCGCATGGTGTCGTAGATCGCCATCCCGGCAAGGACCGATCCTCCCGGAGAGTTGATGTGGAGGACGATGTCGCGCCTGTCGTCGTCGTTGGCGAGGAGCACCAGTTCCGAGCAGACTCGTTCGGCCATCTCGTCGTCGACTTCGCCGGTGAGGAGGAGAGTGCGGTGCCGGAAGAGTCTCTCGACGAGGGTGTCGCGATAGGTGGATGTTCCGTTCATTGTCATGCGACCACCCTCGCCGCCGTCGGCGTGAATCGCTCCGTTTGTCCGCCCAGGGCAGACGGCGTCCCGGAGAGCAACCTCCGCCCCGAAACATGTGCCATCGGTCACATAAGCGTTGGCGGGCGCGGATCCGGGTAGTCGAGAGTTGTCACGTCGTGTTTCCGATCGATGTGAATTCGTCGGTAGGTCACCGACCCTTCCAATACAAAGGAGGCGAACGCACGATGACCGAGAACCGTACCGCCGCGTTGCTCACACAGTTGCGCACACTCCACGAACTGACCCATGCCGAGACTCAGGTTGCCGAGACCCGCGTCGCTCAGGCCCGTACCGAAGCGGTACGCAAGGAACTGACCGAGAACGCGGAGAATTGTCGGATCCGCGCGATTGCCGTCGAAGAAGCCCTCCGCGACCTCGGTGGGTTCCCGGATGTAGTGGGGCCGTTCCTCGGCCGAGCTGCCGTCATGGTGAAAACCCTTGCAGAGCAGGCCCAGCCGTTCGACGAAGCGCTGTTGTCGGACCTCACGCTCGAGCATGAACTGCTCGACCGTGCCCGATACGTGAAGGCGCTGGCCACCGCGGATGACCGCAAGCCCATCGTGTCGCTGGCAGACCGCCTGATCACAGCCCACACAGCAACGGTGGAATGGCTGACCACCGTCCTCGCGGAGGAAGCCCTCGGTGGCCCCACGGCTCTGCGCCGCACCCCCCTCCAGGCCGCGGTCGGTGCGGCAGTGCGGCTGGTCGATACGCCGGTCACCTGGTCCACCCGCGGAATCGACCGTGCGATCGATGTCGCACGCTCGACGCGACCCCGAATCGAATCGCTGCTCTCGCGGGGCGCGCATGCCGGTGACGTCGCAGCTACGACGATCGGTGCGTCGCGCGACGCGGCCCTCGAGACGGCCGAGCGCGTGAGTCGGCGCGAAGGGGCCGAGGGGGCTGCAGACGCCCTGCACAAGGTCCGGAGCGAATCGGGAGTTCTCGCCCCGGAGGAATTGCCGATCCGCGACTACGACGACCTCACCGTCCCCAAGGCCGTCGAGGCGGTCAAAGAGCTGACCGAGCCCGCAGACATTCGCGCCATCGTGGCATACGAGGAAGCCCACAAGGCGCGGCACGGCGTTGTCTCGGCTGCTCAGACCCGTCTGGCTGCCATTGCGCAGGACGTGGTCGGCGTCTGATCGCCCCCGCGTAGCGGCAGTTCCGTCACGATCGCGGGGTTGCGGTTCGGACCCGGCGATCGTTTCGGGCTGTTCCGTGTCGCCGGAACCCACAGTGGGTACGTCATCAGTACGCCCTGCGAGAGGAACCCCCATGACCGATGTCCTGTTCGTCGTCAGCGCAGCCGATCATTGGACTCTCCAGGACGGCACCCGTCATCCCACGGGTTTCTGGGCCGAAGAACTCGTGGAGCCCTACACCACATTCACCGAGGCCGGCTACACCATCACCGTCGCGACTCCCGGCGGGCGCACCCCGGTCGTCGACCCTGCCAGTCTCGAACCCGACGCGGCAGGAGGCGAGGACCGCGCGGCCGCGCTGAAGACGTATCTCGACGAGCTACATCCCGTACTCGCGAATGCTGTACCGCTCGAAAGCCGACGCGCCGAGGATTTCGATCTGCTGTTCGTGCCCGGTGGTCATGCGCCGATGGAGGACCTTTCCGTCGACGAACGATTCGGTGAACTCGTGCGACATTTCGTCGAGTCCGACAAGATCGTCGCGATGGTATGCCACGCACCCGCAGCGCTGCTGCCCGCGTTCGCGTCGGGAGGACGCTGGTTGTTCGAAGGCTACCGATTGACGTCCTTCACGAACCTCGAGGAGGTACAGGCGGGACTCGCCGACAAGGCCCCCTGGTTGCTGCAGGACCGGCTCCAGGAGGCCGGCGCGCTCTTCTCGTCCGCCGATGCGTGGGAACCACACGTGGTGGTCGACCGAGGCCTGTACACGGGTCAGAACCCGGCGTCGTCGCGCCCGCTGGCCGAACGCGTTGTCGCCGAAGTCTCACCTTGACAGCCGGTGCAACCAGTTCCGAATCGGGCCTCACGAGCCGGAGAGGGGTTGCGCGTGGGGACACACGCCCAGCTGTGAAGTTCGCGAACAGATCCTGCGCGCCGGGTTGCCGGTCGGCCAGATCGAGACATTGCCACGCAATGGACGATGACAACCTTCGATTCCGATGGACACGTCTCAGTCCTCGAGCGCTACCCGGGCACGTTCCGGCAGTGTGAACGCGGCGACTGCCGCGACGACGAACGCCACTGCGAAGGTACCGAAGACCAGGGCGTTGCCACCGCCATCGAGCAGCAACGGCACGAGGAGCGGGGCAATGATCGACGCGAGTCGGCCGAACGCTGCGGCGGCGCCCGTGCCGGATCCGCGTACCGGAGTCGGATACATCTCCGGCCCGATCGCGTACAGCGCGCCCCACGCACCGAGGTTGAAGAACGACAGGGCCATGCCGGCGGCGATGATCGTTGCGGGCGTGTCGGCGAGTCCGAACAGGGCCGCGGACACGGCCGAGCCCGCGAGGAAAGCCGCCAGGGTGATGCGCCTGCCCCACGTCTCGATCAACCACGCGGCGACGGCGTAGCCGGGTAGCTGGGCAAGGGTGATGATCAGCGTGTAGCCGAACGAAGTGACCAGGTCGAAGCCCTGTGCGACGAGCAGGCTCGGCAACCAGATGAACGCGCCGTAGTACGAGAAGTTGATGCCGAACCAGACGATCCACAGCGCGGCGGTGCGGGCACGCAATCCCTCGTCCCAGATCGATCGCCGCGGCACCTCGGCCGGCGCTGCTTCGGCCGGTGCGTCGACGATCCCCTCTCCCGGTGCCGCGACTTCCGCCGAGCGCTCGTAGTCACGGACAATGGCCTCGGCCTCCGCGTAGCGCCCCTTGCTCTCGAGGAACCGCACCGATTCCGGCAACCCGAGACGCACGACGAGCGCATACGCGGCCGGAACTAGGCCGATCGCGAGCGCCCACCGCCACCCGTCGTCGTTCAACGGCACGACGAAGTACCCGATCAATGCTGCAAGAAGCCACCCGGCAGCCCAGAAGGCTTCGAGCGCCACCACCACGCGACCACGGATCTTGCGCGGCGCAAACTCGCTGACCAGCGTCGACGCGACCGGAAGTTCTGCGCCGAGCCCCAGGCCGACGACGAAACGAAGGGCGATGAGCATCACGACCGAAGTGGACAACGCCGCGGCGCCCGTCGCCAGCCCGTAGACGAGGAGGGTCATGGCGAACACCTGCCGGCGGCCGATGCGGTCGGCGAGCAGGCCACCGACCGACGCACCGATCGCCATGCCGAGGAACCCGATGGAGCCGATCCACGACAGCTGAGTGGACGACAGTTCCCACTGGACCGCCAGCGCCGCCATGACGAACGAAATGAGGCCGACGTCCATCGCGTCGAGCGCCCAGCCGACGCCTGAACCACCCAACAGGCGTCGATGCTTGGCGGTGAACGGCAGTTCGTCGAGCCGCTGGGTGCGAGTGGGCATAGATCGGAAGTTACACCCGCCACCTCCTGATCTGCGTGGTCAGCCGCGCGCGGCCTCCTCGAGCGGGGCTATCTCGATCTTCTGCATCTTCATCATCACGTCGCTGACCCGCTCCAGCACCTTCCGGTCGGGATCGGTGAGCAGCTCCGTGAGTCTCCGGGGCACCACCTGCCACGACACCCCGAACCGATCCTTGAGCCAACCGCACTGCGATTCCTCACCTCCGTCAGCGATGAGCGAATTCCAGTAGTGATCGACCTCGTCCTGGTCGCCGCAGTCGATCTGGAACGACACCGCCTCGGTGAACTTGAACTGCGGCCCACCGTTCAGCGCAGTGAAGCGGGAGCCGTCGAGTTCGAGTTCGACGGTCAGCACGGTACCGGCGGGCAGCGGTGCGCCCTCCGGATAATAGGAGGTACTCACCACTTTCGAGTTGGGGAACACGGTCGTATAGAGCTCGGCCGCTTCCTGGGCGTTCATGTCGAACCACAGACAGGGTGTGACAGCAGGCATCGTGAGGCTCCTTCGTCGATGGAGGTCGCTGGCGTGAAGACAGACCTCCTCGAACACGAAAACTCATCGCCTCATTCGACTGGCTGTCGCTTCCGCCCCGCGCTCCGATGGCCGAACGTCACCTTCGGTCATTCCTGGGAGTGGCACCGTCCGTCAGATCCCGCACTTCGGCATACCGCTGACGGACATGCGGGGTCGGGTCGGCCTCGTAGCGTCGAATCTCGCCCTCCGCCCACTTCGGTGGTTCGTCTCCACCGCGAAGAACCCACGCCGCCTGTCTCGCCGCGCCGCGGGCGACGTACTCTCCCGGTTCGGTACGTCCACCGGCAGACCGAAGATCGCCGGCGCGAGCTCACACAGGGCCTGGGACCTCGCTCCTCCTCCAACCATCAGTACCCGCCGCACCGGTGTGCCCTGACCGATGATGTGGTCGACACCCTCGGCCAGCGAACAGAGCAACCCTTCGACGGCAGCGCGGGCCAGGTGTGCGGGCGTCGAATTCGTCAGTCGTAGGCCGTGGATCGCACCCGTCGCGTCCGGACGGTTCGGGGTGCGCTCGCCCTCGAGATACGGCACGAGCACGAGGCCGCCGCTGCCGCGGGAGCAGACAGCGCGAGCCGAGCCAATTCGGCATGTTCTACGCCGAGCATCTCTGCGGTCGCGTCGAGCACCCGCGCCCCGTTGAGGGTGCACACCAGCGGCAGGTGTCGTCCGGTCGCGTCGGCGAACCCGGCGACGTATCCGTCGGGGTCGCGAGGTGCGGTCGCCGACACAGCGCACACGACGCCGGATGTTCCGATCGACACGATGACATCACCTTCGCGGGCATCCAATGCCAGTGCCGCGGCAGCATTGTCACCGGCCCCCGGTCCTATCAGAGCGCCCCACGACGCTTCCCCGACGGATTCGGCAGGCCCCGCAACCGGCGGCAGCGAAGGACCCGGGCGGCGCAATGCGAGCTCGAGCAGATCACGACGGTAGTCGCCGGTAGTGGCATCGAAATAGCCGGTGCCGCTCGCGTCGCTACGGTCGGTGGCGAGCGCGCCGAGATCGGAGCTGCCGGCCATTCGCCACGTCAACCAATCGTGCGGTAGGCACAACGCGGCTGTGCGCGCAGCATTGTCGGGTTCGTGGTCGGCGAGCCAACGGGCTTTCGCGATGGTGATCGAGGCAACCGGCACGACTCCGACGGCGTCCGCCCATGCGTCGGGCCCACCGAGATCGCGGACCAGATCCGCCGCCGATACGGCAGATCGGTTGTCGTTCCACAGCAAAGCATCTCGAACCACCTGACCGGAGGAGTCGAGGCACACCATCGTGCTGCTGCGCACCCACCGCCAGCGCAGCGACGTCCTCGAGGCCCCCGCCGC
>BBEG01000082.1 GCA_001312645.1 Rhodococcus sp. JCM 9791
CGGAGGCCGGATTGCTCCCCGGACTGATCGTCGGTGATACGAGTCGGCTCCCGGACGACGTGCGCGAGGACTTCCGGGTGTCCGGCCTGACACATCTGACGGCGGTGTCGGGTGCGAACGTGAGCATCCTGCTCGGCGCGGTCCTGCTGCTGGTCAGGTTCGTCGGGATAGCCCCCGGACGCGCTCTTCTGGCGGGTGTGGCATTGGTGCTGTTCGTGATCGTCGTCCGTCCGTCGCCGAGCGTGTTGCGGGCTGCCGCGATGGGAGCGGTTGCACTCCTCGCGCTCGTCGTCGGCAGGCAGCGTCAGGCGCTCCCCGCGCTCTGCGCAGCGATCGGAATCCTGATCCTGGTGTGGCCGGACCTCGCGGCGGATGTGGGATTCGCGCTGTCCGCAACGGCCACCGCCGGTCTCGTGCTCGTCGCGCCGGTGTGGGTCGCCCTGCTGCAGTCGCGTGGATGGCCACGTGCCGTGGCCGAGGTGTGTGCGGTGTCGAGTGCGGCGTACATCGTGACCGCACCCATCCTCGCGGCGGCGACGGGAACCGTCAGTGTCGTTGCGGTGGCAGCGAATGTTCTGGTGACTCCGGTTCTCGCGCCGCTGACCGTCCTCGGCTCGGTCGTAGCGTCGACCGCATCGGTGGTTCCGGGGTTTGCCGAGTTCCTCGCGCGCGGCGCAGCACCGATGTTGTGGTGGTTGGTGACCGTTGCCGCCCGAGCCGCGTCGGTACCCTCGGCGGAATTCTCGATGCCGGACGGGATCCTGGGAGCAGCGATGATCGGCGGCGCAGCTCTCGTGGGCTGCGTCGTGCTGCGCTACAGGAGAATACGGGCCGTTGCCGGTATCGCATTGGTGTCGACCCTCGTGGTCTGGGTTCCCGCACGCCTGCTCGCACCGGGCTGGCCGTCGAGCGGTTGGGTATTCGCGGCGTGCGATGTCGGGCAGGGCGATGCAGTGGTCCTCGCGGCCGGTGACGGGAGCGCAGTGGTCGTCGACGCGGGGCCGGAGGACACACCGGTCGATCGGTGCCTGCGTGGGTTACGTATCGACTCGGTGCCGGTCGTGATCGTCTCGCACCTGCATGCCGATCACATGGGCGGATTGCGCGGAGTCCTTCAGGGTCGGCGGGTGGGGGAGGTGGTCGTGGGTCCGGGTGCGGTGTCCCGCGACACGGCGGGAGAGCTCACCGACGCGGCCGCCGAGTTCGGGGTGAGCATCCGGGAGACGGTGCTGGGGAGGTGCTGCGCGTCGGGGCGGTGACGATCCGAGTCCTCGGGCCTGCAGCCGAGCGGTCCGGCGATTCGGAGAACGATCTTTCTCTGGTGATGGTCGCGGAGACGACAGTGGGGCGCATCCTGCTTCCGGGCGATGCGGAAGCACCGGCCCTCGACTCGTTGATGCGCAGCGGGGTCGACGTGCGCGCCGATGTCCTCAAGGTTCCCCACCACGGCTCGCGGACGACGTCGGAAGCCTTCCTGGCTGCGGTACGACCCAGGGTTGCGGTGATCAGCGCGGGACGCGACAACATGTTCGGGCATCCGCATCCGGAGATCGTCGAGGTATTGAACGACGTGGGTTCCCGGATACTGCGTACCGACCTGCACGGAGACGTCGCGGTGGTGCGGGCCGGGTCCGGGGCACTGGCCGTCGTGTCGGGCTCACGTGGCACGATCGGTCCGTGAGCGACACACCCCTGCACCTCGTTCTCGGCGACGAAGAACTCCTCGTCGACCGCGCTGTCACGAAGATCATCGCGGACGTACGCGCCGGAGCGGCGCCGGCAACAATCTTCCGGTCTCGCGGCTGCGCGCGGGGGATGCGGGCGTCCCAGAGTTGGCCGAACTCCTGAGCCCGTCGTTGTTCGCGGAAGAGCGCGTCGTGATCCTCGAATCCGCCGCAGACGCAGGTAAGGACGCGGTGTCGTTGATACTCGACGCGGCTGCAGCACCCCCCGACGGGGTCACTCTGGTCATCCTGCACACCGGTGGAGGACGCACGAAGGCAATGGTGGGGGCACTGCGGAAGTGTGACGCCGAAGAGCATGCATGCCAGGCTCCCGACAAAGCAGGGGAGCGCGCGAAGTGGGTGCGCGTATTCGTGCACGAGGAATTCCAGGCGGCCGGCGTGCGGGTCGCCGGCGACGTCGAACAACTCGTGATCGATGCCGTCGGATCCGACCTGCGCGAGCTCGCGGCGGCGTGCAGCCAGCTCATGGCCGATACCGGCGGCAAGATCGACGCGAACGCTGTCCGTCGTTACTACTCGGGCAAAGCCGAGGTCACCGGCTTCGACGTTGCGGAGAAGGCTGTCGCGGGAGATCTCGCCGGCGCGATGGAAGCACTGCGATGGGCGATGCACCGTGGGGTCGCGCACGTCCTCCTGGCCGATGCCCTCGCCGATGCCGTGCACACTATCGCCAAGGTGGGATCCGCCGGGCGGGGAGATCCGTTCTCGATGGCGTCAGGTCTCGGCATGCCGCCGTGGAAGGTCAAGAAGGCGCAGGGGCAGGCGCGTCGCTGGGCCCCGGAATCGATCGGAATCGCACTCGGGGTGGTCGCGGCACTCAACGCCGACGTCAAGGGCGCGGCTGCCGATGCCGACTATGCGGTGGAATCCGCCGTCCGCACCATCGCCGAACTCGTCGCCTGACGATTCGTCGCATCGTGTGTCTGCACGACGAAAGGCCGCGCCCTCGAAAGGGAGCGGCCTTCGGTCAGCAGAGCTTGCGTCCTCTACCTCGGAGCTGAGAGCTCAGAGCTTGTTGGCAAGCTTTGCGAGAGCAGACTTCTTGTTGGCAGCCTGGTTGGCGTGGATGACGCCCTTGCTCACTGCCTTGTCGAGCTGACGGCTGGTGGAGACGAGGAGCTCGCCGGCCTTGTCCTTGTCGCCAGCGGCCGCGGCCTCGCGGAAGGTGCGGATCGCAGTACGCAGCGAGGACTTCACCGACTGATTCCGGAGCCGGCTGCGCTCGTTGGTGCGAATCCGCTTCACCTGGGACTTGATGTTGGCCACGCGTAAAATCCTGTCGTCTTGCTGGTAGTTGATAGGAAAGCTCTGGGTGCCGGACTACGGCACGAAGGTCAACGATACCAGCGTCGTTGCACAAAGCTCAAACCGGGAAGTGGACTGCGTTGTAGGTAGCTCCGGTGGAACGGGATATTCCGGACGAGGTCCGGCAATCCCGCCCCGTCGAAGCGCTGACTAGCGAGACTAGCGGCATGACGTCCGAACATGACAAGCGGCCCGAATACGAAACATCTCTCGAAGCAGCCGAGGCAGTCGAGTTCTCCGACGCGAAGAAGTTCGTCGCAGAAGCGATCGGGACCTTCCTGCTCGTCTTCTGTGCGGTCGGGACCGCGGTGTTCGCCGGTGCGAAAGTCGGCAACCTCGGGGTGGCTCTCGCGTTCGGCCTGACGTTGCTGTTCCTGGTCTATACGATCGGCCCGATCTCGGGGTGTCACGTCAACCCCGCTGTCACCCTGGGGCAGCTCATCGTCGGGCATGTCACCCCTGTACGCGCAATCGGGTATTGGATCGCCCAGATAATCGGTGGTCTCGTCGCCGGCGTCACGATTTTCGCGGTGGCGTCGTCGCTTCCGTCCTACGACCGGGCTACCGATGGCCTGGGGGCGAACGGTTGGGGCGAGCACAGTCCGTCCGCCATCACCGGACCGCTGGGCGGAGTACTCGAGAACGGATACGGCATCGGGGCGGCGATGATCATCGAGATCCTGCTCACCGGTGTGCTGGTGTTCGTCGTGCTCGCCGCGACCGATCAGATCTCCGACGTCCTGATGGCCGGTGTCGCGATCGGCTTCACCCTTGCGGTGATCCACCTTGTCGCGATCCCGATCGACAACACGTCGGTCAACCCGGCTCGCAGCATCGGCGTCGCGTTCTTCCAGGACGGCGCGCCCGTGCAGCTGTGGTTGTTCATCGTGTTCCCGTTGATCGGTGGTGCGCTGGGTGCGCTGGTGTACTCGTTGCTGTTCGGGCGCACCCAGGGCCTGCGACCGTCCGAGTACCGCACGGACGGACCGGCCCAGTCGTAGCGGACGGGCCGGCCCAGTCGTAGCGGACGGGCCGGACCGGCCGTAATCGTCAGGCCCAGTCGTACTCGCTGCGCAGCCGTTGTGCGACCTGATCGAAACGTGAGCGGTCCAGGATCGCACCTTCGCGACGGATGCCGTCCTCCGGCACGTCGAGGACCCGGTCCAGGCGAATCCAGCTCGGGCGGTTCTGGCGGTCCCACGGCCCGGTGCCGATACCGACCCAATCGCGGTGACCGTCACGGTCGCCGTTCGATGAGAGCATCAGACCGAGCAACGTCGACCCCTCACGTCCGACGACGAGCACCGGCCTGTCCTTGCCCTGGCTCGCGTCGTCCTCGTATTCCACCACGTCCACACGATCTCGCCCGGATCGGCTCGACCGTCGAGGGCGGGGGAGTAGTCGATCGTCCGCGCACGCTGGGCCGTCGGGGTCGTGCGAGAAGCGACAGGACGTCCGGGTACAGGTGCGGGTGCAGGTCGGCCGGACTGCTGGGCCAGTGCCCCCTTCGCGGCCCCCTTCGCGCGGTCGAGGGCTCCCGACTGCTGTAGTTGCTTGTACAACCGCGGGCCGTGTTCGACCGCGAGTCGTCCGAGTTGCTTACCCATCTGCATCCACTTGCCAGCCACGATCGGCCAGTGTAGCCACGCCCCGAGGTAGTCCAAGTCACGTGTGGGCACAGCCGAGGACCCCGTTGTTGCGCGTCTTGGATATTCTTCAAGGTGACCGCGGCCTCAGGCCGCTGCCGGCCCGAGTCAGGAGCACGACATCAGCAGTTTCGCCGACACCACGTTCACGGACCCCGCCAAGATCCGGAACTTCTGCATCATCGCGCACATCGACCACGGCAAGTCGACGTTGGCGGACCGCATGCTGCAGCTCACCGGGGTGGTCGAGGAACGGCAGATGCGCGCCCAATACCTCGACCGGATGGACATCGAGCGTGAGCGCGGCATCACGATCAAGGCGCAGAACGTCCGGCTGCGTGGAAGTTCGACGGCGAAGACTACGTCATGCACCTGATCGACACCCCCGGCCACGTCGACTTCACCTACGAGGTCTCACGCGCACTCGAGGCATGCGAAGGCGCCGTGCTTCTCGTCGATGCCGCGCAGGGAATCGAGGCGCAGACCCTGGCGAACCTGTACCTCGCGCTCGACAAGGATCTGACGATCATCCCGGTCCTCAACAAGATCGACCTGCCGGCGGCCGACCCCGATCGATACGCGGGTGAGATCGCAAACATCATCGGATGCGAGCCGTCCGACGTCCTCCGTGTCTCGGGCAAGACCGGCGAAGGTGTCCCCGCGCTGATCGACGAGGTCATCCGGCAGATTCCTGCGCCCGTCGGCAATGCCGACGCACCGGCACGCGCGATGATCTTCGACTCGGTGTACGACACCTACCGCGGAGTCGTCACCTACGTTCGCGTCGTCGACGGCAAGGTCATGCCGCGCGAGAAGATCAAGATGATGTCGACCGGCACCACCCACGAACTGCTCGAGGTCGGGATCGTCTCGCCCGAACCGAAAGCGACGGCAGGGCTCGGAGTCGGGGAGGTCGGCTACCTGATCACGGGTGTGAAGGACGTGCGCCAGTCGAAGGTCGGCGACACGGTGACGCTCGCGCGCGGTGGAGCCACAGAACCGCTCACCGGCTACCGCGAACCGCGACCGATGGTCTATTCCGGCCTGTACCCCGTGGACGGTTCCGACTACCCGGTGTTGCGCGATGCCCTCGACAAGCTTCAGCTCAACGACGCCGCACTCACCTACGAACCGGAGACCTCGGTCGCGTTGGGTTTCGGATTCCGGTGCGGGTTCCTCGGCCTCCTGCACATGGAAATCTCCCGCGAGCGACTCGAACGCGAATTCGGGCTCAACCTGATCTCCACCGCCCCGAACGTCGTCTACCGCGTCGTGCTCGAGGGCGGAGAGGAGGTCGTCGTCACCAATCCGTCGGTCTGGCCGGAGGGCAAGGCGCGCGAGATCTACGAGCCCATCGTCAAGTGCACGATCATCGCGCCGAGCGAGTTCATCGGTTCGATCATGGAATTGTGCCAGTCGCGGCGCGGTGAACTCGGGGGATGGATTATCTGTCCGAGACCCGTGTCGAACTGCGTTACACCCTGCCGATGGCCGAGATCATCTTCGACTTCTTCGACTCCCTCAAGTCGCGTACTCGCGGATACGCGAGCATGGACTACGAGGAGGCCGGCGAGCAGGAAGCGGCACTGGTCAAGGTCGACATCCTGTTGCAGGGTGAGGCGGTCGATGCATTCAGTGCGATCGTGCACAAGGACGCCGCCGCTGCATACGGCAACAAGATGACGACCAAGCTCAAGGAACTCATTCCGCGTCAGCAGTTCGAGGTGCCGGTGCAGGCCGCGATCGGCTCGAAGATCATTGCGCGCGAGAACATCCGCGCTATCCGCAAGGACGTTCTTGCCAAGTGCTACGGCGGCGACATCAGTCGTAAGCGCAAGCTGCTCGAGAAGCAGAAGGAAGGTAAGAAGCGCATGAAGACGATCGGTCGCGTCGATGTGCCGCAAGAGGCTTTCGTGGCAGCTCTGTCGTCGGATGCGGCCTCGGACAAGCCCAAGAAGTAAGTGCTCGGCGAAAGGACCCGCCTGTGCTCGAGACCTGGTTGACCCGTGAACTCGGAATCACGATTCCACTGGTCGGTGCGCCGATGGGTGGCCGGGCCGGTGGCTCGCTTGCCGGTGAGGTGACCCGCGCCGGCGGGCTCGGCCTGATCGGGGCGGCCCGGTACAACACCGCCGAATGGCTCGACGATCAAGCGCGCACCGCGCGTGAGATCGGTGGCGGGCTTCTCGGATTCGGGCTCATGACGTGGTCGCTGCACGACGACGACTCGCTTCTCCGCACGGTTCTCGAACACAGCCCGCAGGTGGTGGCGTTGTCGTTCGGCGACCCCGCTCCGTACGTGCAGCGAGTCCACGACGCCGGCGCGTCGTGATCTCTCAGATCAACACCCTCGAGGATCTTCGGGTCGTCGAGGCGGCCGGCGTAGACGCGGTGGTGGCGCAGGGGCACGAAGCAGGCGGTCACACCGGAGGATCGGGACCCTGCCGCTGCTGCAGGAAGTACTCGAGTGCACCGAACTTCCTGTACTCGCCGCGGGTGGTATCGCGTCGGGCCGCGGGCTCGCCGCCGTGCTCGCGGCGGGGGGAGTCGGTGCCCTGGTGGGCACGGCACTGTTGGCCAGCCCTGAAACCGTGGGACCGGACTATGCGCGAGACCGGCTGATCGCCGCGGGGAGCGCCGACACCGTCTACACCGACGTGTTCGACAAGGCCCGCCACCAGCCGTGGCCTGCACGATGGGGTGGCCGCGCCCTGGTCAATTCGTTCACCGAGGAGTGGCACGGTCGCGGAGCCGACGAGCAGACCCTCGCCGGCGAGTACACCGCGACGATCCGGACGTCGGAGTGGTGTACGCGGGTGAGGCGGCGGGCCTTGTCCGTGCGCAGCGCCCCGCAGGTGAGGTGATCCGCGCCATCGGTGTGCAGGCCGAGGAGCTGCTCGGTCGCTTCCGTTGACGCTGTTCCATTCGCGGCGCGCAAGGGTTAAGGTATGCCTCACCTTAGGTGGAGGGGTGGTCCTGTTCATGCGTGCGAGATTCCTGTCGATGTGTGCCGCAGTCGTTCTGATCGGTGTCGGCGTAGCCGGGTGTTCGACCACGGACGACGCGAACATCGACTCGGCCGGGACCGCCGAGTCCGTCTCCGTGGAGCACGTTTTCGGAACGACCACGATCGAGGGGACGCCGGAACGCATCGTCGCGACGTCGAGTCAGTGGGTCGATGCACTCCTCGAACTCGGTGTCCAACCCGTCGGTTACATCAGCGCGGGGTCGACGGGCGACGAGCGCGGCCTGTACCCGTGGCAGAGTGACGTATCGACGGACGCTGTCGACCTCACGGCCGGAAACGACACGACGATGGAGGGGCCACTTCCGGTCGAACCGATCGCGGCACTCGAACCCGATCTGATCCTCGGAAACTGGCAGATCACCTCCGCCGATTCGTACGGCACCCTGACCGAAGTGGCGCCCACGGTCGCTCCGCTCGGCGAGACGGGCGTCGACAACTGGGACGACCAACTCCGGGCCCTGGGAACATTGCTCGACCGCACCGGCGACGCGAGCGGATCATCTCGGAGCGGAACGCGGAGATCGACGAGTACGCACTCCCGGGGCTCGAGGGCAAGACCGCGGTTCTTTCGCAGTTCATGTTCGCCGATCAGCAGTTCGTCGTCGTCGCCGATCCCACCGACGGCGCGTCGGCCCTCTTCGAACAACTGGGCATGACCCTGCCGCAGTCGCTGGTCGAGGAGGCCGGTGTCGCATTCGGCCGTGTGATGCTCAGTCCCGAACGTGTCGATGCGCTCGTCGCCGACCTGCTGGTCATCCTTCCCAACGGTGGGACCGAGCAAGATCTGATGGCCCTGCCCGGGTTCGATCGATTGCCGTCGGTGGCGAACGGCGGGCTGGCCGTGGTCGACTATCCCACAGTCGTCGCATTCAATGTTCCCTCGTCGTTGTCGATCGGGTACGCGCTCGACGAACTCCGCCCGCAGTTGGAGGCCCTCGCGGGTTCGTGACCGAGCTCAGTGTCGCGTGTGCGCGGGCCTGAATTCACCTGATTCGGTGCGGTCTTCGGCGCGGATGACGTGGACGACCGCATTGATCTGAGCGAGATGGGTGAAGGCCTGGGGGAAGTTTCCCAGATGCTGCCCGGTCGCAGGTCGATCTCCTCGGCGTACAACTTGAGCGGGCTGGCGAAATCGAGCAACCGACGGCACAGAGTGGATGCCCGTTCCACCTCGCCGATCTCGACGAGTGCGGACACCAGCCAGAACGAGCATATCGTGAATGCGCCTTCCTCTCCGGAGAGTCCGTCGTCGGTGTCCTCGACCCGGTAGCGCAGGACGAGACCGTGTTCGGTCAGTTCGTCCGCGATCGCGAGCACCGTTGCGCGCACTCGGGGGTCGTCGGACGGCAGGAATCGGAGCAACGGGATCAGAAGGTTCGACGCGTCGAGAGCCGGATGACCGTATCGCTGTGTGAACACGCCGCGTTCGTCGACACCGTGTTCGAGGATGTCCGCCTTGATCTCGTCGGCCACCGCAGACCAGCGCTCCGCGTGGTCGGGCTGACCGTGCATTACGGCGAGTTTGACGCCGCGGTCCAGGCGACCCAGCACATCACCTTCGACGACGTGAAATGCTGCGGCTCACCGCGTACTTCCCACAATCCACGATCGGGTTCCCGCCAGTGCTCGACCGCCTGTTCCACCTGCCCGCTCAACAGGGGCCACAACGATTCGGGGATCTGCTCCCGCGACTTCACGTGCAGATACACCGAATCGAGCAGAGCTCCCCACACGTCGTGCTGGCGTTGCCGGTACGCGTCGTTGCCGATGCGGACAGGGCTGGCGTTGTCGTACCCGCACAGATGGTCGAGAGTCGATTCCTTCAGTACACGTTCACCCCCGACGCCGTACATGACCTGAAGGGGATGAGGGCCCTCGCCGTCGGCGCCCTGCGAGACGTCGAGGATGAACGAGAAGAAATCGTCGGCCTCGCGGTCGAGACCCAGGGTGTACAGACCCCACAATGCAAAGGTGGAGTCGCGGACCCACGCGTATCGATAATCCCAATTACGCTCGCCTCCAAGAGTTTCCGGAAGCGATGTGGTGGCGGCGGCGAGTAGCGCGCCGGTCGGGGAGTACGTCAGCCCTTTGAGGGTCAGTGCGCTGCGTTCGAGATAGCTGCGCCACGGGTGATCGGGGAACCGGCCGGTCGTGACCCACTCTCGCCAGTAGTCCTGCGTCGTGAGCATTTTCGCCGCGGCCTCCTCGAATGTGTGCGGCGGCGCCGACTCACCCCACGACAGGGCCACGAACACGCTGTCGCCCTTCTTCATCCGGGTGCGGGCGCGTGCTTCCCGGCCCTCGATACCGAGGCGCATGTTGGAGGTCAGGCGTAGCGGGGATGCTCGTCGGGTGCGCCCGCGCACACGGCTGTCGCCTCCTCGTACACCTTGCCGGTGTACGCCCACCGAGTGCCGCCGCGGTGGTAGTCGAACGCGGGTTCGCAGCTCATGTTCAACTCGACCGTGCCGTTCACACACCGAACCGTACGGAGGAGAATGTGCTCGGCCTCCCAGTCGGACGGGGTTCGCCGTTGAGTGGCGGAGCGTTGGTGGAGGTCGTACCACGGTCCCATCACCAGGGCGTCACGCACAGTGATCCACCCCGTTTCGGTCTGCCACGTCGTCTCCAGCACGATCCCTCCCGGAAGGTATCGGCGGGCGGCCGGCACGGTCCGGTCGTGCGGTCCGATGCGGAAATGGCCGGCGCTGCGATCGAGAAGTGCGCCGAACACACTCGGTGAGTCGGGACGCGGCACACACAGCCATTCGACGGACCCGTCGCGCGCGACCAGACATGACGTCTGGCAGTCCGACAGGAACCCGTAGTCGCCGATCGGTGGGAAGGGGGCACGGCTCGGCGAGGACGACGGTAGGTGCTCGGTGGGGGCCATCTCACCATGATCGGCCCCGGCCGGGTGTGACGAGGGGCAAATGAGGGGACGCATTACAGTGGACGGGATGGAACGGGTCGCATCGTGGTGGGACGGGTTCGAACTGTGGCTCACGGGCCTGTCGTTCGTACCCCAGGCCGCGTTGGTGCTGATCGTGATGGTGCCACTGTGTGGTGCGGTGGCCTGGCTGCTCGATCGCGTCATCGCGACCGGCTTCGCTGCGGTGGGGCGGGACGAACCCGAACCGTCCCCGCGGAACGGGGAAGCCGTACCCTCGGCAGCGACCGGGAAACCCGCGCCATCAGTACCGAACACGGAGGACGGTTGACATGCCACGCTCGCGGGTGACCCTGGCGCTCATCGCGCTGCTCGTTCTCGTCGTCGTCGCATGGTTGTTGACTCTGTAGATCTCGCTGCTGCGTCCTCACTGCCAGCCGTCTGCCCGAGCTCTGCTAGAGTCTCCCGCGTGTCTGCAACCGTACTGCCCAGCGCCCGCCATGAATTGGCGTTGATTGCTGTCGGCATGCCGTCTGTTGCCGACATCGACTGTTGTTGTCGTTGATCCACCCGCACCGATGTCAGCGGTTTCACCGCACCGGTAACCGGGTTCCGCGTCTCCGTGGTGTACGGCCCGCAGTCTCTCTCCAGTGGAATTCTGCAGGACGGCGCTGAATGCCCTGCCGCTTCTGCGGCCGGGCACCACTGCGGTCGCGCTATGACATCGATCCATTTCGGCATCCCAGACCAATCCGCTCTGTTCCGACCGAAACAGCTTGCAGAAGGCACCCCTCGATGAAGATTCGTTCCAAGTTTCTCGTACCCGCAGCGCTCGTCGTTGCCACCGCGACCGTTCTCACTGCCTGCTCAGGCGGCGGGGCGAGTGACACCGTCGGCGGTGATTCCGGCGCCGACGGTTCCGGCGGCACCGTCAACCTGTACGCATACGCGGTGCCGAAGGTCGGTTTCGACCTGCTGATCCCGGCATTCCAGGAGACCGAGGCCGGTGAAGGCGTCGTCTTCCAGCAGTCCTACGGCGCCTCGGGCGACCAGTCGCGGAAGGTGCGCGACGGTGCCGAAGCCGATTTCGTGAATTTCTCCGTCGAACCCGACATCACGCGACTCGTCGATGCGGGTCTTGTCGACGAGGACTGGAACGCCGGGGCAGACAAGGGCCTGCCGTTCGGTTCTGTGGTGACGGTCGTCGTGCGTGAGGGCAACCCCAAGAACATCCAGACCTGGGACGACCTGCTGCGTGACGGCGTGGAGGTCGTCACTCCGAACCCGTTCAGCTCGGGATCCGCGAAGTGGAACCTCCTCGCCCCCTATGCGGCGAAGAGCAATGGCGGTCAGGACAAGCAGGCGGGTCTCGACTACGTGACGGCTCTCGTCCAGGATCACGTGAAAGTGCAGCCCAAATCCGGTCGTGAGGCTACCGAAACCTTCCTGCAGGGCACCGGCGACGTGCTGCTCAGCTACGAGAACGAGGCACTGTTCATCGAGCGCAACGGCGATCCCGTCGAGCATGTGACACCGCCGACCACTTTCAAGATCGAGAACCCGGCTGCAGTGCTCAGCGGTTCGGCGAACACCGAGAAGGCCCAGGCGTTCCTCGACTTCCTCTACACCGAGGAAGCGCAGCGACTGTGGGGTGAAGCCGGCTTCCGTCCCGTCGATCCGGCCGTTGCCGAGGAGTTCGCTGCGGATTTCCCTGAACCCGAGACGCTGTGGACGATCGAGGACCTGGGTGGATGGGGCACCGTCGATGACGAGCTCTTCACCGAAGGCACCGGCGCCATCGCTGTGATCTACGACAACGCCACGAAGTAGAGACCGACTGTGAGTACTCCCGTACTAACCACCGGGTCGGGATCTCGAGCCCCGGGGAGTCGCGGTCGACGCACTGCGAGGGTGACAGGTGCTGTAGGCCCACTCGGTATCGGCGTCGCCACCCTGTGGCTGAGCATCATCGTCCTGCTGCACTCGCGGCCTTGGCGACCGAGGCCTTCTCGGAAGGACTCGGCGGCTTCTGGGACGCCATCACCGCACCGAACGCTCTGGCGACCCTTCGCATCACGGTGACCGTGTCGATCGTCGTGGCGTTGATCAATGCAGTGATGGGAACGTTGATTGCATGGGTGCTCGTACGCGACGAATTTCCGGGTAAGCGGATCGTCAACGCGCTGATCGACCTGCCGTTCGCGTTGCCCACGATCGTGGCGAGCATCGTCCTGCTCGCGCTGTACGGACCACAGAGCCCGATCGGTATCCAACTCAATGCGACACAACCGGGTCTGGTTGTTGCGCTTGCGTTCGTCACCCTGCCGTTCGTGGTGCGGTCGGTTCAACCCGTCCTGATCGAAGTGGATCGGGAGGTCGAGGAGGCTGCGGCATCACTCGGTGCCGACAACTTCACGATCTTCCGGACCGTGGTGCTGCCGACCCTCGCTCCCGCGATCCTCGGCGGCGTCGGGCTCGCGTTCGCCCGCGCCATCGGGGAGTACGGATCGATCGTGCTGATCGGCGGGAACATTCCCGGCCGGACGCAGGTGGCATCGCAGTACATCCAGCAGCAGATCGAGATCGACCGGCCGGTCAACGCCGCGGCGGTCTCGGTGGCATTGCTGCTCATCGCGTTCGTGGCTCTGTTCGTGCTGCGGCTCGTCGCGAATCGCGGCCGTGTCCGTGAGGAGAACGACGCGTGAAACTTTCTCCGCTTTCGCGCATCTCGCTGCGTGTGATCGCGCTCGGCTACCTGGTGATCCTGCTGCTCGTGCCGATCGGCATCATCCTCTACCGCACCTTCGAGAACGGTGTGATGGCGTTCGTCGACTCGATCACGACGCCCGCGGCGATCTCCGCGCTCAATCTGTCGTTGCTGATCGTTGCGATCGTCGTCCCCGTCAATGTCGTGTTCGGCATCGTCGTTGCGCTCGCGCTGGTGCGCGGACGATTCCCGGGTCGGGGACTTCTGCAGTCCGTCGTGGATCTGCCGTTCGCGGTGTCGCCGATCGTGGTCGGTGTCGCACTGATCATGCTGTGGGGCGCGGGCGGCTGGTTCGGTGGACTCGAATCCTTGGGATTCAGGGTGATCTTCGGACTGCCGGGCATGGTCATCGCGACCATCTTCGTGACCCTGCCGTTCGTGGTGCGTGAGGTCGAACCGGTCCTCTACGAGATCGGGGAGGAACAGGAACAGGCCGCCGCGACACTCGGCGCCGGCACGTGGCAGACGTTCCAGCGGATCACCCTGCCGGCAATCCGCTGGGGATTGACGTACGGCATCGTGCTCACCGTCGCCCGCGCGCTCGGAGAGTTCGGTGCGGTCATCATGGTTTCTTCCGGGTTCCCCGGGGTATCCCAGACCCTCACGTTGCTCGTCCACGCGCGCTACATCGACGACCACAACACCTTCGGCGCGTACAGCGCGGCCACCCTGCTCATGGCCATCGCAGTGGTGGTCCTGCTGCTGATGACTTTGCTCGACCGCAAGAGGAGCACCAAAGCATGATCACGGTTACCGGGGCGTTCAAGAATTACGGCGACTTCTCCGCGCTCGACGACGTCTCACTCGACATTCCGCCCGGCTCGTTGACGGCACTGCTCGGCCCGTCCGGTTCGGGCAAGTCGACGCTGCTGCGGTCGATCGCCGGGCTCGAGTCCCTCGACGGCGGCACCGTCCACATCGCGGGCAACGACGTCACCCACGTGTCGCCGCAGAAACGCGGAATCGGCTTCGTGTTCCAGCATTACGCCGCCTTCAAACACATGACGGTACGGGAGAACGTCGCGTTCGGTCCGAAGATCCGCAAGCTCCCGAAGCAGCAGATCGCGGCGAAGGTCGACGAACTCCTCGAGGTTGTCGGACTCGATGGATTCCAGCATCGGTACCCCGCTCAGCTGTCGGGTGGGCAGCGGCAGCGCATGGCGCTCGCCCGTGCTCTGGCGGTGGACCCCCAGGTGCTTCTGCTCGACGAGCCGTTCGGTGCGCTCGACGCGAAAGTACGTGCCGACCTGCGGACCTGGCTGCGCCGACTCCATGACGAGGTTCACGTGACCACTGTGCTGGTCACGCACGACCAGGAGGAGGCACTGGACGTCGCCGACCGCATTGCCGTGATGAACCGTGGCAGGATCGAACAGGTCGGCACCCCCGAGGATCTCTACGACCGGCCGGAGAACGAGTTCGTGATGTCGTTCCTCGGGAACGTCTCGAAGTTCAACGGCAGGCTCGTACGGCCGCACGACATCAGGCTCGGTCACGAACCCGGACTCGAGATCGCGCGGGCGTCCGGCACGGAAGCTCTCGGTGTCGCCCGCGCCACTGTCGAGCGGGTGGTGCACCTCGGATTCGAAGTGCGCGTCGAGTTGACGAACGCCGCAACCGGCGAGTCGTTCATCGCGCAGATCACGCGCGGCGATGCGCGTGCGCTGGACATGAAGGCCGGCGACACGGTGTACGCGCAGGTCATCGCGGCGCCGGGGGAGCCCGTCGGAGTGAGCGCAGACTAGGCGGAAGGCTCAGCTCCGGCAGATGAGCACCGGGCACATCGAGTGGTGGATCAGATTCTGACTCGTCGATCCGATCAGCGCGGACGCGATGGTGCTGCGGCCGTGACTGCCGACGACCACGAGCTGCGCGTGTGCGGAATGCTCGAGGAGTAGCACGTCGGGTTTGCCGCGCTCGACGCTGTACGAGATGTCCACGTCGGGATGCTTCTCGCGGTGGCCTGCCAGACTCTCCGCGAGTTCCGCGGTCCGGTGCTGCTGGTAGGCCTCCCAGTCGGTGAACCGTGACCCTTCCCCGTAGGTGAGGGTGGACTGCTCGGTCCAGGTGTGCACTGCGGTCAGGGGTGCGCCGACCTTGTCCGCGATCTCGAAGGCGTGGTCGATGGCATTCGTGCTCAAAGAGCTGCCGTCGACCCCGACGACGATGGGTTGGCCATCGAGTTCGGACGGGCCGGGCTCGCCGCGCCACGACACGACCGGACAGCGCGCGTGGTTGGCGGTGTGCACGACATCGGATCGCGCGAACATGGACTGCAACTCGCTCGTCGTCGTGTGGCCGAGCACGATCATGCGTGCGGTGTTCGACAGTTCCACGAGGGTCTGGGCGGGCTTACCCACTCGATGTGGCGTTCGACGACGACCTCGGGTTGTGCGGCACGTACTGCGGCCTCCGCCGCATCGAGGGCGGCCTCCCCGTCGGTGGCTGTGGCAGTGCCGTTGCTCGACGGTCGCTCCGGGACGACGTGTGTCAGGTGAAGGGGTTCGCCGAGGCGATGCGCGATCGATGCGGCCCAGCGCGCCGCGCCGAGCGCGCTGTCGGAGCCGTCGATCCCCGCCACGATTCCCCGGCCGGTCGATGTTGTGCCATGGTGGTCTCTCCTTACTCTGCACCAGTGTGGTACAGACCACATCCGCTCGCCAGCATTCGATGATCTTCGGTGCTCGAGTGGTTACGGCAGGACCCACGTGCACGCGTCCGACGGATCAGTCGCCGACCGCATGCTTCCCGCGCTGCACGATCTTCGGGTCTGCGGCGAACACCACCTGACTGTCCTTGTCGTCGTACTCGAACTGGTTGAGGAAGAAACGCATCGCATTGATGCGGGCGCGCTTCTTGTCGTTGGACTTGATGGTGGTCCACGGTGCGTGGTCGGTGTCGGTGCGGCGGAACATCTCTTCTTTCGCGGCGGTGTACTTGTCCCACTTGTCGATGGATTCGAGGTCCATCTCGGACAGCTTCCAGCGGCGGACCGGGTCGAGCTGGCGAATTGCGAATCGGGTGCGCTGCTCGTTCTGGGTGACGGAGAACCAGAACTTGGTCAGGGAAATCCCTGCGTCGACAATGAGCCGCTCGAACAGCGGCACGTGGTCCATGAACCGTTCGTAGTCGGCGTCGCTGCAGAACCCCATGACACGCTCGACGCCCGCCCGGTTGTACCAGGAGCGGTCGAACATCACGAGTTCACCTGCAGTGGGAAAGTGTTCGATGTAGCGCTGCATGTACCACTGCCCGGCCTCGCGCTCGGACGGTTTGCTCAACGCGACCACACGCGCGTGCCGAACGTTGATGTACTCCTGGAAGCGCTTGATCGTGCCGCCCTTGCCGGCTGCGTCGCGTCCTTCGAACACGATGATGTGCTTCGTCTTGTTCTCCAGTGCCCACGCCTGGAATTTCAGGAGCTCGATCTGCAGGAGATATTTCTCGACTTCGTACGTCGCGCGATCCATCCGCTTCTTGTACGGGTAGTTCTCTCGCCACGTGTCGACGGCGCGACCCCGGGTGTCGATGAGGTCGGGATCCTCACCGTGATCGTCGCGGACCGAATAACCTTCGGTGCGGAGACGGTCGATGTACTGCCGTAGCTCGTTCTGCATGTGTTCTCCTCGCGGATCCCGGTTCCGACGGACGGGGTAGTACCGTTCTAGACCAGAAATGTGAATACCGCGCGAACACAGCAGTGCGGAATCACCGCAGTGTTCGTCGAAGTGTGTTGCGTGCGGCGTGTCAGGCTGCGACGAGGTGTCAGGCTGCGACGAGCGACCGGAACGCGGCGACGGCCGAGACGTAGCGGTCGGCGATCACCCGGCCGACGGCATCGTGATCGGCGAGTGTCACGGCAACGCGCACTTTCGGCAGCAATTCGGCTGCGGCGCACGCGCGGTCCCACAGCAACCCGGGCGCCAGCATCCAGGGTGCGAGCACGAGTGTGCGTGCTCCCGAACGGGAGAGTCTCGTCAATACTGCTTCGACAGACGGCTCGCCGGCCGTCGCGAAGCACGTCCGGCCCAGCGTCCACGCGGTTCCTGCGAGTACACGCGGTATGACCATCCCGGTCGACGAATTCGCACCGACCCGGCGCGAGCCGACCGCGCAGAGTGCGACACCGACGGCGGGATCGTCCGGCGACACACCTGCGGCGACGATGTTGTCGCGGGCAGCCGCAACCAGCAGTTCGTGGTCGCCGAGAATGTCGGAGCACACCACCTCGAGGTGCGGGTTGCGATTTCTGGACTCGGCCAGGAGCGCCGGGAGATCGATGCGCGCGTGGAATGCGCTGCCGAGCAGCAACGGTACGACGACCGCACGTCGGTGTCCGTCGGCCGCGACCGCATCGAGTACCTGCGGAACCGACGGGGTGTTCAGATCGAGGAACGCGAGCCGGACATCCCACTCGGG
>BBEG01000083.1 GCA_001312645.1 Rhodococcus sp. JCM 9791
CGGGGGCTGAGGGAAGCACCGCACCGAGCATGAGCAGCCACCACAGCCGCCGGGCCGCGCCACGACCGAACCGTCATTTCTCCGGTCCCTGGGTCTTGCGCAGCGCGTCCAGTGCGATCCGGACCCGTTCGGTGTCGGTCTCGGTCCACCCCTCGGGTTGCGTCACCGCGACCCACCCGTCGAGCACGGTGGTGCCGTAGTTGTGCCCGTGCCCGTCCGGCACCCCCGCCGCGTTCGTCAGATCAGCGGAGACCTGCCAGAACGTGACAAACGGGAACCATCGCATCTGCGGCAGCCGGTCCGGGCCGGGCGGCTCCGACAACCAGTCGGGCCGTGCGAACAGCAGGTCCGTCGTCCACCACACGACGGGATCCGACGCGTGCTGGATGTACAGAACGCGCGGCGACAACCACGGGGTGTCGGGAACACCGATGTCCCACCGGCTGTCCGCGAACCGCACGACGAGACCATCGGCATAGACCGGATCGACCTCGGTACTGCCCGGATCTCTGCGCTCGACGAGCTGGCCCCACAGCCGATTCGAATTCGGCGGGCCGACCCACAGCACACCGTCGACGCTCTCCCGGATGTCGGCGAGACTGTCGAAAGCGCCTTCACCCGACTGGGTTCCGAGGCTCTCCCCGTAGACGAACAATTCGGGTCGCTCGTCCTCGGGGAGCTCGAGCCACCGCTGGTGCACACGATCGATCAGCATCTCGCCTGCGGCTGCAGCCTTTTCTTTGTCGGCGAGGAACGAGATCCAGCTCGGCAGGAACGAGTACTGCCACGCGACCATCGCGACATCACCGTTGTGCACGAGTTCCATCGCCTGCGCCGCCGTCGGATTGACCCAGCCGGTCCCGGTCGTGGGGATGAGCACCAGTACAGAACGATCGAACGCGCCGGTCCGCTCGAGTTCGTCGACGACGAGGTCCACGCGTTCCTCGGGTGTTTCGGCGGTGTCGAGGCCGACGTAGACACGAATCGGTTCCTGTGCGGGCTCACCATTGATCGCGGTGAGTTCCTCGGCGTCCAGCCCCCGCGACACGAAGTTCCGGCCCTCGAACCCCAGCGTCTCCCACGGTGCGAAGGATTCGGGGCTTCCCGATTTCGAGGGACTCAGCGGTTGAATTGCGCCGGGTCGGGTGGTGTCGTCCTGGAGGCTGAACGCCGAGTTCGTGACCGCGTAGGCCACACGCAGGAGCACACCGTCGATGAGCATGAAAGTCGCGAGGACGACGAGCATCACCCCGAGGGTGCGGGCGAGACCCACCGGCATCCGTGTGCGTCGGACGAGTTGCCCGGAGATCCAGCGACCGATGTCGCGCAGTCCACGCCACATCGAGATCAGCAGTGCGGCAACGACAAGAGCGAGCAGACACGTGCGGAGGTAACCGGACGTCGTGGTGCCCTCGGCATTCATGAGGGCGGCCAGTTGACGTTGTTGGCCGGCGGCAAGCACGAGCGCGACCAGCGAGGCGAGGATTCCGGCGACGGGCACCGCCACCATGATCGCCCGCTCGACGGGCAGCGGCAGCGGCCACCATGGTCGGCCCTGGAGCACGAAACGGGTGACAGCCCAGCCGACCACGCAGCCCAGCCCGTACCCGATCGTGGCGTTGATCCCGCCGATGATGCCTTGGAACAGCCAGTCGCGCGGTAGCAGTGACGGCGACAGTGACCAGCAGAAGAAGACAGCGGCGACGGCCACCCCGGTCGTATCGAGCTGAGCCACCCCAACACCCGAGCGGTGAGGGGGTGGCGTTCACCGAAATCGGTGACTGCGGCGATGATCTGCCCTTGACGAGCTTCTATCGCTGCCAGCCTGTCGACCTGGGAAGCCGCCATCCGGTTACCCGAACAGCGCCGGCAAGGTGCCTTCGTAAACCTCGCGGAGTTCGCTCATGGTCACCGAGAAGTGATCCTGAACCTCGATCGAGTCGGATCCTTCGTCGACGACACCGATCCGGACCCACGGCATGTTGCGCGCCGAGCACATCCCCGTGAACCGGGATTCCTCGGTACGCGGAACCGCGACGAGAACACGACCCGTGGACTCGGAGAACAACGTGACGAACGGATCCGCATCTTCGGGCATCAGGATCCGGCAGCCCGTCTCTCCCGCGAGTGCGGCTTCGACGACCGCCGAGGCGAGCCCGCCCTCGGACAGGTCGTGGGCGGCGGAGATCAGTCCGTCACGCGACCCGGCGAGGAGGATCTCCGACAGCAGACGCTCGCGCTCGAGGTCGACCTTCGGCGGCACACCGCCGAGGTGGTCGTGCTCCACCTGCGCCCAGATGGATCCGTCGAACTCGTCGCGGGTCTCCCCCAGCAGGATCAGCGTCTCGCCGGGCTCGAGTCCGAGGCCGGTGGGGATGCGTCGGTGCACATCGTCGATCACACCGAGGACCGCGACGACGGGCGTCGGCAGGATCGGTGTGGAACCGGTCTGGTTGTAGAAGCTGACGTTGCCGCCCGTGACCGGGATACCCAGCTGCGCGCAGCCGTCGGCGAGGCCACGCACGGCCTGCTGGAACTGCCACATCACGCCCGGATCCTCCGGCGACCCGAAGTTCAGGCAGTTGGACACGGCCTTCGGCGTAGCACCGGTGGTGGCGACGTTGCGGTATGCCTCGGCGAGCGCGAGCTGCGCCCCTGCATACGGGTCGAGTTGCGTGTAGCGGCCCGACGCATCGGTCGCCAGCGCGATACCGCGACCGGTCTCCTCGTCGATACGGACCACGCCGGCGTCGGCGTGCTCGGCGAGGACAGTGTTGCCACGCACGTACCGGTCGTACTGCTCGGTGATCCACTTGCGGCTACACAGCGCCGGCGACGCGAGCATCTTCAGCAGCGTGGCCTTCAGCTCGTCGTCGGTCTCCGGACGCTTCAGCTTCGCGGTGGTGTCGGCGATGAGCGCGTCCTGTGTGTCGGGACGCTGCACGGGACGCTCGTAGACCGGTCCCTCGTGCGCAACCGTGCGCGGCGGGACGTCGACGACGGTCTCGCCGTGCCAGTCGATGACGAGACGCTCACCGTCGGTGACCTCACCGATGTCGGTGGCGAGCACATCCCACTTCTTGCACACGGCCATGAACGCGTCGACGTTCTCGGGTGCGACGACCGCGCACATGCGCTCCTGCGACTCCGACGAGAGCACCTCGGCCGGGGTCATGCCCGTCGCACGGGTCGGGACACGCTCGAGGTAGATGTGCATGCCGCCGTCGCCGGCCGCGGCGAGCTCGGACGTCGCGCAGGACAGCCCGGCACCGCCGAGATCCTGGATCCCGACGACGAGCTTCTCGCGGTAGAGGTCGAGGCAGCACTCGATGAGCACCTTCTCGGTGAACGGGTCGCCGACCTGAACGCTCGGCAACTTCTTCGGGCGGCCCCCGCCCTCGCTGTCGTCGAAGGTCTCGGACGCGAGAACGGATACGCCACCGATGCCGTCGAGGCCGGTGCGGGCACCGAACAGGATGATCCGGTTACCGGTGCCGGACGCGAACGCCAGGTGCAGATCCTCGACGCGCATCGCGCCGGCGCACAGGGCGTTGACGAGCGGGTTGCCTGGTAGGACGAGTCGAACACGGTCTCGCCGCCCACATTGGGCAGGCCGAGGGAGTTTCCATAACCGCCGACGCCACGCACGACACCGTCGACGACACGCCGCGTGTCGGGGTGGTCGGCCGCGCCGAAGCGCAGCTGGTCCATCACCGCGATCGGGCGTGCACCCATCGCCATGATGTCGCGGACGATGCCGCCGACACCCGTCGCCGCACCCTGGTAGGGCTCGACGTAGGAGGGGTGGTTGTGGGATTCGACTTTGAAGGTGACGGCCCAGCCGTCGCCGATGTCGACGACGCCGGCGTTCTCACCGATGCCGGCGAGCATCGACGAACGCATCTCGTCGGTGGTGGTCTCACCGAAGTACTTCAGGTGCACCTTCGACGACTTGTACGAGCAGTGCTCGGACCACATCACCGAGTACATCGCCAGCTCGGCGTCCGTGGGGCGGCGCCCCAGGATCTCCGTGATGCGGGTGTACTCGTCTTCCTTCAGACCCAGCTCCCGATAGGGCTGAGCGACATCGGGGGTTTCGGCGGCGTGGGTGACGGTATCCACGTGCGATGACACTGGGCGTCGGGTCCCTTCACTCTGGGATCGAAAACAGCAGGCCGGGCGGGCACTGCCGGGAGTCAGTCTATCGGGGTGCGGGCCCCTCCGGCGCTTCCGGTGCCACAGCGCCCGGCTCGACGAGCCCGCCGAGGTCCACGGTGACCTCGTTTCCCACGCAGTCAGCCTCGGCGCGCCGCTGTGTTCACCGTCGTACCGATACCACCCGGAGTCGAGGGTGAACACCGCAATCACCGGCGGACCGGTGAGATCGACGATCCAGTACTGCGGAATCCCGGCCTCCGCATACTCCGAGAACTTCGTGACCCGGTCGGTGCGGGCGGTGCCGTCGACGGTGACCTCGAGCACCAGTCGTACCTCGGTGGACGGAGCTCGATCAGGATCTGCGTCGACGAGGGTCCGGTCGACCACGATGACGTCGGGGATGCGCACGGTGAGCGGCACCGCCGTCACCAGGACCTCCACCCCGCCGAGCACGCACAGGTTGCCGGGAAGCTGATCGTCGAGTTGCATCGCCAGCGCGAGCGCCACGTGGTCGTGCGCCGATCCTGGTCGCGGCGACGCAACGAGAACCCCCTCGCAGACCTCCACATGGACACTGTCGTACTCGGGGAGCCTCACCCATTCGTCGAGGCCGAGCAGGTGGTCGGGGAAGGACGGGACACTCACCTCGACACCCCCGATCGCGACCCGGACTGGACGCCCTCAGTCTCGCATCGGTCGCGCGCCGGTCTCAGGAATGCGACAAGCGCGGTGTGAGAAATGCGGCCAGCGATTCCGCATACGTCGTCACGTCCGCCGCACCCATCAACTCCCGAGCGGAGTGCATCGCGAGCTGCGGCGCACCGACGTCGACGGTGGTCAGGCCGGTCCGGGACGCAGTGATCGGGCCGATCGTCGAACCGCACGGCAGATCCGCCCGGTGGACGTACCGCTGCAGTGGAACACCGGCCTGCTCGCAGGCGAGGGCGAATGCACCGGCACCCTCCGCGTCGGTCGCGTACCGCAGATTCTGGTTGACCTTGAGGACCGGTCCGCCGCCCACCGAGATCCGGTGAGCGGGTTCGTGCCGGTCCGGATAGTTCGGATGCGTCGCGTGTGCCATGTCGCCGGACGCGACGATCGACCCCGCCAGAGCGCGGAGGAACTCGTCGCGCCCACCGCCGCGCACCAGCACGATGCGCTCCAGGACGGTGTTGAGCAGATCGGAGAAGGCCCCCCGGTCTGACATGCTGCCGACCTCTTCGTGGTCGAACAACGCCAGCACGGGCATCGGCCCCGCATGCTCGGCGACGTGCCCGGTCGCGGCGAGCAGCGCCTGCTGGCCCGCGTAACACGTGGCCTGGTTGTCGAGTCGCGGTGCGCTGACCAGATCTCCTCCGGCTCCGACGAGGGAGCTCGGTGCCAGGTCGTGGGTCATGAGTTCCCAGCCGAGGACCGCGGAGCGTCGATGCCCGTCTCCTCCGCGAGGTAGTCGATGAACGACCGCGGTTCGCCGCCGATTCCCCACACACCGTTGACGTGGCGCTGCGGATCGAGTTGCACGCCCTTCCTGTCCTCCGACAGGTGGATGGCGAGTTGCGGCACGCGCAGTACGGGCTTGTCGACGCGCACGAGCACGTCCTCGGTCGTGTGCCCGGCGCGGACGGTGAATCGTCCGGACACCCCGAGGTCGCGGTCGAGCCACGAGTTGAGCCACGCCCCGCCGTACGGTTCGAGACCGACGAGCTGCCACCCCGCCGACGCGAGATCCGGGTGTTGCTTGACCCTCAGGTTCGGACTGTCGGTGTGTCCCCCCACGATGCGGAACGGCCGGGCCGGGCTCGTGTCGTCGCCCTCGGTGCTCCACGCGATGAGCGAGCCGCCCCGGATCACGTAGTACCGACCCGGATCGACCGGCCAGCCGGCGGTCTCGTCGAGTTCTGCGAACCCGTTGTCGGTCAGCGTTGCCGCAACGGTCGCGCACACATGGAACGGCGAAGGCGACAGGTCGACGAAATTACACAGACCCTGGGCATCGGCATTCGTGATCGAAGGCATGCACAGCATCTTCGCACTCGCTGCTGCGTCCTCGCGGCGCCACCGTCGCCTTCTGCTCAGCGCCCCGACACCGCCGGATGGGCCTGCCCCACGCTCACGGTGACGGTGTCCTGGTAGAACGCCACGAAGCCGCGAATCCGGGCCACCTGCTCCCAGGGCTCCTCGTAGCTCCAGCACAGCGACTGCTCGCCGTCCCCGTCGAAACGCCAGTACGTGGCCTCCCCCTTGAACGGACACCGCGACCCTGCGTCCCCGGCCGGTGTCAGATCCACCGCGACGTCCGCGCGTGGGAAGTAGAACACCAGACCGTGGTCCTGCTCGTCGACGAGCAGGGATGCTGTGGTCTCGGCGAGGAGCACCCCGTTCAGAGTCGCGCGCACCACATTGCGGCGGGCGTGGATATCGACCCGGTAGTCCGGCCTGGCCGCGAAACCCGTACTGCTCCGAGGGCCCGTCTCGCCGTCCTGCACACTCATCGGCACTCTCCTGTCTGTCCGGTGTTCCCGCGGTTTGACTTCCTCTCCCGCCTGAAGGCGGGAGATTCCCTGACTTACGACAGGGCATTCCTGTTTCATCGAGGTTGCCTCTCTGCGCTTATGCGCGAAGAGGTCTTATACCATCTCCGCAGGCTTGCACCGCCAGTCCGACGGCAAGAATGTTCTTCGCGGCGTTGTGGTCCCGGTCGTAGACCGTCCCGCATTTCGAGCAGGTCCATTCCCGGATATCCAACGGCAGCGTGTCCACGATGTGCCCGCACGCCGAGCAGGTCTTGGACGAGGGTAGAACCGGTCGATTGCGATGACCTCCCGGCCGTACCAGTCGGCCTTGTACTCGAGCATCGACCGGAAGCTCGACCAGCTCGCGTCCGAGACGGCTCGGGCGAGACTGTGGTTGCGGACCATGTTCCGCACGCTCAGGTCCTCGATGGCGATCACTTGGTTTTCGCGCACCAGTCGAGTGGAGAGCTTGTGCAGATGGTCCCAGCGCCGGTCAGCGATGCGGGCGTAGACCTTGGCGACCTTTTCGCGCGCCTTGGCCCGGTTGTTCGATCCCTTCTGTTTGTGCGCCAGTGCGCGTTGCGCTTGGCGAGCTTCGCGCGGTCATTCTTCTCGTGCTGCGGGTTGTGGATCTTCTCCCCGGTGGAGAGGGTGTAGAGGCTGGTGATCCCAGCGTCGAGTCCGACCATGACCTCGGTCGGGTCGTGCTCGGTGATCGTGCCCTCGACCAGGATCGAGATGTGGTACCGGCCCCGAGCGTCGCGAGACACGGTGACCTGTGACGGGACCGCTCCCTCGGGCAACGGGCGAGACCAGCGGATGTCCAGCGGCTGCGCCTGTTTGGCGAGCTTGATCCGCCCGTCCCGGTAGGTGAAGCAGTTCGAGAAATAGGTCGCCGAGTCCTTCGAGCGACCCTTCTTCTTGAACGTCGGGTAGCCCGCCTGCTTGCGCCAGAACTTGTCGAACGCGCCTTGCAGATTCCGCAGCGCGGCCTGGAGCGGGCCCTTGGATGGCTCGGTGAGCCATTCCGTTTCGGGATCGCGCTTCCAGCCGGTGAGCATCTTGTCCGTCTCGGCGTGGGTGATGTTCCTGCGTTCCTGCGACCAGGCGCGGGAGCGTTCGTCCAGCGCCCGGTTGTAGACGTATCGCACACAGCCGAAGGTCCGGGCGAGCTGCTCGCGCTGCTCGCCCGTGGGATAGAAGCGGTACTTGTACGCCCGCTTCACCACCTTCGATGCCATTTGTGACAGAATACCGTGTCGTTCTGTCATGTCATCGTTGATGCGTTATCACCGGCCTGAAGGCCGGAGCCTGCGCGCTACGCACTCCGGTCACAACCGCGCGCTTGCGGGTATCGCGGAGTGGTCGGCTTGCAGCGGCCGGATCATCGCTTCCTGGGTGAACGAGGCGAGCAGTTCCCCGCTTTCGGTGTGCACCTGTCCTCGCACGTACGACATCCCGGCTCCCACCTGCGTGCTTTCGTGCGAGTAGAGCAGCCATCCGTCCCATCGGACGGGTTCGTGGAACGCAACCGACACCGTCATGATCCCGGTCGATATCGTCCGGTGTGCCTGGCTCGTTCCGACCCCGTCGTGTGCCCGCATGGTCGCGGAGACCGACAGGTGCCCGGTGAAGTGTGCAATGAGCGCCTTGGCCAGGTCGGTACGCGTCGGGATCGGGTCGTAATGCAGCCAGGCATGGAGTTCGGGCGGCCCGACCTCCTCGGGGCTGCGGACGTCGACGACATCGACGACCCTGAGCTCCCGTCCGGTCATGGGCATTTCGTTCCGATGTGCTTCGCCGGGCGGGGCGACGTCGGGCCGTGGTGCGTGATGGCGGATCACATCCGGGGTGGGGAGGTCCGCGAGAATCGACACCATCGCGTGCCGTCGGCCGTTCTGGCAGACGGCCACGTTCGCGCTGACCACGGTGCGTCCCGCGTGAACGACATCGATGTCGAAATCGACCGGCTCGTCCGCATCGACCGCGCGCGAGAAGATCGCTCGCGCAGATCGGATCTCCTTGTCCGGAAATCGTTTCGCCACCGCAACGATCGATTGGGCGAGCAGTTGAGTGCCGTCGACGACGCGTCGCCCTCCGCCGTCGCTCTCGCCGGTGAAGCTGTTCTCCCCGGTCGGCGTCACATCGAAGATGCGCAGCATGCGTTCCACCGAAGATTCTTCGGGCACAGGCGCTTCGCTCGACGCTGTGGGATTCGCGGCAGCGGGATCGAGGGGTGCCGTATCGGGAAATGCCATATGCCGGTCCTTCGTCAGTGGGATCGCGAACAATGCGCTACAGCGTACGTCCGAGCGGCCCGACTGTGGATACCCAAATTTTGCGTATTCCTACTCAGGACAAGATCGACCGAGTCCGGCACACTTGAGCTCGGCGCCATTGGAGGGGGATGGGGATGGCTCCGGCTCGGGACTCGATCGGGGGGTTGAATTCCGGGTGTAACCGAGCGAGGGACCTCGAAGCCGATCGGGACGGCGACGAGGTCCCTCGTTCTGTTTCCGAATGCAAGACCCCGCTGCCCAGATGAACAGCGGGGTCTTGTCTTGCCAGAATTCAGGCGTTCACAACGGCGTCGAGAACGCTGTAGAACATGCCGAGCCCGTCGTCGCTGGGACCGGTGAGTGCCTCGGTGGCGTGCTCCGGGTGCGGCATGAGACCGACGACGCGGCCGTTCGCCGACGAGATGCCGGCAATGCCGCGCTGCGAACCGTTCGGGTTGTCGCCCGCGTAACGGAACACGACACGCCCCTCACCTTCGAGCTCGTCGAGCACCTGTTCGGAGGCCTGGTAGCGGCCCTCACCCGACTTGAGCGGCACGAGGATCTCGGCGCCGGACTCGTAGCGCGACGTCCACGCGGTGTCGGTGGCCTCGACCTCCAGCCACTCGTCGCGGCACACGAAGTGCAGACCCGCGTTGCGGGTCAGTGCGCCCGGCAGCAGACCGGCCTCGCACAGCACCTGGAAGCCATTGCAGATGCCGAGGACGGGCATGCCGCCCTGCGCTGCCTCGACGACCTTGCCCATCACCGGAGCGAAGCGGGCGATCGCGCCGCAGCGCAGGTAGTCGCCATAGGAGAATCCGCCGGGCACGATGACCGCGTCGACATTCTTCAGGTCGGCGTCGCCGTGCCACAGGCTCACGGCCTCACCACCGGCGAGCTTCACGGCGCGGGATGCATCGACGTCGTCGAGCGTTCCCGGGAACGTGATGACTCCGATGCGGGCGCTCATGCCTCACCGTCGATCCGACGGACCGTCCAGTCCTCGATCACGGTGTTCGCAAGGAGACCCTCGGCGATCTTCTCGAGCTCGGCGTCGTCGACGCTGCCGTCGATCTCCAGCTCGAACCGCTTTCCCTGACGGACGTCGGTCACGCCCGCGAAGCCCAGCCGCGACAGCGCCCCGACAATGGCCTGGCCCTGGGGGTCGAGAATCTCGGTCTTGGGCATGACTTCGACGACGACACGCGCCACGTGCTGCTCCTCGGTAGTAGTGCTGGCGCCCGGAGACGGACACCGGACACGCTGGAGTTTACCGGCCCACGCGGAACGGTCGAGCCCGGCATACTCGGATCCATGCGACTCACGCACTTCGGACACTCCTGCATCCTGCTCGAACACAACGGCACGACGATCCTGTTCGACCCGGGCAATTTCTCGCACGGATTCGAGGGGATCACCGGGCTCGACGCCATCCTCGTCACCCACCAGCATCCCGACCACGCCGATCCGGCGCGACTTCCCGCGCTGCTCGAGGCGAATCCCGGCGCCGCGCTGTTCTCGGATCCACAGTCGGCGTCGATGCTCGACGGCGAGTGGTCGGCGGTGCGTCCCGGCGACACGTTCTCCGTCGGCACCCTCACCGTCCGCGGCACCGGTGGACGCCACGCGGTGATCCACCCCGAGCTGCCCGTGATCGACAACACCGCCTACCTCGTCGGCGACGACGAGAACCCGGCTCGTCTGCTTCATCCGGGTGATTCGCTCTACATCCCGCACGAGGAGGTCGACGTGCTCGCGCTGCCGTCGGCCGCTCCCTGGCTGAAGATCTGGGAATCCGTCGACTACCTGCGGGCGGTCAATCCTCGGGTTGCGGTGCCGATCCACCAGGGCATCATCACCGACCAGGCCAACGGGATCTTCTACGGCCGGTACTCCGAGATGGCGCCCGAGGGCACCGAGTTCCGGGTGCTGAAGCACGAGGACGACGAAGAGGTCTGATCACCGGGCGGCGCGACCCGCCGCCGACCCGAGAAGATGCAGCCGCCGAGGAACGTACCTTCGAGCGCCCGATAGCCGTGGACGCCTCCGCCACCGAAGCCCGCGACCTCGCCCGCAGCGAACAGACCCTCGAACGCCGATCCGTCGGCTTTGAGACCCGCGACGACAGGTCGGTTTCGAGTCCGCCGAGTGTCTTGCGGGTGAGCAGGTGCAGTTTGACGGCGATCAGCGGGCCGGCCTTGGGGTCGAGAATCCGGTGCGGCGCCGCGATCCGCGCGATGCGGTCCGGTTTGTAGGCGCGGGCCGCACGCAACGCCGCGACCTGCAGGTCCTTCGTGTACTTGTTGGCGATCTCGCGGTCGCGGGCCTCGACCGTCGACCGGACCGTCGCGTAGTCCAGCGGCGCGTCGGGGCTGAGTTCGTTCATGCCTGCGACGAGATCGGCGAGGTTGTCGCGCACCACGAAGTCGACGCCGCGTTCCTTGAAGGCCTCCACCGGGCCGGGGGCGCCGGATTTGACGCGCTGCAGGAGCAGACGGATGTCACGGCCGGTCAGGTCGGGGTTCTGTTCCGAGCCGGAGAGCCCGAATTCCTTCTCGATGATCTTCTGATCGAGCACGAACCACGTGTGGTCATGACCGGTGCTCACGATGTGCTCGAGCGTGCCGAGGGTGTCGAACCCGGGGAACAGCGGCACCGGGAGTCGCTTGCCGGTGGCGTCGAGCCACAGCGACGACGGCCCGGGCAGGATGCGGATGCCGTGGTTGGGCCACACGGGGTCGTAGTTGGTGATGCCCTCGGTGTAGTGCCACATGCGGTCGCGGTTCACGACGTTGCCGCCGGCGTTCTCGGTGATCTCGAGCATTCTGCCGTCGACGTGCGCGGGCACCCCGGTGAGCATGTGCTTCGGCGGCTCACCCATCCGTTTCGGCCAGTTCTTCTTCACGAGATCGTAGTTGCCTCCGATGCCGCCGGACGTGACGATGACGGCTCCCGCGGAGAATTCGAAGTCGCCGACGGCAGTCCGCGACGACTTCACTCCGCGCGCGGCGGTGGTCGGTTCGAGGACGGTACCGCGCACGCCGGTGACCGCGCCGCCCGTCACGACCAGCTCGTCCACCTGGTGGCGGTGCTTCAGCGTCACCAGTCCGCGGGCGACACCGTCACGGACCTTGCGCGCGAACATCTCGACGAGTGCGGGACCGGTTCCCCACGTGATGTGGAAGCGCGGAACGGAATTGCCGTGACCCCCGGCGTCGTAGCCGCCGCGTTCGGCCCAGTTGACCATCGGGAAGATCTTCAGACCTCGTTCCCGCAGCCAGGCGTACTTCTCCCCTGCCGCGAACTCGACGTAGGCCTGTGCCCAGCGGCGCGGCCAGCGGTCCTCGTCGTCACGATCGAAGCCGGCGGTGCCCATCCAATCCTGGAGGGCGAGTTCGTACGAGTCCTTGATCCCGAGTCGCCGCTGATCCGGGCTGTCCACGAAGAACAGGCCTCCGAAAGACCAGAATGCTTGGCCACCAAGGTTGTTCGAGTTCTCCTGGTCGACGAGAACGACCGTGCGGCCGGCGTCGATCAACTCCCCCGTGGCCACCAACCCTGCAAGCCCCGCCCCCACCACGATCACGTCTGCTTCCATGCCCGTGAACATTACCGAGCAGTAGCGCGGAACGGGAGAGGTCCAGGCCTCGACACGGTGATTCAGGCCACGCTTCGATCGAATACAGTGCGCTGCCAACGGTAGACGCTGGGCTCGGCCCCGTGATGCAGCGCGATGTCGACCGCGTCGAGCATCGCCTGCCGGGGACCGGGCTTCGCAAGATGCGCACCCGAGATCGCGACACGCAGCAGCTCACCACGACGGGCGACGCGCCCCGCCCCGATCACCATGGCGCGACACCACCACGGTTCGGTCTTCGCACCGTCCCCGATCCCGTAGACGCGGGATTTGACGACGGTGTCGCGTTCGAGATCGCGGATGCCCGCGATGTCGGCCATCAGCCGGAAGCCGGTCTGTGGGAGCGCGGCGAGCGCACCGGGCGACGCGAGCCAGCGCGGCGGTGCGAACAGCCGGGTACGCAGTCCGGTCTCCTCGAGCACACGATCGGCTGCGAGCAGACGCAGACGGGCTTCGTGTTCGGGTAGCGACGCGAACTCGGCGCGACGACGTTTGGTGGCGGCCTGGTCGTAGCCGTGCAGCACGATCGCGTCGCCGCCCTCACGACGTTCGAGCAACCACTCCTGGGTCTCCGGATCATTGATCAGCCGGTAGTGGTCCTTGAGCCTCGGCGCCACGAACAGCGACAGCGGGACGCCGCGTGCGTCCATCTCCCGCGCGAATTCGTCGACGTCGTCGCGTGTGGCGTCACGGATCCCCGATACCGACACGATCAGCTGTCCGCTCATGCCTGCCACGATGCACCACAGGAGTGAACGGAAACCGTCGGGGGCTTGAAAACCGGCACAACATGTACTCGCCGGTCGGCACACTGAACGGACACCCCGCAGGCGGGTTCAGAAGCGTACCCGTATCGCCGCTCCGGCGGTGAGTGATCGACATCTCGTTCATCGAGACCGGGCGCCCCGGGGTTCCTGTCCTGGGAATAGCTTCTTTGCGTGACGAACCGGCTTCAGACGTACCCCAGCTTGCTCTCCCCCGGCACCATCGGCCCCATGTCGCTCGACAACCGGGTGGTACTACCCGCGATGGACATGAACCTCTGCGAGGACGGCGAGATCGAGCAGGGCGACATCGATCATTTCGTCGCTCGCGCCGCCGGGGAACCGCTGATCATCACCGGGTGCTGCGCCGTTGCGTACCCCGCGGGCTGTACCAGCATGAAAGAGCCCGGACTGTCCGAGGACCGGTTCATCCCCGGAATCAAAGCGCTCGCCGACGCAGTTCACGAGGCCGGCAGCAAGCTGTGTGTACAGATGACGCACCACGGCAAGGTCGCACGTATCGACACAATTCAGGATCGGCCCCAGCTGGTTCCCAGCACGCCGAAGCCGCCGAGCGACATGAGCGCGTTCATCGACAACACCCCCGAAGAGCTGAAGAAGATGGCTGCCATCTCCGGCGGCAAGAAGGCCACGTATCACGAAGCCACCACGGAAGACCTGGAGTGGCTGGTTCGCATGTTCGCCGAGGCTGCGGGACGCGTGAGGACCGCCGGTGGCGATGCGGTCGAGATCCACGTCGCCCACAACTACGTTCTCGGGGGTTTCCTGAGCCGATACTCGAACCAGCGCACCGACGAGTACGGCGGGTCGCTGGAGAATCGGGCACGGCTGACGGTCGAGGTGATCCGCGCGGTCAAGGCCGAGGTCGGCGACGACCTCGCCGTCATCGTGCGTCTGGCCGGACAGGAGTACGGCGAAACCGACGGTCTCACCATCGAGGAATCCGCCGCCGCCGCCGTCATGTTCGAGCAAGCAGGCGCGGACGCCATCCACGTCACGGGCACCGCACTCAACGCGTTCGCGAACTTCACCGACGGCCCGCTGCCGAACAAGGTCGGTTTCTACACGGACAACGCGTCGGTCATCAAACGTGGGGTGTCGATCCCGGTCATCACGGTCGGACGCATGCTGCCCGAGGTCGGCGAGAAGATGATCGCCGAGGGTCACACCGATTTCGTTGCGATGGGCCGCCAGTTGCTCGCCGACCCGCAGCTCGTGAACAAGCTCGAGACGGGCCGCACCGAGCAGATCCGCCCGTGTATCAACTGCTACGTGTGCGTCCAGGAGAACTTCTGGGATGCCACACCGATCTGCGCCGTCAACCCCACGCTCGGCAACGAAACGTTGATGCCGTTCGTCCGGAGCGCCACGTCCAAGCACGTCGTGGTCATCGGCGCCGGACCGGGCGGTCTCGAGGCGGCACGGGTCGCCACCGAACGCGGACACCGCGTGACGGTCCTCGACAAGGCGGACCGACTGGGCGGCACGATGTGGTTCTCCAGCCTGACCACCCCCGACAACGGACGCATGCTGAAGTGGCAGGCCCAGGAAGTCACCCGGCTCGGCATCGACGTGCGCCTGAACACGGAGGCGACCGCGGCATCCGTGCGTGCGCTGAACCCGGATGTGGTGATCGTCGCGACCGGCGCAGTGCGAGAGCGTCCGACCGTTCCCGGCGGCGACCTGCCGCACGTGCACACCGGCGACAGCATGCGTGCGCTCATGACAGGCACGGGCGACGTCTCCGACCAGGCACTGTTCCTACGCATCATGGGCAAGCTCGGCAAACTGGCAGGCATCACCACCAGCGCCGAACGGATCCGCAGCCTCAGCACCCGGTTCCTGAAGTTCCTGCCGATGGCCAAGGACGTCGTCGTGATCGGCGGCTCGCTCGTCGGACTCGAGCTGGCAGAGTTCATGGCCGAACGCGGTAGCCGCGTGACGCTGCTCGCCGAAGGTCAGCAGCTCGGCGTTCCGATGGCCATGCCGCGCAGGTGGACCGCCGCGAAGCACGCTCGTGAAATCGGTGTGCAGGTGCACCGCAACGCCACCGTGGAGCGGATCACCCCGAAGACCGTGGAGTTCACCGTCGACGGCGAGACGAAATCTGCTCGCGCGAGCATGGTGATCGTCGCGTCCGGTGTCTCTGCTGCGGCACCGTTGGCCGACCAGCTCGCGGACTCCGGTCTCGACGTGCGGGTCGTCGGCGACGCAGGCAGCGTCGACTACATCGAAGGCGCCATCCACACGGCGTGGAAGGTCGCTACCGAACTCTGACAGGTCCGGATATACGTAGGCGGCCGCGACATGGGATGTCGGCGGCCGCCTGCGTATCGGGATGTCAGGCGTCGGCGGTGTCCTGTTCGAGTGCGGTGCCGGCGACCGTGTCACGGTGCACGGCGTCGGTGAGCGGGCGCCGGTACGCCATCCGAACCGTTCCAGATCGGGGACCTCCTGCAATGCGGTCACCGGCCCGACGCACAGCCACGCGATGGGGCGCACCGGGCCGGACACACCGACGAAGTCGGCGAGAAAGGGCTCGTCGTAGAACGACACCCAGCCGACACCGAGTCCCTCCGCGGTCGCGGCAAGCCAGAGATTCTGGATCGCGAGCACCGCAGAGAACAGGCCTGATTCGTCGATCGTGTGGCGGCCGAGGATGTGCTTGCCGCCGCGCTCCGGGTCGTAGGTGACGACGATGCCCGTGCCCGATTCGACGATGCCCTCGACCTTGATCGGGTCGAAGGTGCCTTGCGGTCCTCCGGCAACGAGTCGGCGAAGGCCTGGCGGCACCCGGCCACATGCGCGGCGAACTGCTCGAGGCGCTGCGTGTCCTGCACAACCACGAAGTCCCAGGGCTGCGTGTTGCCGACGCTCGGTGCGTGGTGCGCGGCCCCGAGGACGCGCCACAGCACGTCCTCCGGAATCACGTCACCGCTGAACTCGGCGCGCACGTCGCGGCGCATGCGGATGATGTCGTACAACGCGTCGCGCGCGTCGGTGGAAAACATATCTCTGGTGCTCTGTTCTCGTGCTGTGTCGATCGGGATCAGGCCGGAAGGATCTCTTCGAGCGCGTCGATCACTTCGGGTGCGTCGGGCTCGGTGCGGGGACGGAAACGGTTCACGACGGTCCCGTCGGGCGCGATCAGGAACTTCTCGAAGTTCCACTGGATGTCGCCGGCTTCACCGCTCGCGTCGGCCTGCTTCGTGAGCTCAGCGTACAGCGGGTGCCGGTTCTCGCCGTTGACCTCGATCTTCTCGAGCAGCGGGAACGTGACCCCGTAGGTGGTGGAGCAGAACTCCTGGATCTCCTCGGCTGTGCCCGGTTCCTGACCCATGAACTGGTTGCACGGGACGCCGATGACAAACAGGCCGCGATCGGCGTACTCGGTCGCGAGCTGCTCGAGCACGGTGTATTGCGGTGTCAGACCGCACTTGGAAGCAACGTTGACGACGAGCAGCGCGTGGCCGTCGTACGCGCCGAGGCTGGTGGGTTCACCCGAGAGGGTGTTGATTGCGATGTTCTGCAGAGGCGTGGTCATACGACCAAGTTAGCGTGCCCATCTACACTGCTCCCTCAGGCGCGTAGAACCACCGTCTTCCGGTAGCCGAGCAACGGCAATGCGCGGGTGTCGATCAGGATCAGTCCGAGCCGAACCCTGACGCCGAACGGGTGAACACCTCACGCAACATCGGCACGAAGTGATCGATCGGCAAGGTCTCGTAGCCTGGGTCGAAGGACACCTGGTCCCACTCGGCACAGAAGTGGGCGCAGGTGTCGAAATACGGTGAACCGCGGAATTTTTTCGCGTGCATCGGTATCGAGGCCGAGCCGGTCCCAGTAGTGGTAACCCTGGAAGATTCCGTGGTGTTGCACAACCCATGTCGATTCCGCATCCAAGTATGGACGGACGATCGACGCCGCCAGCTCCGCGTGGTTCGCCGGCGCCATCGCGTCGCCGACGTCGTGCAGCAGCGCGGCGACGATCAGATCGGTTCTGGCCCCTTCACGGTACGCCCTCGACGCGGTCTGCAGCGAGTGCTCGTAACGGTCGACCTGATAGCCGAGCGTCGGCCCTTTGAGCGAGTCGAGCAGGTCGACCATGGTGTCGACCAGGCGATCGTTGAGGAACTTCTTCGACTCGGTGAAGATGAGTGCGATGTCCTCCTTGGTGGACTCGTCCATTCTGGTGAAGCCGACCACACGGTTCGGCTGGTCGATCTCGGTCACGCGGACCTCCTTTTCACTGGCGGATACAGAATCGGGACCCGCGGGCGTGCTGCCTTCCTACCGGCGCAGCAGCACTGGAACAACGATATTCCCTCTCAGCGGGCCGAGCTCACACGGCGACCGATCGCCGACACCGGTATGTGGGCGCCGGTCGCCGATCGCGACCGCGGAACGACAC
>BBEG01000084.1 GCA_001312645.1 Rhodococcus sp. JCM 9791
GTCGGTGGCGATCCTCTGCTTCGCGCCCGTCGCGGCAGTCGCGTTGTACCTCGTCGGGTTGCGCAGCGTCGATCTCGGAGCGATGACCGGGCTCGGATTGATATCGGTCCTGACGGTATCGACCCTCCTCGGACCGGGTCTCCTCGTCCTCGGCTTCATCGGGACGTTGTCGCTGGCACGGCCGTATATCTGGTTGCTCGGCATCCATCTGGTCCTGCTCGTGCTCATGTTGCACGGCATCACCCTGCTGCTCGAGTCGGAGCCACGATTCCCGATCAGCTGGGTTCACATCGGCTTCGTCGAATACATCGCCCGAACCGGAACCATGGCACCGGACCTCGACGCCCGTTGGTCCTGGCCGGGCTTCTTCGCGCTCGCCGCGTTCTGGGGTGGTTCGGGAGACCTGACGGCTCTGCACGCCGCCGTGTCCGTGGCCTCGGTGGTCACCAACCTGCTGTATCTCGTCGCACTCGCGCTACTGATGAGCCCGCTCCGGATGTCTTGGCAGGCGAAGTGGCTGGCGGCCATGTTCTTCTGCCTCCTCAACTGGATCGGGCAGGACTACTTCTCCCCGCAAGGCTTCGCGCTGCTTCTCTACCTGCTCTTCGTCGGCTTTCTCGTCATCTGGTTCCGTACGCCTCACTCCTCGTCGGGAGATGTCCCGTGGCCGTTGCGCCCTGGAAGCAGGCTGTGGCGATGGCTCTGGGGCGACGCATCGCGCGGTGAGTTACCGCCCAGGAAGTCCGCGCAGTCGGAACGGGTTGTGGTCCTCGCCGTCGTGGTGGGTCTGTTCGCTGCCGCCACCGTCTGCCACCAGCTGACCCCCTTCGCCATGATCATCAGCGTCATCGGGCTGGTCGTCGCGCGGCGATGCGTGCTCGGGGGACTCCCGGTGTTGCTCGTCGTGATCGTCGTCGCCTGGGTCAGCTACATGACCCAGGCGTACTGGGGAGGTCACTTCGGTGAAGTGATGAGTGGTGTCGGCAATGTCGGGTCGACGGTATCTGCGAACATCTCGGATCGGGCAGGCCTCGGAAACCCGGAACACCAATGGGTGGTGCGCGCTCGGATGCTCACGACCGTACTGGTTTTCGTGATCGCCGGAGTGGGCCTGCTCCGACGGCGGCGGGGAGGAATCGAAGACCGTGTGCTCCTCGTCCTGATCGCCGCTCCGATCGGCTTGGCGTTCATGCAGAGTTACGGCGGTGAAATGGCGCTGCGTGTCTATCTGTTCGCGCTTGCACCTGCTTCGGTGCTCGTCGCCCTCGCCCTGTTTCCTCGCCCGGTATCGCGGCCGTCCTTCCTTGCACGCAGCGCCGCCGGTGTTCTCGGGCTGGTCATGCTCTTCTCCTTCTTCATCACCCGATACGGCAACGAGCCGTTCGAGCGGATCGACAGCGGTGCGGTGAGCGCGGTGGGATCGGTCTACGACCAGACCACCGATGACGTGCGGTTCCTCTACGTCACCGCAGTACCCGAACTCAATTCGACCCCATTCATGCCGCTCGGCTACCGCGATGTGGAACGAGTCCACTGGTCGAACACGATGGCACCGCTCGATCCGACCGATGTGGCAGGGGTGCTGCAGGCGCTCCGCGAAAAGGGCCCGGACACCTACCTGATCACCACGCGAAGCCAGGAGCGTTCGTCGAGCTCGGTCAGGGATACCCCCTGGGTTGGGGCGAGGAGTTCCGCGACTCGCTGGCCGACGCGCCCGGGCTCCGAGCGGTCGTCGAGAACCAGGACGCCACCATCTACTCGTTCGACTGGCCTCCGGAGGCCGAAGCCGACCACAAGGAGCTGATGTCCACCGGAGTGCAGGTGTGGCTCACTCCGTGGACCGGTGTCGGTGTGGCCTTCCTGGTCCTGCTTGTGGGCACCCTGGGCGTGCGTGAGGCATGGCGACTTCGCCTCGCACCCGACGAGTACACACGTCTGCGCCCACTCACGTTCGCCGCGATACCACTGCTCATCGGATTCGTGCTCGTGGTACTCGAGCGTTTCGTGATGTTGACGTCATGACGAGGAAGGAGCGAATCGCACCGCAACCGAAATTCACCGACAACGAGGAAATCATGTCTCAGAACACTCTTTCCGAACCCGGTGTCCATCTCGCCGGCGATGTGGTGACGGACTTCGTCGCCGCGGCACAGGATCTGCCCGGACATGCGGCCCTCGTGCACAACGGTCCGTCATCACCTACGGGGACCTTGCCGAGCGGGTCCGCCTCACCGCATCGAGATTCCGCACAAGGGGACCGGACACGGACGGACCTGGCGCGAACAGGGAATCCGACCGAATCGGCGCGGTCGTGTCGCACGCTCCCACCGTGGTGGAGTACCTGCTCGGGATCCTGCAGGCCGGTGCCACCTACTGCCCGATCGACTCGGCGCTTCCCTTCGGCCGCAAGCATTCTCTCGCCGAAGCCCTCGCAGTGGACCGCGTGGTCGACACCGACCGTGACACTCGCGACTCGGACAACCTGCGGATCGACATGCTCGGGAACGCGGTAGCCCTGGACAGCGACCTGCCGTACTGTTCGTGGCTCCCGGACGATTCCGCGTATGTGCTGTGTACCTCGGGTTCCACCGGGGTCCCGAAGCCGGTCGTGATTTCGCGGCGTGCGCTTGCCGTGACGGTGCGCGCCTTGCGCGATCTCTTCGAACTCACACCCGACGATCGTGTACTCCAATTCGCCTCTCTCGGCTGGGATACCTGCCTGGAGGAGATGTTGCCCGCGTTGATCACCGGGGCAACAGTGGTGTTCGACGACGCGGCCCACATCGGATCGTTCCGGCCCTTCGTACGCATGCTGGCCGAGCAGGAGATCACCATGATCGATCTGCCGACGGCGTACTGGCACGAGCTCGTGCTCTACCTGCACGAAGAGCAGATCGGTCTGCCGGACCACCTCCGATTGGTGGTGATCGGCGGTGAGCGGGTCGATCCGACCCGATTGCGGCAATGGCGTGAGCTTCCCGTCGGGAACATCGTGTTGCTCAATACCTACGGTTGCACCGAGACGTCGATGGTGACCCACGCCGTGCGGCTGAGCGGGCCGGGCACAGAATCGGAGGTGGCGGCACACGACATCGACGCACCACTCGGGCGCCCGCTGCCCCACGTGCGTGATCACATCACCGAAGAGGGTGAACTCGTGGTATCCGGGCCGGCCTTGGCCACCGGCTACCTGGGGATGCCGGAGCACACGGCGACGGGATTTCCCATCGCCGATCACGGAACGGGACCGGCCCGGTGGTTTCGCACGGGAGATCTCGCCACTCGCAGCGACACGGGGCTGGTGTTCTCACGAGGGCGCGCCGATGACCAACTGAAAGTGCTCGGCGTGCGTGTGCATCCGGCGGAAGTCGAGGCGCAGTTGAACACCCATCCCGCAGTCGCGGGTGCAGTGGTGGTCGGGGAACTGCTGCTCGGACGAATGTCGCTGACGGCCTATGTGGTTCCGGCAGGGGGAACGACTCCGACACCGGTCGAGCTGAAGCGTTTCCTGCGCGAGCGGCTGCCGAACCAATTCGTCCCTGCCCGAGTGAATTTCGTCGCCGGACTGGAATACACAGCCAGCGGAAAAATCGATCGATCGGCCACGCAGCGTGCCGCACTGAACGATGACATCAAAGGAGTAGAGCGATGAGTCCCGACCACATTGTCCAGATCTTCCGCCGGGTCCTCGAGACCCCTGACGTGAATGCCCGATCCGACTTCTTCGAACTCGGCGGCGATTCGCTTCTGGCGACCCGGGTGCTCAGTGCAATCGCTCGGGACTTCGGAATCGAATTGCCGTACGACGACTTCCTCGATGCACCCTCTGCCGAAGGGCTGTTCGCCAAAGTGACGGCGGTAGCACCATGAACGGGATCCGCATGCGGGTCGTCGTGGTCGGTGCGGGGCTTGCCGGGCTGACTGCCGCTGTCGATCTGGCGGCGGCGGGCGCGGACGTCATCGTCCTGGAGGCACGCGATCGCGTGGGTGGCCGGATGCACGGAATTCCGGTGTCCGCGAGTGTCTCAGCAGATGGCGGAGCCGCTATCTGGGTGTGCGGCACACCGAGCTTCTCGCGCAGTTGCGCGACTACGGACTCGGTCTGGCTTCCACCGAGATGACGGGGGAGAGCACCTTCCTGATGTCGGGGCAGCGGACGACCACCGCGGGTCGGGTGCCTCCGCTGGGCGCTGTGGCACTCGGTGATCTGTTCGATCGGCTCGACGAGGTCGTCCGATCCGTGCGTACCGATGCTCCCTGGCTGAGCCCGGACGCGGAACGCCTCGACCGGATCTCGGTTGCAGACTGGGCGGCCGAGGAGATCGACCATCCGGACGCGCAGACGTTTCTCCCGCTGTTCCTCGGCGAGATGATGGCGGCGGACCCCGCGTCGATCTCCTTGCTGCACATGGCTTTCTATTTGTCGTCCGGGGGTGGGATCCGGTATCTCAACGCGTTCGAGGGCGGAGCACAGCAATGGCGGGTCGACGGAGGTTCGCACCTCCTGTGCGAGGCTCTCGCCGACCGACTCGGTGACCGAGTGCGGTTGGGTCGTCCGGTTCGGGCGATCGACCAGGGCGGGGACAAGGTCGTTGTGGACTGTGGTCCGGACAACGAGGGCGTGTCGACCGCGTACCGGGCCGACCGCGTCGTCGTTGCCGTCCCGCCGCTGCTGGCCCAGCAGATCGAGTTCTGGCCCGGTCTGCCGGAGCCGCGGGCGACTGCGGTCACCGGCCGCGGGTGTGCAGTGAAGGTGCACGTGAGCTACCCGGCGCCGATATGGCGTGAGAGTGGTCTGTCCGGGTGGTCCGTGAGTGCAGAGGGGCCGTTGTTGTCCACCGTCGACGATTCCCCTCCGGACGAATCCGTCGGTGTACTGACAGGATTCGTCACGGGCGCCGCGGCATCGTCCTTCTCCGCAATGCCGAAGGCGACGCAGAAGGAGGCGGCGCTGGCCCACATCCGCCGGCTGTTCCCGCAACTGCCGGCGCCGTCGCAGTGCACGGTGACCGATTGGCTGTCCGAGCCGTACAGCAAGGGATGCTATGCCGCGCTGTTCGGTCCCGGTGATTGGCTGCAGCTCGGACCGAGCCTGACCGAACCGCATGGCCGAGTGCACTGGGCCGGTACCGAGACGAGCCTGGAGTTCTTCGGGCTCATGGAAGGGGCGATCCGGTCCGGCCGTCGTGTCGCCACCGAATTGATCTCGACCGGAATTTCGGAGACTGATTCGCGGAAGGTTGTATCACGATGACCACATACATCGAACCCGAGAAGACCGGATTCGCCTACGCCACCGATCAGCCGTACAGGTATGTGCGCAAGCAATTGATCGAGCCGGACTGGCGGCGATATCCGGGGTGGGCGGCGGTCACCGAGTCCGAGTGGCGCGATGCGCAATGGCAGCGTGCACACTCCGTCAAGAACATCGCGCAGTTGCGTGCGGTGATGGGTGACCTGCTCGACGAGCAGTTCTATGCCGACCTCGCTGCTGATCAGCAGGAGCGCGCGACGATGTCGATGCTGCTACCGCCGCAGATGCTGAACACCATGACGCCGCTGGGCACGACACGCTGCGGATTCACGGAGGCCTTCTATGCCGATCCGATTCGTCGCTATATGTTGCCTGTGCTGAGCGATCGCGACCCGGAATGGACCTCTCATCCGTACGCCGAGCGAGATTCGTTGCACGAGAGCGATATGTGGGCAACGGAGGGCCTGACCCATCGGTACCCGACCAAGGTTCTCGCCGAGCTGTTGTCGACGTGTCCGCAATACTGCGGCCATTGCACACGGATGGATCTCGTCGGCAATTCCACACCGACGATCGGCAAGACGAAGCTGGATCTGCGCCCCGCCGACCGGCAGGAGCGGATGCTCGATTACCTGCGTGCGACACCGTCTGTGCGGGACGTGGTGGTGTCCGGTGGTGATGTGGCGAACCTTCCCTGGCCGCGGCTGGAAGCCTTCGTCATGGAGTTGCTCGAGATCGACACGGTTCGCGATATCCGTTTGGCGTCGAAGGCTCTGGCAGGATTGCCGCAGCATTGGCTGCAGGACAAGGTGGTCGACGGAGTCGCCCGGGTGGCGCGCGTCGCCGCGGATCGGGGGGTCAATCTGGCATTGCACACCCACATCAATCATGTGCAGTCGGTGACTCCGCTGGTCGCGGAGGCGACGAGGGCACTGCTCGACGCGGGTCTGAGGGATGTGCGAAACCAGGGGGTGTTGCTGCGCGGGGTGAATGCCACGACTACCGACCTGCTCGACTTGTGCTTCGCCTTGCAGGGTGAAGCGAACATCCTGCCGTACTACTTCTACATGTGCGACATGATCCCCCACGCCGAGCACTGGCGGGTCGCGCTGTGGGAGGCGCAGCAACTGCAACAGGAGATGATGGGATACCTGCCGGGATTCGCGACGCCACGGATAGTGTGCGACGTTCCCTTCGTCGGCAAGCGATGGGTTCACCAGGTGGTCTACTACGATCGGATCCGCGGGATCTCGCACTGGAGCAAGAACTATCGCACCGGGCTCGACGGCATGGACGTCGACGCGTTGAACCGGGTCTATCCGTATTACGATCCGATCGACACACTCCCGGTATCCGGACAGACGTGGTGGCGGAATGCGTGCACCGTTCCATGCGACATCTCCGGAACGGTCTCTGCACCATGACTGTCGAGCTGACGCCGATCACCGAAGCCGACCTCGCGGAAGTGGCCGACTTCCTGAGCGTCAATCACAACGACCGAGTTCCGTGGGAATCGGCATGCTCGACAGTGCCGTGGAAGGTGGAGGCCCCCAATTTCGGATTCATGCTGCGGGACGGTCCGAATGTGGTCGGCACATTGTTGGCTCTCTACTCCCAGCGACGGGTCGCGGGGAGGGTGGAGCGCTTCTGCAACATGGGATCGTGGTGCGTGCTGTCCGAGTACCGGTCGCGCAGTATGTCGTTGCTCGATGCATTGCTGGCGCAGGACGGGTATCACTTCACCGTGCTGTCACCCGACGACGGTCCTCGGGAGATATTGGCCTGGCGTAGGTTCCGGTTTCTCGATACGTCGGCGGCGCTCATTCCCAATCTCCCGTGGCCGGCCCCGTTTTCGCGGACGAAGGTCAGCTCCGACCCACAGGTCATCGCGCGCACGCTCACCGGCGCCGAGTTCGACCTCTACCGTGACCACGCACACGCGCTTGCCGCGCGTCATCTCGTGGTTGTCCGTGGGCAGGAGTCCTGCTATGTCATGTACCGGAAATGTCGGTACAAGGGCATACCTGTGTTCGCCGTGGTTCTGCATGTGAGTAATCCGGACCTGTTCCGACGTGCCTGATGCCGTTGACGCGACACCTGCTGGTGCGGCACAGGCTTGTGGCGACGCTTGCCGAGCTGAGGCTGATCGAGCGTCGGCCTCGGATGTCGTTCGAGTTGGACAGTTGGCCCAAGATGTACCGCAGTGCCGACCTGGAGCCCGCGCAGATCGACGACCTCTACAGCGAACTCGTGTGTGTCCCGTGGTAGCCGGGCACTGAATACGACGATGAGAAAGGAATCGGATCAGCATGACAGAGATGGTGATCAACGCACTGGTGATACTCGTCGTAGGGTTCGTGGCCGTGTTTCTCCTGCTCGTGGTGGTGAACGTTGTGCTCTTCCTCGGTCTCCGAGCGCGCATTCCGCAAGGGGAATTCGCGCCGTCCGAGCACGGATCGACGCATGCCTGACATCGAGGTCGCGGGGCCATGACGCATCACATCCGGACGGGACCGGCCGTACGAAGAGCGATTCGGCGGTGGGGCACGGTCAGGTTGCCGGTCGCGACGGCGGTGGTGGCAGTGCTTTTCGCTGTGCACCTGGGATCCCCCGGAATTCCTCCGTCGAACGGAGTCGAGAGCATCCGGACCCCAGGATGGGGTTTCACCCATACGCAATTCAGCGCTGACACCGGTAGCCCCTTGGGGATCGCTGCCGCAGAAAGGGCCGTCGGGTCGGTGCCGATGGTGCAGGCGCAGGCCATCATGGGGTGGGGAGTGGACAACCCGGAGCCTTCGCCAGGCCAGTACGACTTCGAAAGTCTCGACCGTCGAATGGAATTCATTCTCCATAGCGATGGCACTCCGGTCATAGTGCTGTGCTGCGCTCCGGACTGGATGAAAGGTGGCGAACCAGGGGAGACCGACTGGGACCGCCTCGAGGTGGCTCCGAGTCCCGAACACTTCGCTGATTTCGCCGCACTGAGTGCCGAAGTGGCACGACGTTATCCTCAGGTCCGGCATTTTCTCGTGTGGAACGAGTTCAAAGGGTTCTTCGACGACGAGATCAATCGCTGGGATGCGCAGGGGTATACCACCTTGTACAACGCGGTATACGACGCAGTGAAGGCAGTGGATCCGGCGAACCAGGTCGGCGGGCCTTACGTCGAGTTCGCGAGTAAGCCGGTGGGTGCGCTCGGTACTTCCCCGCAGCTGGAGGGGCCTTGGGGGGCGGTGGATCAACGGTACCTGGATGCGTTCATCTTCTGGAACATGCATCGGAAGGGCGCCGACTTCGTTGTCGTCGATGCCCACGCGACCACGGCTCAGGGTGCGCCGGACGAGTTCACTGCAGTGCAGAAGTTCGCTGCGGTCGATGAGTGGCTTCGCGAGCAGGTCGGTCTGCCCATCTGGTGGGCCGAGTGGTACGTCGAGCCGCCGGGGCCCGGCTGGTCGTGGGAGCGTCAGGTTGCTCTGCGCGTCGCCGCGATGATCGAGCTCGCGGGGAGCGGCGCAGACACGGTCCTCTACTGGAACCCCCGACCTGATGGTGCGGAGTGTGCGACTTGCCTCTGGACGGACACCTGGAACGCGACGGGGGTCGGCCGCTGCCGTTCCTCGATGTCCTTCAGCGCTTCGCTCGTTGGTTTCCATCGACCGTAGATCGGCGGACGGTGCAGTTGGCGGACGGGTTGCTTGCGCTCGAGACGGACTTCGCGCGCGTGATCGTCAACACCACGGGCACCACGACCAGTGCTTCTGTCGACGGTCGGCAGTTCGAGTGGTCGGCGTACGAGGTCCGGTGGTTCACGGTGGCAGAGTCGTGGGCCGGTGCCGCGGACCGGTAGATGTCGAGTCGCGCTCGAAAGTGATCTTGGGTGGTATGCCCGCCGATCGTAAACGACCACAAGGCCAATAATCAAGCAAAAAAAACATACTTCAGGTTGATTTCTGGGAATGTTTGAAACCAGGGGCTTTTGGATCTAGTCTCGAATCGTCCGGGTATTGCGTGCGAGGGGTCGGGCAGCGCGCGCAGGGGGAAGACCGTGCTGCTTGGAGGTACACCCGATGCCGTTTCGACTGATCGACCGCAAAGAAACCTTTGTCGCGGGCCTGCCGGTGAGAAGTCCGCGCCGCGCGCTCGGCAAAGTGCGCGACCCGCACCTGGAGAAGGCGTGGTTCGCAGTCCTGAACGGGGAGAACTCTGGGCCACTCGCGTCGACATACACGGATCACGCCGAGGAGGTCGGGTCTTACTACATTCAGACGGTCGGATACTGCTGCGACTCGCTCGACGACGTGCCACCCGGCTACATGATCTCCCGTCTACCTGCGGAACGTACGCAAAGTTCTCTGTGACGGGCGACGATTTCGCTGAGATCTACTCCAGGCTGTGGGACGAGATCTGGGAAGCGGAGCGTCGTGGCGAGATCGAGCGGACGTTCACCGGGGACTTCGAATACTATCCGCATGCCTACGGGGTCGACCTGTACATCGCCGTGCGATCTACGAAGTGCGGTGAACTGCAATGACATTCACCATTGTCAAAGTTGGGCCGTATCGAGTCGGTGGACTCGTGGTGCCGGGGGCGAGCCCGGGGTTCTCGGCCCTGCCGCAGATCTCATGAGCTTCACCCTGGAGCGACTCCGCGAACGTGGTGTCCGGGACTTGACGGTGGTCTACGTCAGACATCCCGAAGCGGGATGGTCGGCAGTCGCCGGATATCGTTGCGACAACATCGAAGATCTGGCCGTCGGAGACTCGCTGGTCAGAGTGTCCGAGAAGTATGCGGCACGCTTCGTTCCCGACGGTGCATCACCGAACCAGTGCGAAGATCTGTGGGACCAGATCGAGGCGGCGGACAAGAGGGGCGAGATCACGAGAGCCTTCGCGGAGGAGATACTCGTTCTTCCGGAGCATGGTGAAGCAGACCTGTATGTGTCCCTGGGATGAACACTCCGCCAGCATGATTCTGCCTCGGAATTCCGGTAACGGTGACGAGCGGCGCCCGGATGGGTGACGATATCGGAACAACCCTGTCACCGGTCGTGGGCGAGCGCGAACGGCGGCTCGTCAGGGTCGTCGACGCCCGGGCCTCGGATGCATGGTGGTCGGATGCGTCGGACGGCTGCCGATCGGAGGCCGAGGTGGACCGCAGCGTCGAAGGACTGTCTCCGATATTCGTGGGGCGGACCCTCGAATTCCACGATGAGAATTCGGGATACCGATTCATCGCAGCGTCCCCCGCTGCAGAGCCGGACCTGTGGGCGGAGTTCGTCTCCGGAGCGGTCGTCGCGTACCGGAAGTACGGGGTCGAGTCGGCAGTGGAGTACGACAAGATCATCGATGGTGTCTCCACGACGTATTTCTTCGCCGCGATCGACGCGAAGGGCGCGGTGGTGGGCGGATCACGAGCACTGGGGCCCTATAGGAGTGTCGACGATGCGCATCCGATGATCGAGTGGACCGATCCGGTGCAACAGTCTGCGATCCGCCGAGTCCTCGGCGAGTGCCTTCCTCACGGTTTGGTCGAGTCCAAGATGGGGTGGGTCGCGGCGGGGGTTCCGAAGCGACGAGAACTGAGTGCCGCGGTCGCGCGTACCACGACCTACTGCATGGAGCTCCTCGGCGCCAGGTATCTCGTGGGCACTGCCGCCGACAACGCCCTGGCGATGTGGACGCAGTGCGGTGCTCGCATCGTCTACGAGATTCCACCGTGTCCATACCCGGATTCGCGTTACCGGACACGCCTCCTCCTCTGGGATGTCCGAGGCAGCCGGTCGGGCGAGCGGACTCGCGAACTCGAGAAGCTCCTGACATCGGATATCGGATGAACCCGTGCCGGGCGATGACGAGGTGTACTCGGCGGTGCTCTTGTCCGAAGAGCATCCGGACCACGTCGAGGAGCTCGAGCGACTGCGTACCGAGCCGGGGTCGTGCTGGTCGACCGGCTGGCAGACCAGTGCGACGGCCTGCATCGGCTCGGTGGTCCTGCCGCTCGTGAGGAGGCCCCACGGTGGGCGTACTACCCGTGGCGGCGCACCGCGATCAGGGTGCTCGGACCGTCGTCGTTCCGGAGGCTGCGCCTCGATCGGAACCGGAACAAGATCACCGCTGCCGAACAGGAGCGGCTCGAATCCGTCACGGTCGGGGTTGTCGGCCTCAGTGTCGGGCATGCTGTGGCGCACACCCTCGCCCTCGAAGGCGTCTGTGGTGAGATTCGACTGGCGGACTTCGACGTGCTGGAGTTGTCGAATCTGAACCGGGTGCCGGCCACATTGCTCGATCTGGGTCTCAACAAGGCGGTGGTCGCCGCTCGGCGTATCGCAGAGGTGGACCCCTACCTGCCTGTCTGGGTGTGGTGCGACGGCGTCGTTCCCCGCACTGTGGGCGACTTTCTCGACGGTCTCGACGTCCTGGTCGACGAGTGCGACTCCCTGGACCTGAAGATGCTGTTGAGGGCGGAGGCGTCACGACGGCGCGTGCCTGTCGTGATGCATACCAGCGACAGGGGGTTGGTCGATGTCGAGCGATTCGACCTCGAGCCGGAACGCCAACCGTTCCACGGTCTGCTCGGCGATGTCGACGTCGAGGCGCTGTCAGAGCTGTCCAGTCGAGACAAGGTTCCGCATGTGCTGCGAATCCTCGGTGCCGGTGAACTGTCGATGCGTTTGGCCGCATCCATGCTGGAGATCGACGAGACACTCGAAGCCTGGCCGCAATTGGCAAGCGACGTGGCGCTCGGCGGCGCAACGATAACAGGGTTGATCCGCCGAATTGCGCTCGGGGACAAAGTCGATTCGGGACGCGGGCGGATCGATCTCGACGAACTTCTCCAGCGTCTCGAATCTCCGGCCGCGGAAGCGGGCGAGGCATCGACGGGGCGGATCGACGACGAAGAGGTGCCGGAAGGGCCGGTCGAGGCGCTGGTCCACGCCGCGGTTCGGGCACCGTCCGGAGGCAACAGTCAGCCATGGTCGATCACCGTCGAACGTCGAAGGCTCGTCTTTTCGGTCGCTTCGGAGCCTGCTCCGGTACTGATGGACCTGCATCACCGTGGCAGCTGTATCGCTGTCGGGGCAGCTCTGTTCAATGCGAAGGTGGCCGCGGCAGCACACGGAATCCTCGGCCCTGTGACGCTGCCTTCCAACGACACGGTCGATCCGAATCATCCTGTTGCGACTCTGGAGTTCGGCGACGGGGACGATCCTCACCTCTCGGAGTTGTACGGTCCGATGCTCGCGCGTGCGACGAACCGCCATCCCACCCACGACCGCACTCTCACCGGCCGCGAGGCCGTGGCGTTGTATGACGCAGCGGCCCTGGAAGGCGGCCGGATCAGAATCGTGACAGATTCTGCGACCCTCGATGAGAGCGCGGGGATTCTGGCCGAGTCGGACAGAATCAGGTATCTGACCCGAGAACTCAGGCGCGACATGGTCGGTGAACTGCGGTGGCACGGCAGTGAGAACGCCGACAGTGGCATCGAAGTGAATTCACTGGGGCTCGACGCGGCGGAGAGCGCGTTGCTCGATGTAGTCCTACGCGACGATGTTCTCGACCAGCTCGACGACTGGGGTCTCGGAGGCGGACTCGGGCGCATCACGAGAGATCGGGTACGGGGAAGCGCAGCCCTGATAGCGGTGGTCACCGAAGGGGACTCCGCAAGCGACTACGTGCACGCCGGCACGGTGGTCGAAAGCGTATGGGTGCATGCGCAGGCCCTCGGGCTGGCAGTCCAGCCGGTCTCTCCGGTCTTCCTGTATGCCGACACGCCCGCCGACCTCGGTCGGCTGTCGCGTCGAGACGCCGATGTCCTCGACGCGCTACGAACGAAGTTCAGCGTGTCGCTGGGCGTAGCGGATGACGACCGAATCGCACTCGTCATGAGAATCGGGAGGACCCGGCACGCGGCAGAACGCAGCCGCCGTCGCCCGGATCGAGTGCGGTACAGCCACCAGAGTGAACAGGGCTGACGGAGGACGGAGATGAGCAGCACCGAGAACACGCTCGACGCACTGGTCACCCGGGTCGCTGCGCACCTGATGCCTGCCGATGCCGCCACCCAGGTCACCACGGCGCGGGAGGTGCTCCGCGAACTTGTCGAACATCTCGGCGTGGATACCGCTTTTCTCCGGTACAACGACCATGACATCGGCGCCACGCTCCTGATCGCCGAATGGCCTCCGAGGCCGGAGATTCCGGATCCGGACCCGTTGGGAGTGATCTACTTCCACGAAGCAGATCCCATCTTCGCGGCTTCCGCCACCATGAAGGAACCGCTGTTGAGTCGTCCGGGCCCCTCGGACGGCTCAGATCCCAGCTGGGAAGGATACGGCCACCGGGTGTTCGAAGGATCCGGGATGCCGAACGTGTCGGTGGCTGCCGTGCACTGGTGGCCGGGCAGATCACGACCGGCGCGTTGGGGCTGATCAAACAGGGCGATCGGGCCTGGAACGACAGTGAGGTCACCACACTCAAGTTGATCGCCGCACTGCTGACCCAGGTGCAGGCACGCATTTGTGCGGAGGAGGATCTGAGGTACGCGGCGTACCACGATCCACTGACCGGACTCGCGAGCAGGCGCGCCCTGTTCGAATATCTCGACGACCGACTGTGCGCAGGCAATCCCGGCCCCGTCGGAGTGCTGTTCCTGGATCTCGACCGATTGAAGGCGCTGAACGACTTTCTCGGTCATCGCGCAGCCGACACGTACCTGTGCCGGATAGCTCAACGACTGTCGGAAGGAAACGGGCACGACGACATGGTCGCCCGGTTGGGCGGCGACGAATTCGTGGTGGTGCTCGATGGTCCCGCAACACTCGACCAGGTGACGGCTCGTGCAGAAGCGCTGCTGCAGCATGTCGGCGAGTCGGTCGCCCTGGACGGCCAGACCGTGGGGCGCGGTGTGAGTGTGGGGGTCGCGCTCGGAGAACCCGGCGAAATCCTGTCGGTCACACTGCTCAGCCGGGCGGACCAGGCAATGATGTCTGCGAAGGCACAGGGCGGGAACAGTGTCGGCGTCTTCACCGAGGACATGAACGACAGGGGCGAACGGCGAACGATCATCGAGATGAACCTGCGCACGTCGATCGACGACGACCACCTCACGCTCGAATACCAACCGAGGTCGATCTGCGAACCGGGAGGATCCTCGGCCTCGAAGCGCTCGTGCGATGGAACCACCCGGTGCTGGGGCAACTGCAGCCGCTCGAGTTCATCGATGTCGCCGAATCCACCAATCTTGCAGGTGAACTCGGCGCCTGGGTTATGGACACCGCATGCGCCCGGCTGGGGCAGTGGAAGCGTGATTTCAGGGACCTCGATCTGGTCATGAGTGTCAACGTGTCGCCGGTCCAGTTGGTCTCCTCGGATTTCGACGTCGATGTGAAACAGGTTCTCGAGCGGTACGGTCTTCTCGGCTCGGAGCTGTGTCTCGAAATCACCGAGAATGTGGTCGTCGGCGACCTGCGGCGTACGCGGTCCACACTCGCGAAGCTCGAGCGCTTGGGAGTTCGGATCGCAATCGACGACTTCGGTACCGGATACAGTTCCCTCGGGCATCTCAAGTCCCTGCCGGTAGACACTCTCAAGATCGACAAAGTGTTCGTGCAGAATCTCGATCGAAGCGAAGGTGACCGGGTCATCATCGATTCGATTGTCGGACTGGCTGCGTCGTTCGGGCTCGACGTGGTCGCCGAAGGTGTCGAATCAGTGGGTGCGGTGAGCTACCTCCTGGATGTGGGTTGTGTTCGTGCGCAGGGTTTCCTGATGAGTAGACCGAAGGTCCGGAGGATATCGAGCGATTGTTGGAGGTCGGTGCACTCGCGCTCCCCTGGAACGCCCACGGCAACGATGCCCGCCGAATGTTCCTCGGGGACGCCGCGCTCGAGCAGTAGTAGTAGTGGTGGTGAACTTTCGGTTTGTTATTGTGTAAAAAACAGTCTCAAGGTACGGTTTGAGAGTCGGGGGTCCGACGGCTCCGAACAGGGGTGACCTTGATGTACAAGCGCATCGGCGAGTTTGCTGCAGTCGCCGCACCGGTACGTGATCCGATGATTCCGGCTCGTGTTTTCACGGCGCCCCCGGCGGTCGTGCCCGACCGCGTGGTACGTCCCGCGAGGTGGGAGCGTCGCTACGAAGTGTCGGTGCTGTGCTGCGACCTGCTCTGCCTCGCTCTGGCAAACCTGATCGTTGCCGTCGGATACCGCCCGACCACCGCACTCGCCGATGGGCAGAGAATTGCTGTGATCGTGGTCTGTACCGTCGTCACGGTGCTGTCGATGGCATTTCAGAAGGGTTGGGACAGAAGAATTCTGGGATCTGGACCGGAGGAGTACCGCAGAATCGTCCGTGCATATCTCTACGCGGTGGCGTCGTCGGCCATTCTCGCCTTTTCGCTGGGCGCGGATCGGGCCCGAGCGTACATCTTCGTGGCGTTACCACTTGCGCTGATGCTGACCCTCGCTGCTCGGAAAGTGCTGCGAATCATGGTGTTGCATGCCCGAACGCAAGGTCGGTGCCTGCGCTCCGTGCTTGTTGTCGGGAATGCGGAAGAGGTCCACGAACTCGTCAGCCGCACGAACGGAGCGGGTGAGTCGGGATGGAAGGTCGAGGGCGTCTGCCTCGCGGACGCACGGGGGAAGACGCTCTTCCCGTTCCCCGCGGATCACCCGTGGCGATCGACGACGTTCCGGTGCTGGGAACCGACGCCGACATTATCCGGATCACCGAGATACACAGGTTCGATGCGGTCGCGTTGCTCCCGTCCGACCGGTGCTCCTGCGCGAGAATGCGCAAGCTCGACCAGGTCCTCGAGGACACCGGCGTCGACCTCCTCATCGCCCCGGTCCTCATCGACATCGTCGGCCCGCGCCTGCACATCTCGCCTCTCGCGGGGCTCCCTCTCCTGCAGATGAGCGCCCCTCGGTACAGCGGCCCGGCCCGGGTCGTCAAGAGGATCGTCGACCGGATTCTCGCACTCGTCGCTCCGTGGCGACAGAAACGGACCGACCGGACCGAATCGAACAGAGCAGGAAAAGGTTTCGAGCACGTATGACTCTCCCGACATGAAGGGTGGAAGCTATGTTGTTGGTGACCGGAGGCGCGGGGTACATCGGTACACACGTCACTCGCTCCCTGATATCGGGCGGCCGAGACGTAGTGGTGGTGGATGACCTGTCGGCCGGGCATCCGGAACTGCTCCCGGCCGGAGTGCCCGTCGAAGTGGGAAGTGTCCTCGACACCGACTTCCTGATGGACGTGATCGACATGTACGACGTCGAGGGCGTTGTGCACCTCGCCGGTCGGAAGGCCGTCGACGAGTCCATCACCCGCCCCTCCTACTACTACCGGCAGAACGTGTACGGCATGCAGAGTGTCCTCGCTGCCATGGTGCGGTTGCGGGTTCGCAGGATCGTGTTCTCGTCGAGTGCCGCGGTGTACGGCGCTGTGGGCGACGACACGGTCACGGAAGACGCTCCGACGCTGCCGCAATCACCCTACGGAAGAAGCAAACTCATGTGCGAGTGGTTGCTTCGCGATATCGCCGCTGCCGAAGGGATGAGCTGGTCTGCGCTCCGCTACTTCAACGTGGCCGGTGCCGGCGACAAGGACCTTGCGGACCGGGGCATCCACAACCTCGTCCCGCGCGTGTTCCAGGCAATCGACCGCGGCGAGGCACCGTCGGTGTTCGGCGACACCTACGACACCCCGGACGGCACCTGCATCCGCGACTACATCCACGTCACCGACCTCGCCGCCGCGCACGCCACTGTCGTCGACGCCATGGACACTGCTCCCATGGCGGCCGTCTACAACGTCGGGTGCGGGTGCGGCGCCAGCGTGCTCGACGTGATGCGCGCAGCACGGCAGGCGAGTGGCGTGCCGTTCGACTGGCAGATCGACGAACCCCGGGCCGGTGATCCGGCACGAGTGGTCGCCGACGCGCCCGGATCCGCGCGGAACTCGGCTGGAAGGCACGGCACGACCTGGACGACATCGTCGGCAGCGCGTGGGAAGCATGGTCGACGTCGAGGTCGGCCACGATGACGGCGTCGAAACAGGGCGCTGCACTCGCGGTGGGAGCCCGTTAGACCCTCGGGGTTTCCACCGTCCGAGTCTGCGCGGGTGATCTTCGTGATCGCCCGCGCAGGCGCGTTCACCTGCGCTTGTTCGAACATGTGGAAGATGGAGACGTGTATCCCGCTCCACGACGTCGTCGCTCGGCTTGGCCGCTGCTCGTGTTCAGCGCGCTGATAGTGGTGGTGATCATCGCGGTGGGTTCCAACCTTCGCTCACCCCAATTGCCGCGAATAGAGGTTCCCGACGGTGTCCCGCCGGTCCCCGGTGCGCCGGTGCCGCCGATCGATTTCGAGGGCCCCGGCCGAACCGCGGCACTCCTGCGCGACTGGGCC
>BBEG01000085.1 GCA_001312645.1 Rhodococcus sp. JCM 9791
CCCGACCGAGAGGGCGGGTCCACGCGCGACCGCGCCGATCAGCGCCCCGGCGCTCGTCCACATCCCCAGAATCAATGCACCGGCGCCGAGCGCCCGCAGTAGTGATCCCGGGTCCGGAAGTGCGGCGGATCGGGATTCGACGCCCGCGATGAGCGCCGCGACCCCCAGATCGATCACGCACACGGCGACCACGAGAACGAGGACCACGGCGCCGAGCATCGCCAAGGTCGCACCGATCACCGCTGTCCGCGACGACCCCTGGGTGAAGGCCGTCTTCCAGGTGCCCCAGCCGTATCCGCTGCCGACGGTGAGGGCGCCGAGTATCAACATCAGGCACCGCCGAACATCGCCATCCCCTGGGTGAAGACCGAGGGCACAGCATCAGGCAGCATCCGATCCAGCAGCACCTCCGCAGGTGCGGTGCTCGACATACCGGTCGTTCCCCCGGTTCGGAAGGTGATGTAGTCGAAGACGTACAGGAAGACGAGGTTCAGCACGATCCACGACGCGAGCAGTACCCACATCGTCGGCCATGTCCGCAGACGTTGCAGCTCTGCGCGAGTCCCGGCAATCAAGGTGTTCATCACAGCTCCTTGTCGCAGCCCATGAACTACTCGTTCACGACTGTTCGTGTGCGTCGGTGGTCATGCGGAAGAAGACGTCTTCGAGCGACTGCTCACGTCGGGTCAGTTCGTGCAGTTCGATTCCGGCACCGACCAATGCCCGCACCAGTCCGGGTGTCCGCTCTTCGTCGATGTCGACGAGCAGCAGGTCCCCGTCGCGACCGAGCGCGGCGGGCGACACCAGCAGCGCAAGGACTGTGCGCCTCATCGAGAGGCTCGGCTCGGACGCAAGTCTGCTGTCGCCGCGCAGATCGGCGACAGTGGATTCAGCAACGAGGCGGCCGTGCGAAATGACTCCGACGCGGTCGCACACCTCTTGGACCTCGGCGAGCATGTGACTCGACAACAGCACCGCATGACCGTGGTCGGCGAGGTCGACGACGAGGTCGCGCATCTCGCCATCCCCGCAGGGTCCAGGCCGTTGGTGGGTTCGTCGAGGATCAGCAACTCCGGCTCACCGAGCAATGCGGCACCAACGCCGAGTCGCTGTTTCATACCCATCGAGTAGGTGCGGTACGGGTCGTCGCCGCGATCCAGCAGGCCGACACGGTGCAGTGCCGCCTCGACATGCATGTCCTGCAGGGCCCGGTATCGGGCAAGCACCCGGAGGTTGTCGCGGCCGGACAGATACGGATAGAAGCCCGGGGACTCGATGAGCACACCCGCGCGCGACGCGACGGCGGGTGTTCCCGGAGCGCGTCCGAAGACCATCGCGGATCCCGAGGTGGGCCGGACGAGCCCGGCCAACATACGCAGCGTCGTCGTCTTTCCGGCGCCGTTGGGACCGAGGAATCCGTAGACCTCGCCACCGTGTACGTGTAGATCGACCGAATCCACGGCGGTCTGCGTGCCGTATCGCTTGGTCAGTCGGTCTGTGACCACGATTTCGTTCGACATGATTCGACAATGCGCTGCACGAGCATGTCGGCACATCGGCCTCGAGGCGTCACATGACGTACGTGTCGCGGACCATGGGTCAGCGGCCCGATCCGAGGATCTCTGCCGTACGGCGGAACATCTGATCGGCAGGGTGGGCTTCCGGCACGACGTCGGATTCGTTCATGTAGACCACGACGGTCGCGCCCGAATCGGGGTTGTGGAAGATGGCCGCCGTGAAACCGAGGCCCTCGCCGTTGTGCCCCCACCATCCTGCCGTCTCGCCGATCCCGAGGGCATAGATGTCGTACGGTGGCCCCACGTCCAACGGCGCCCCTTGTTGCCGCTCGGCTTGGGTCTCCGGCTGCAGGAGCATGCCGGTGGCAAGGACCTCGCCCCACACTCGACCGTCGTCGAGGTTGCTGATCATGGAGCCGGCCGGCCCGAAGATCGACAGGTTGTCGGGCTGCTCCTCGAGACCTCCCTCATCCTCCGCGTACCCGAGTGGATGTGGATCGGCCCACTGCGCGGCGTCGAGGACGTACTCGGTGCCTTCCAGCCCGAGGGGCCTCAGGATGCGCTCGTCGAGGACGTCGGCGAACTGCTGCCCCGTTGCTGCTCGACGACGGCGCCGAGCAGGTTGGTGTTCGCGTTGGTGTAGACCTTTTTCTCCCCGGGTGCGAACTGCGCCGGCGCACCGAGCACGAAACTGTTCAACTCATCGAGCGTGAAGATCCTCGCGGGGTCCTCGGAGAACACTTCGACAAATCTGTCGTCGGTGTAGTCGCGTTGCCACTGGACATCCCGGCAAGTTCTCGGAGAGTGATCCTGTCTCCGTCCGTGACGCCGTCGACGTACTGGTCGATCGTGTCGTCGAGACCGATCGTGCCTCGTCCACCAATTGGAGGATGAGGGTGACGGTGTACGACTTGGTGATACTCCGCAGTGGCCAGGTCATGTCGGTGGTGACAGCGACCTCGCCCTCGATGTCTGCGGTGCCGACCGTCGCAATCCAGGTGCCTTCACCCGGAACCCATACGCCCACGGCGGCTCCGGGCACCCCGTATTCGGTCACCGTCCGATCGAGTGCGCCCTGCAGTGCTGTCCGGAGGGGGGCGGGGAGCGTCCCCTCGGGCGCAGCCGGACGGGTGACAGTGGCCGATCGGGCGGGCACCCGTTCGTCGGCCGGGGACGTCGAGCACGCCGCGGCGAGGACGGCGACGGTCGCCACGAAGACGACGGTGATCAGTGAGCGCGAGAGTCGCGCCGTACCGTGCAGATCGATGGTCATGCGACATCCCCAGTTGTGTCGTCCACCAGAGCGCTGGGACAGCGGCGCGCTTTCAGCATGACGTGTCGGCGAGGTTTCCATATGCGGTTCACGCCATCGGCCTCGAGGCGTCCGCTGTGCTACGCGCCGCGGACGATGACAGCACACTTCCCGCTGGTCTACCTTCGGGCTTGTGGTCACTACCGGCGGCACCGCGGGCGGTCTCTCCTGGCTCGACCGGGTCTTTCCACCGGCCGGCCGGGCATTGTTGCTGATCGATGTGGGATCGGCCGCGGCCATAGCGGTGATCCAACTCATCGGCAGCCGCGCTGCGAACATCGATCAGACACAGGCAGTCCCGCTCGACACCGTCGGGTACGTCCTGCTGCTGGTCGGTCCGATCGCTCTGCTGGTGCGGCGTCGGTATCCGATGACGGTGCTGCTCATCGTCCTGGCCGCGACCGCGACGTATTTTTCGCGCGGCTACGGGTACGGTCCGGTGTTCCTGTCGCTGATCGTCGCGTTCCTCACCGCGAGCACCGTCGGATCACGATGGCGTACGTATCCGCTGCCTGCGATGGGCTATGCGTATTTCGTGTGGGGCGGACCGGCGATCTTCCCCGCAGAGCCACCGAGTGCGATCCAGGCCGCCGGCATCGCGGCGTGGCTGCTGGTGCTCGTCGCACTGGCGGAGATCATTCGGCAACGCCGCACCGCCCGCCTCGCCCGGCAGGAACGACTGGCGGCCGCCGAGCGATCGACCGCGGAGGAACGCCGACGACACGCGAGCGAGGAACGACTCGAGATCGCGCGCGAACTGCACGACGTGCTGGCACACAGTCTGTCGTTGATCCACGTGCAGTCGTCGGTCGCGCTCGAGTTGTTCGATGCGCATCCCGAGCAGGCGCGTCCCGCTCTGAGCACGATCAAAACCACCAGCCGCGAGGCGATCGACGAGGTACACGCGCTTCTCGCCTCGTTGCGCAGTGGCGGCGAGGGAGTGCAGACCACGCCGGCGCCCCGGATCGCCGATCTCGATGCTGTCGTCGACCGCGCACGTGTTGCCGGCGTGGAAGTCGAGACCCAGGTGCGAGGTGTGCCGGTCCGCGTGCCGAATCTCATCGATGTCGCCGCGACGCGGATCGTGCAGGAGTCTCTGACGAACGTGGCGCGCCACGCGGGCGGCGCACCCGCGACCGTCACCGTCACCTATACCGCGCAGCGCCTCCTCATCAACGTCGACAATCGCTTCGGCACCAAGACTCCACCGACGCTCGAGGAGTCCGGTCCATCCGACGTCGGCGGCGGCGGCAACGGTATCGCCGGTATGCGTGAGCGGGCACGCGCGCTCGGCGGTACGTTCTCTGCGGGACCGCGGCCCGACGGCGGTTTCCGGGTTCGCGCCGAGTGGCCACTCCCCCACGAGCATGAGGTGACCGGATGACGATCCGGGTTGTGGTGGCCGACGATCAGGCGCTCGTGCGGGCCGGGTTCGTTGCGCTGCTCGACGCACAGGACGGCATCACCGTGGTCGGAGAGGCCGCCGACGGCGAGGCTGCGGTGGCCATGACCGAGACACTCGTCCCGGACGTGGTGCTGATGGATATCCGCATGCCACATCTCGACGGACTCGCTGCCACGGTCGAATCGTGGCCCACCCCGAACTGTCCTCGGTGCGGGTGGTGGTGTTGACGACATTCGAACTCGACGAGTACGTCTTCGAAGCGATGCGGGTGGGCGCGACCGGTTTCCTCGTCAAACACACCGAACCGGCAGATCTGGTTCGTGCGGTACGGGTCGTGGCAGAGGGAGATGCGCTGCTCTCGCCGTCGGTGACACGAAAGTTGGTGGCGGAGTTCGCCGCACACACGAAGCAGGCGCCGCCCGCGCCGGGACTCGAGCGGCTCACCGAGAGGGAGCGGGAGGTGATGGTTCTGGTCGCCGAGGGCCTGACCAACCGTGAGATCGGCGACCGACTGTTCCTGAGCCCCGCGACGGTGCGTACCCATGTGAGCCGGATCTTGCTCAAGCTCGGTGCGCGGGACCGGACCCAGTTGGTGGTGCTGGCCTACGAATCCGGTCTGGTGCGGCCTGGATGGCAGGAGAGTTGACCGTTCGACCGACGTCGTTCGTCCTGTTGGCAGCGTATCGGCGCACTAGACTGCGGGTGCGCGACCGTCCGTACAGCGATATGGGAGCACATCATGAAATCAGTCGACCCGTACCTGAATTTCAACGGCAACACCGAAGAAGTATTCACCTTCTACCGATCCGTCTTCGGCGGCGAACTACAGCTGGCACGCTTCAGCGACATGGACACCGGCGACATGGAGTTGACCGAGGAACAGAAGAACGGCGTCGCCCACGTCGCACTCCCGTTGGGCGACAGCACGCTCATGGGATCCGACGTACCCGAGGCGATGGGTACCGTCACCGCCGGAACGAATTTCGCGATCTCGATCGACGCCGACAGCGCCGAGGAAGCCGACCGGGTGTTCGACGGACTGTCCGAGGGCGGTGAGGTGTCCATGCCACTGGGAAGGTGGAATGGGCCGAGCGCTTCGGCATGTGCACCGACAAGTACGGCGTGCAGTGGATGATCGGCTACACCGGGACGTGGTATTCGGCGCACCCTGATCATTCGTCGTGTCGGTCAGTGCCCGGGTAGTACGCAGGCGGTGTCCAACCCGAGCACGTGATTGAGCCGACCGAACGCCAGCCACGATCCGATGCTCATCGACAACTCGACGATCTCGGCGTCGGTGTAGTGGGCCTTCATCCGCACCCAGAACGCGTCGTCGAGACCGTGGTGATCGAGCGCGTATCGCTCGGCGTACTCGGTGGCGAGTCGTGTTCGCTCGTCGAAGTGCTCGGTGGTGCGCCAGTTCTCGACGTCTCGGTCGAAACCGGGCTCGACCTTGACTCCGTCCCGTTCGGTGCGCCAGTCCTGGCAGAAAACACATCCGTTGATCTGCGCGATCCGTAGCCGCGCGGCTTCGAACGCGCGCAGGTCGATGGTCGAGTGCTCGTACACGGAGAGCGAGAACTGGGAAGCGGGGATCCCGATCCCGGGGACCATCTCGGCCCAGACATAGCCGATCGGTCCTTGCCCTCGGGGATGTCGATGATCATGCGGGGGCTCCTTCCGCAGCGGCGAGTTTGCCGATCGCGGGGCGCAGCGGAACTTCGAGCGCGTCGTAGAGGCCGGGTTCGTGCTCGACGAGCCAGTCGATCGCGCCGACGAGCCGACCCACTGCCGTCGCATTGCCGCCGGCCGCCCGGCTCCCGCCTTCGTCGTCGGCCTCGATACTGACTTCGATCCGAGGTCGTCCCTCGATGATCACCCGGTGTGCGCCCGCACCGCCGTCGGGTGGAACCGGCCAGTCCGGCGCGCAATTCGGGTGGATGCGGGTGACGTGTTCGATGACGATTCGGGGCCGTCCGCCGATGATGCCCTGCAGCTCGAATCGCACCGCGCCTGTGTGCCCGCCTCGAAGTCGCCCATCGTCGCGGTGGTGATGGTGTCGTCGAGGGCCCGCCGGTCGAAGACCTCACGGATCTCGTCGAGTTCGACGCCGAGGCCTCGCGCCATCAACCGCACCTGTCCGCCCCACACCATCGTCGGGATCGACGGCGCGAGCATCGGTGGTTCGTAGTCCATCGGCTGACCCATCCCGACGAGATACCGCACCGAGTCGGGCTGGTCGTAGGTCGAGTAATCGAAGATCTCCTGGCAGCGGATGCCCTCGACCGTCGTACCGAGTCCGCTGAGCAGCAGCGGCAGCACGTCGTTGCCCCACCCCGGTCGATACCCGACACGAACAGCGACCCGCCTGCCTCCGCGATCGCCGCCAGGATCGGCTCTCTCATCTCGGGCGGTGCACTGCGGTGGTCGTACAGCGGGAACAGCGCGGGGGTGACGACGACGGCACCGGTGCGGAGCGCACGGAGGATGTCGGCGAAGGCATCGTCGGGCCGGATGTCACCGGTCGCCGCGTACACGACGGCGGCGGGACACTCGGACAGCACGGCGTCGATATCTGCTCTCGCCCTGACACCGATCTCACGGCCGAGATCACCCAGGTCCCCGGCGTCGCGCCCGACCTTGTCCGGGTTGTGGACGAGAACCGCTGTCAGCTCGAGTTCGGGGTGAGCATCGACGGCGCGAACAGCCGCGCGCCCGACGTTTCCTGTGCCCCAGACGACCGTGGAGATCATGCTGCGCACATTACGACACTGGAACAGGTTCTCGTGGCGGATCAGGACAATTCGGAGAGATCCTGTCCGGCAGCGCCCTCAGTGGACGACCAGCGCCATCGCGAAACCATCCCAGTTCTTCGCCCCCACCGTCTGCAGTGCAGTCGCGTCGAGGCGAGGTTCGGATGCGAACAATGCAAGGACATCCCGAGACGCACGGACCCGTTCGTCGTCCTGATCCGGGTCCGCGATCGCACCGCCGCGGACGACGTTGTCGACGATGATGACGCTGCCCGGGCGGGTGAGCCGCAGTGCCTCACGCACGTAGTTGGAGTTGTTCTCCTTGTCCGCGTCGATGAACACGAGATCGAACGGGCCCTCGAGATGCGGCAACGAGTCCAGGGCGGGGCCGACGCGGATGTCGACGACTCCGCCGACGCCGGCGCGGTCCAGGTTCGCACGGGCAACCTCGGCGTGGCGGGGCTCGAATTCGAGTGTGGTCACGCGCCCTTCGTCGCCGACGGCCCGCGCGAGCCAGATCGTGCTGTACCCACCGAGCGTGCCGATCTCGAGGATCGTCCGTGCGCCCATCGCGCGTGCGAGCAGGTGCAGGAACTTGCCCTGCATGCGTGAGACGTCGATGGCGGGCAGACCGGCCTCGGCGTTCGCCGCGAGCGCGGACTCGGTGGCTCGGTCGTTGCCGATGAGGAGGTCGGAGAGGTACGTGTCGGTGTGTTCCCAGTCAGCAGCCATGGAACACAGTCTCCCCCGTCACCACCTCATCGGCAGCCGTCGGTCGTGTCAGCGGCGGGTCGCTGCGAGAACCTCGCTCACCGCATCCGCGACGGGCACCTCGCGGGCCTCGCCGGTGAAGCGGTCGCGCAGTTCGACGTGACCGTCTGCGAAACCGCGGCCGACCACGACGACGAGCGGCATTCCGAGCAGCTCGGAGTCCTTGAACTTCACGCCCGGCGATGCCTTGCGGTCGTCGAAGAGCAGGTCGACGCCGGCGTCGGAGAGTTCCTGCGCGAGTGCCTCGGCGCCCGCGCGGGCCTGCTCGTCCTTGTTGGCGATGACGAGGTGCACGTCGAACGGTGCGATCTCTGCAGGCCAGCGCAGGCCCTTGTCGTCATGCTGCTGCTCGGCGACCACGGCGACGAGTCGTGAGACGCCGACACCGTAGGAGCCCATGGTGGGACGCACCGGCTTGCCGTTCTCCCCGAGGACGTTCACCTCGAATGCATCGGTGTACTTGCGGCCGAGCTGGAAGACGTGACCGATCTCGATGCCGCGGGCGGACACGAGCGGTCCGGCTCCGTCGGGCGACGGGTCGCCGTCGCGCACCTCTGCCGCCTCGATCGTGCCGTCGGGGGTGAAGTCGCGGCCGGCGACGAGCCCGAACACGTGCTTGCCGTGTTGATCGGCGCCGGTGATCCAGGAGCTGCCGTCGACGACCCGGGGGTCGACGAGGTAGCGCACGCCGTTGGCCAGCAATGCCTTGGGCCCGATGTACCCCTTGACGAGGAACGGATTGGCGGCGAAGTCGGACTCGCCGAGCATAGCGACCTCGGCCGGCTCGAGGGAGGCTTCGAGACGCTTGTCGTCGACCTCGCGGTCGCCCGGGACACCGATACCGAGAAGCTCCCACTCGCCGCCGGGCTGCCGCACCTTCACCAGGATGTTCTTGAGCGTCTCGGAGGCGTCGACCTCGCGGCCGAGGATCTGAGAGGACGCAGTGACGAGAGTGTCGATCGTGGGCGTGTCGGGGGTGTCGTGGACGACCGCCTCCGGCTGCCCCTCGATCGGGACAGGTGCCGGGGCCAGGGTCTTCACGGCCTCGACGTTCGCGGCGTACCCGGATTCGACGCACCGAACGTAGGTGTCCTCACCGGCGGGCGACTCGGCAAGGAACTCCTCCGACGCGCTGCCGCCCATCGCGCCCGACGTCGCGGACACGACCACGTATTTCACGCCGAGGCGCGTGAAGATCCGCTCGTATGCGTCACGGTGTGCGCGGTACGACTCGGCGAGCCCCTCGTCGGTGAGGTCGAAGCTGTACGAGTCCTTCATGGTGAATTCGCGGCCGCGCAGAATGCCGGCGCGCGGCCGTTCTTCGTCGCGGTACTTGGTCTGGATCTGATACAGCGTGACCGGGAAGTCCTTGTACGAGTTGTATTCGCCCTTGACGGTGAGCGCGAACATCTCCTCATGGGTCGGGCCGAGGAGGTAATCGCCGCCCTTGCGATCCTGAAGGCGGAACAGGCCGGGGCCGTACTCGGTCCAGCGGTTCGTCGTCTCGTAGGGGTCGCGCGGGAGCAGTGCAGGCAGGGAGATCTCCTGCGCGCCGATGCCGTTCATCTCCTCGCGGACGACCGTTCCACCTCGCGCAGCACCTTCAGCCCAGTGGCAGCCACGAGTACACGCCCGGCGCGATGCGGCGCACGTAGCCGGCGCGGACGAGCAGCTTGTGGCTGGCGACCTCGGCGTCGGCCGGGTCGTCGCGGAGCGTGCGGAGGAACAGGTGCGACATGCGGGTGATCACGATCGGTCAGCCTACCTCGCGACCCGATCGACCCGATCGGTACGGTTGTCGTTTGTGCTGGTGCTTCTTCCCCCTTCCGAGACGAAGTCCGACGGCGGCGACGGCGCCCCGCTCGATCTCGGCGACCTGTCGATGCCGCAACTGACCGGGACGCGTGAGCTCCTCGTACAGGCCCTCGTCGATCTGGCCGCAGATCCGGATGCCTCGTGCCGTGCTCTCGGATTGGGTGCCACCCAGTTCGACGAGGTCGAACGGAACGCGAAACTGTGGGTCTCCCCGACTCGGCCGGCGCTCTTCCGCTACACGGGAGTGTTGTTCGACGCGCTCGACGCCGATTCCTTCACCAAGGCGCAACGCGACAAGGCCTACCGGAGGCTCGGTATGGGATCCGCATTGTTCGGCGCAGTCCGCGCGGCCGACCCGGTTCCCGCCTACCGCCTGTCGGGCGGATCGAAGCTGCCCGGTTTCGGAACGCTCGCGGCGCTGTGGCGCCCGGAGCTGTCCGACGCGATCGTGACGGAAGCGGACGGTGATCTCGTCATCGACCTGCGGTCGGGTGTCTATCAGCAGCTAGGACCTGTACCCGGCGCGGTGACCGCGACGGTGCTCACCGAACAGCCTGACGGCACCCGCAAGGTGGTCAGCCATTTCAACAAGCACCACAAGGGTCTGCTTGCGCGAGCACTGGTACTCACGCGCGCCGAGCCGACCGACGTCAAGGGTGTGGCTCGGGTCGCGTCGAAGGCCGGGTTGCGGGTCGAGGTCGAATCGCCGACCGAGTTGATCGTCCTCACCTGACAACCCGCCGGACGGCCCGACCGTGCGAGTCAGGTGGTCTGAGCCACCTTCTCCGCCTCTTGTGCCTGTGCTACCTGTTCCGGGGTGAACCGGATGAACAGTGCCGCGATACCCGCGATCACCGCGCACACCGCGCAGCCGAAGAGTGCGAACAGATAGCCCTCCCCCTGCGCCGCGATCTGCGCGTCCGTCATCGTCGCAATCGGACCGGACGTACCGCCGAGTGACAACGCCCTCGATGTCGCCAGCGACCCGATGATGCCGAGGCCCACTGGCCCCCCGAGTGTCTGAGCAACCTGCGCGATGGCCGACAGCGGCCCGATCTCGTGCGGGCCCACACCCGCGACAGCGCACAGCGGCAGCGGCACCACGGCAAGTCCGACACCGAACCCGACGACGAGCACCAGCACGAACAGGGTCGGGAAGTACTCGACGTGGCGGTCCATTCCCGACCCGTACACCAAGCTCGCGGTCATGATGACGGTGCCGGTGACGATCAGCCAGCGCGGCTGGATCCGCGCCACAAGTTTCGACGACACGGCCGCCGCGCCACCGAGCCCGAATGCGAACGGAACGAACGCGAGGCCGGCCTCCAACGGGGTGTAGCCGAGGATGTCCTGCACGAACAGGGCCACGAACGCGGCGAGACTGAACATCACCGCACCCGCGAAGAAGATCGACACGAATACCGCGACGCGATTCTTGTCGCGGAACAGCACGAACGGTAGCAACGGATTATCTGCACGACGTTCGACGAGCAGGAAAGCTCCGAGCAGGACGACACCTGCGATGAGTGCCCCGATCACCGCGGGACTGCCCCAACCCAATCCGGGACCTTCGGTCAATGCGAACACCAACCCGGCGCATCCCAGCGTCGCAAGAATCGCGCCGGGCACGTCGAGAGCGAGTCGCTCGCCCACGGTCTCTCGCAGCGAGAACACCGCGAGCACCACGATGACGACACCGATCGGCACATTGATCAGGAAAATCCATCGCCACGACACCTGGGTGAGTGCCCCGCCGAGGATCAGACCCGCGATGGATCCGACACCTGTCATCGCCGCGAACACCGCGATCGCCCGGTTGCGGGCAGGACCCGCCGCGAACGTCGTCGCCACCAGGGCGAGGGCCGTCGGTGACGCCACGGCTGCACCCACGCCCTGCAAGGCACGCGCGCCGATCAGCATCACGTCGTTGCTCGCGATTCCGCACAGCAGGGACGCGAGCGTGAAGACCCCGACTCCGGCGATGAACATCTTCTTGCGGCCGTAGCTGTCGCCGAGCCGTCCGCCGAGCAGCATCAGGCCACCGAAGGCAAGCGCGTATGCGGTGAGGACCCAGTTGCGGCCGGAGTCCGAAAGTCCCAGTTCGGCCTGCAACGGTGCGAGCGCGAGGTTGGCGACCGTGCCGTCGAGCACCACCATCAGCTGGAGCCCGCTCAGGACGAGCGTCGCGATGGCGACGGCGCGGGTGGTCATCTGTTTCGACGTGTCGGTCATGTCACGCACCTTCCGTCGTGAATCCGGCGACCGGGCTATCACGATGATCGCAGGCGGGCGGATGTCTTCCTCGCGGACGCGTGCAGCGACGGTCGCGAGGTCGGCGCGCAGGACTCGCTGGCTGCGCAGCGTCCCTTCCTGCACGACGGCCACGGGGGTGTCCAAGGGGCGCCCTCCGGAGATGAGGCCTCGGCGAACTGTTCGATGCGCGCCACGGCCATCAGCAACACGAGGGTGCCCCGAAGTTTCGCGAGCGCATCCCAGTCGGTCAGCGAATCCGGATGGTCGGGCGCGACGTGACCGCTGACCACCACGACTCGTGGGTCACTCCGCGGTGCGTGACGGGGATTCCGGCGGCCGACGGCACCGAGATCGCGCTGGTGATGCCCGGCACGACCGTCACGGGCACGCCGGCCTCGACGCATGCTTCGAGTTCTTCGAAGCCACGTCCGAACACATACGGGTCGCCGCCCTTGAGCCGGACGACGAACTTCCCGGCCGTGGCGCGATCGACGAGGATCTCGTTGATGGCCTGCTGCGCCATCGCCCTGCCGTAAGGCAGTTTCGCGGCGTCGATCACCTCGACGTGCGGGGCGAGTTCGGCGAGCAGCGGTTGCGGCGCCAGATGGTCGGCGACCACGACATCGGCCTGCATGAGCAGTCGACGACCCCGCACGGTGATCAGGTCGGGGTCGCCCGGGCCACCACCGACCAGTGCGACACCGACCGGCTTGTTCCCGGTATCGGAGATCTCGGAGGTGCCCGAACCTGCGAGCGCCTCGAAGATCGAGGTACGGACCGACGCGGAGCGCCGATGGTCTCCGCCTGCCAGTACACCGACGGTCAGACCGTCGTGTCGTGCCGTCGCCGGTGTCACCGCGCTTCCCTCTCGGGCATTGTCCGCCCGCACACAGAACACCCGGCGTCGTTCGCTTCCGCGACGATCGCAGCATTGGTGCCGGACTCGTCGGTGCACGCCATCGCGTACCAGGCGCCGTCGAGGTCACCGTCGACGTAGTCACGGAGTTCGAGGGTGATCTGTCCCTTGGCCGCCATGCTGTCGATCACCGGCGTCGCGGCGCGCGCCACCACGTGGATGTCTGCACCGGACGAGGCGAGCAATCCGAGTCTGCGCTGTGCGACGGAACCACCTCCCACCACGACGACGCGACGCCCGGACAGATTCAGGCCGACGAGGTAATTCGTCTCGTCGGCGTTCTCGGTTGGCACCCGGTGTCCCCACTTTCCGATCCGATGTGAACACAGGCCGGTCCGCTCCCACTGGGTGCGGACCGGCCTGTGACGATGTGTGTGAGTGTCAGACAGCAGCAACCTCGACCGGCGCCGTCGACGCCGGGTCGGATGCAACATCGAGCTCGAGAGACTTGGTGCTCCAGTCCCACATCTGTTCGAACAGCGCGGGGTTGTCGGACAGCTTGACGCCCAGCGAGGGCACCATTTCCTTCAGCTTGGGCTGCCAACCCGCCCACTGCTGCGGGAAACACCGCTCGAGCACATCGAGCATCGCCGGGACAGCGGTGGACGCCCCGGGCGACGCACCGAGGAGGCCTGCGATCGTTCCGTCGGCAGCGTTGACGACCGCAGTACCGAACTCGAGGACACCGCCCGCACCCTTACGACGGATGACCTGCACACGCTGACCGGCGACGATGAGTTCCCAGTCCTCGAGGCGTGCCTCGGGGGCGAACTCGGAGAGTGTCACGATGCGGTCGGCGGGCGACTGACTGAGCTCGCTGACGAGGTACTTGACGAGCCCGAGCTCGGTCATGCCCACGCCGAGCATCGACATCAGGTTGTTCGGCTTGACCGACTTGGGCAGGTCCATCACGCCGCCCTGCTTGAGGAACTTCGGCGACCAGCCGGCGTACGGTCCGAAGAGCAGACCCTGCTCGCCGTTGATCACGCGGGTGTCGAGGTGGGGCACCGACATGGGGGGCGCACCGACAGCTGCCTTGCCGTAGACCTTGGCGCTGTGCCGAGCGATGACGTCGGGGTTCGTGCAACGCAGGAACGCACCCGACACCGGGAAGCCGCCGAAGCCCTTGGCTTCGGCGATCCCGGACTTCTGCAGCAGGTGCAGTGCACCGCCGCCGGCACCGACGAACACGAACTTGGCGTGAACCTTGCGCGACTCACCGGTACGACGATTGCGGACCTTGACGATCCAGCTGCCATCGGACTGCTTGGAGAGGTTGGTGACCTCGTGGCCGAAGAACACGGTGCCGCCGGACGCAGCAACGTTGTTGACGAGCTGTTTGGTGAGCGCACCGAAGTCGACGTCGGTGCCGGTCTCGGTCCAGTTCAGCGCGACCGGGTCGGAGAAGTCGCGGCCTTCGGCCATGAGTGGCAGGTGCTCGGAGAACCACTCGGGGCTCTCGGAGTACTCCATGCCGGCGAAGAGCGGGTGTCCGGCAAGGGCGTCGTAGCGCGCGCGCAGGTACTTCACGTTGTCGGCGCCGTGCACGAAGCTGACGTGCGGAATCGGATTGATGAAGTTCTTCGGATCCGACAGGATTCCCTTGTCGATCGCGTAGGACCAGAACTGGCGCGATACCTGGAACTGCTCGTTGACGTTGATCGCCTTGGTGATGTCGACCGAGCCGTCGGGCTTCTCGGGGGTGTAGTTGAGCTCACACAGAGCGGAGTGCCCGGTGCCCGCATTGTTCCACGGGTCGCTGCTCTCCGCGGCGGCGGCGTCGAGCCGCTCGAACGCCGTGATGGACCACTCCGGCTGCAGCTGGCGCAGCAGCGTTCCGAGGGTCGCGCTCATGATGCCCGCGCCTACGAGCACTACATCGGTCTTCGCCTCTACGTTCTCTGACACTGGGAAATCGACTTCCTTGTCTGTTCGCACGCGCCGCCGCCGTGGTGGTCCGCCCGCGTGAGTATCCCGTACACGGACATGGACGCTCTCATACACCGAGATCACCACGATCGTGCCGACTGCGACGAACAGGTTACCCGGATGTTCACCGGCGTTTCACTTCACCCAATTGTGTACCCACTTCCGTCTACCGCGGTCACCAATACAGTGTGATAGTGACAACTTGGCAGCCCGACATTCTCGGCGACGGATACCAGCAGCTCAGTCTACCTCTGGGCACCGACCCGGACGGGGAAGGACAGATCAGCGCGACACTCGTCCGGTATCAGCCGAACGATGTCGATCTCCCCGATCGTGCGGTCCTCTATATCCACGGTTTCACCGACTATTTCTTCCAACAGCACCTGGCCGAGCACTTTGCCGCTCAGGGTTACCGGTTCTACGCCCTGGACCTGCGCAAGTGCGGCCGGTCGCGCGGGCCGGAGCACACTCCGCACTTCGTCACCGACCTCGAGTTCTACGACTCCGAGCTCGATGAGGCGTTGCGCATCGTGCGGGACGAGGTGGGCGGATCGGAGGGGTCACCCTCGCGAGAACCAGGAGTCCTGCTCGCCGCCCACTCGACCGGCGGTCTCGTGCTGCCGCTGTGGCTCGATCGCGTCCAGAAACGCCCGGACGGCGTCCGCGGAGCGGGAGTGACAGGTCTGATCCTCAACAGCCCGTGGTTCGACCTGCAGGGACCGTCCTATCTGCGCAATGTCGGCACAGCCGCGATCGATCTCATCGGCCGGCTCCGACCCAAGGACGCGGTACCCGGCCCGAAGCTCGACACCTACGGGGCGAGCCTGCAGCAGGGCGGCTGGACGTACGACCTCGACTGGAAGCCGCTCACGGGATTCCCGATCAGGTTCGGGTGGATCCGCGCGATCCGACACGGACAGGCGCGGCTGCACCGTGGGCTCGACATCGGGGTGCCGTCGCTCATCCTGCGTTCGGGCAAGAGCGGTTCGGCGCCCGAGTACGACCCCTCGATCGACACCGTCGACGCCGTTCTCGATGTCCGGCAGATCGCCCGGTGGGCGGGGTGTCTCGGCGACCGGACGACGATCGTGCCCGTCGACGGCGCCGGCACGATGTGTTCCTTTCCACACCGGGGCCGCTGAGTGAGGCGTTCCGGGAATTGGACCTGTGGCTGGAATGGTTGGACGGTCACAGGACCGGCGACGAGACCGCCGGCAACCGGGCGGACGACGCCCGGCCACGAACCACGGGAGAGCATGCGTGACCCACTACGACCTCGCGATCATCGGCACCGGATCGGGTAACTCGCTCATCGACGAGCGCTACGACGACAAGCGCGTCGCACTCCTCGAAGAGGGCACCTTCGGCGGTACCTGCCTCAACGTCGGGTGCATCCCGACCAAGATGTACGTATACGCAGCCGAGGTCGCACGCACGATCCGGACCTCCGGTAAATACGGCATCGACGCCTCGATCGACGGTGTGCGCTGGAACGACATCGTCGACCGCGTGTTCGGACGCATCGACCCGATCGCTGCGGGCGGCGAGCGCTACCGCCGCGAGGACTGCGACAACGTCACCGTGTACGGCGAGCATGCCCGGTTCGTCGGTGAGCGCACGATCGACACGGGAACCGGCGAGACCATCACCGCCGACCAGGTGGTCGTGGCCGCGGGCTCGCGCGCCGCGGTGCCCCGAAACGTTCTGGACAGCGGCGTCCACTACTACACGAGCGACGACATCATGCGTCTGCCGAAGCTCCCCGAATCGTTGGTGATTCTCGGTACCGGATTCATCGCCATGGAGTTTGCGCATGTGTTCTCCTCGCTGGGCACCCGGGTGTCGGTGATCGCGCGCAGTGGCGCGCTGCTGCGCCATCTCGACTCCGAAGTCTCCGAACGATTCACGTCGCTGGCCCGCGAGAAGTGGGACGTGCATCTGACCGCTCCGGCGCGCCGGTTCCGTCCCGTCGGCGACGGCGTCGAGGTCGAACTCGAGGACGGCACCGTCGTCTCCGGCGACGCGTTGCTCGTTGCGACCGGTCGCGAACCCAACGGCGACCTGCTCGACGTCGCGAAGGCGGGGATCGAGCTGGACGACGAGGGCCGCATCGTCGTCGACGAGTTCCAGCGCACCACCGCGCGCGGTGTGTTCGCGCTCGGTGACGTGTCGTCGTCGTATCAGCTCAAGCACGTCGCGAACCACGAGGCCCGCGTCGTGCAGCACAACCTGCTCCACGACGCGTGGAGCGGCGACACATCCGAGCTGCGGCGGTCCGATCATCGTTTCGTGCCGGCGGCGGTCTTCACCGATCCGCAGATCGCGACCGTCGGGTTGACCGAGGAACAAGCCCGTGCCGCCGGGTATGACATCTCGGTCAAGGTCCAGAACTACAGCGACGTCGCCTACGGCTGGGCGATGGAGGACACCGAGGCTTCTGCAAGCTGATCGCCGATCGGTCCACCGGTCTGCTGCTCGGTGCTCACATCATCGGCGCTCAGGCGTCGACCGTGATCCAGCCCCTGATCCAGGCGATGAGCTTCGGTCTGACGGCACAGGAGATGGCCACCGGCCAGTACTGGATCCATCCTGCGCTGCCCGAGCTAGTCGAGAATGCTCTGCTGGGTCTCTGACCCGATCGAACAACGGCACCTCCCGGATCCGAAGATCGGGTAGGTGCCGTTGTTCGTCTACCAGCTTCCGGTGCGCAGCGCGATCGCCGAGGCGAAATCTGCAGGTGCGTGCGCCGGGATGTTCTCGACACCGTCGAGTTCGACCACCCGGAATTCACCGGTGACGTAGCGCATCGAGCCGTCGGCCTCCGCTCGCCGCGCGGCGCTCCCGATCACGATGGTGGTCGGAACCTCCGCGGCGGGCGCCGAAGCGTCACGCACGAT
>BBEG01000086.1 GCA_001312645.1 Rhodococcus sp. JCM 9791
ACACACCGTCGATCCCGGACCATTGTCCGCTTTCTCGGGGGTTACTTGTTCGGTATCGCAACCACTTTGGGAAGTGGTGCGGCTTCCAACCTTACCAGAAGATTGACGGCCGTGAAACTTTCAGGCGCCTTCGTCCAACCTCGTGTCCCTGACCTTGCGGTCCGTCGGTGTCCGTGTCGCTCTGACCTGGATTAAGTTACGCGACTGTGAACAGACTGCCAAACCCGCAGGTCGGACGCTTTTCCTGCAACGTTCCCGCAGGTCACGCCTGCGAAACCTGACGGATCACCGCAAAATCATCATTCGTGACGCGCAGCACAGCTGGTCTGCACGCGCCCCTGGAGAAGCGCCGACCAAGGGAATTGCTCGCTACAGCAAAGGGTTTCGACGGTCGACGCATTCGGCGAAGCAAATCAGAGCCCGAGAAGAGCCGGCGACAACTCCGGAACGGAGCACACCTCGACTCGAAGTAGGCCCAGGAACCGCTGTGTCGCCGCGACGTCGTCGACGTCGGGGTCGCGGTAGATCAGTCTTCGCTGCCGACTCGCTCGATGGTCCCGCCGAGCTCGGTCAAGTTCTCCACGAACCTCGGGTATCCGCGATCGATGTGGTAGACGTCGTGGACCTCTGTCACCCCGTCGGCACACAGACCAGCAAGCACGAGCCCTGCACCAGCACGGATATCGGATGCCCACACCGGGGCGCTCGACAACTCTTCGACACCCCGCACCACTGCGTGGTGTCCGTCGGTGCGTGCGTCTGCACCCAGTCGGATCATTTCCTCGACGAATCTGAAACGTGCTTCGAAGACGTTCTCGGTGATCATCGATGTTCCATCGGCGACGGCGGCAAGTCCGATCGCCATGGGCTGAAGGTCGGTCGGGAACCCGGGGTACGGCAGGGTCGCAAAGTTGACCGCGCGAGGCCGGTCTTCCTGAACCACGTGGAATCCGTCGGCGTGCGGCGTCACCTCGGCGCCGGCACCGCGGAGCTTCTCGAGTACCAATGCGAGGTGCTTCGGGTTCACTCCACGGACCATCAGGTTGCCCCGGGTCATCACGGCGGCGATCCCCCAGGTCGCCGCAACGATGCGGTCTCCGATGCATCGGTGCGTCGCGGGCTCGAGTGACGACACTCCGACGATATGCAGGGTCGTGCTTCCGGCACCGGTGATTCGTGCGCCCATCTGCACGAGCATGTTGCACAGATCCACGATCTCGGGTTCACGGGCCGCGTTGTCGATCGTGGTCTCACCCTTGGCCAGAACGGCGGCCATCAGGATGTTCTCGGTCGCGCCTACCGACGGGAACGCCAACCGGATCGCAGCGCCGTGCAGATCGTCGGCCTCGGCCACCACACATCCGTGCTCGATCGTGCTGTGTGCCCCGAGTAGCCGAAGTCCGGTCTGGTGCATGTCGAGGGGACGGGAACCGATCGCGTCCCCACCGGGAAGCGCGACGACCGCGCGCCTACAGCGCGCGACCAACGGACCGAGGACACACACGGACGCACGGAACTGCCGTACCGCAGCAAAATCAGCGTGGTACTCGGGTTGCGCAGGCGTCGTGATGCTCACTTCGTCGCCCTCGAGCACGACCTCGCAGCCGAGTCCGCGCAGCACCTCTGCCATCAGCGGGACGTCGAGGATGTCGGGGCAGTTCGTGATCGTGCTGGTGCCCTCGGCCAGGAGGGCCGCTGCCATCAGTTTGAGCACACTGTTCTTGGCACCGCCGACAGAGACGTCACCGACCAGCCGGCTACCGCCGGTCACAAGAAAGCGTTCACTCACAACGACACAGCGTAACCAGGTCTCTCGGAGAACATCGGAGCCGGTACCGTGGCGGCCATGGCTGTCCACCTCACAAGGATCTATACCCGCACCGGCGACGACGGAACTACGGGCCTCAGCGACTTTTCCCGAGTGTCGAAGAACGATGCCCGGCTGGTCGCGTACGCCGACTGCGACGAGACGAATGCTGCGCTCGGTGTCGCGCTCGCGCTGGGGTCGGTTCCCGACCGTGTGATCCCCGTGATCCAGCAGATTCAGAATGATCTGTTCGACGCAGGAGCCGACCTGTCCACTCCGGTTGTCGAGAACCCCAAATACCCGCCGCTGCGGATCACACAGGAGTACATCGACCGGCTCGAACGCTGGTGCGACGAATTCAATGAAGAGCTCGAGCCGCTCAATTCGTTCATCCTGCCCGGCGGAACTGCGGCCGCGGCGCTTCTGCACACGGCCCGCACCGTTGCTCGCCGTGCGGAGCGCTCCGCCTGGGCGGCCGTCGAGGTTGCGCCCGACGACACGAACGTTCTTCCTGCGAAGTACCTCAATCGGTTGTCGGATCTGCTGTTCATCCTCAGCCGTGTCACGAACCCGGACGGCGACATCCTCTGGAAGCCCGGCGCCGGCGCATAAGAGGTCGGATCACCCGAGGCGGCGGCGCTGCGAACGTTCGTCAGGCTGGATTCGAGCCAGGACAGGAACGCTGTGCGTGCGCCGCTGTCGAGTGCCACTTCGTAGGTGCTGCCGTTGTCGGCGATCTCGAGAATGACGATGTCGTCGGTCATGATGTCGAATTCGCTACCCGCCGGCGCGCGACGGGATCGCACATCGATGCCCTGACGACTCATTCGTGAGTCCGGGCCAGGTTTGATGCTCGACAGTTTGTAGAAGACGAGCGTGTTGTCGCCGTAGCGGATGATGCCGTGTCTCCAACCGGAACCAACGGCGCGAGGCATGACCCGCAGGATGGCGGCGGTGCCACCGCCGCGAAGTTTGGTGAAACGGAAGAGGAAAGCCGCGACGGAGGCCGCGAGCAGCACCACCAGGAAAATGAGAACGATCATTCCTACTGACACTGCTCGTCGGCTCCGTCGCGGCTTTCCCGTTGCCTGACTCAGGCTCGCTCGACGGCCCGCAGGCGGCCCTTGGCCACCGCGATCTCGGCTTCGTCCTGGCTCTCGGCCAGAACCGCCTTGGCTGCCTCGACGTCGATCGAGTCCACGAGATCGGCGGACTCCGCAAGCACGGTCACGGTCGTCGCGGTCACCGAGAGGAACCCACCGTGCACCGCGAGGACGATGCGCTCGCCGTTCGCAGTCTTGACGGACACGACGCCACCCTCGACGAGCTGGCCGAGAACCGGTTCGTGACCGGCCATGACGCCGATCTCACCTTCGGTGGTCTGTGCGGTGACCAGCGTCGCCGCGCCGGACCACAGGCGCTCCTCGACAGCGACGACGTCCACGGTCATTTCAGCCATAGCGGCCTACTTCCCGGCGATCTTCTTGGCTGCGGCCTCGACGTCGTCGAGTCCACCGCAGCTGTTGAACGCCTGCTCGGGCAGATGATCGAACTCGCCCTTGCAGACGCGGTCGAATGCCTCGATGGTGTCGGCCAGCGGCACGACGGAGCCCGGCTGACCGGTGAACTTCTCGGCGACGATGAAGTTCTGGCCGAGGAACTTCTGAAGACGACGTGCACGGTTGACCGTGACCTTGTCTTCTTCGGAGAGCTCGTCCATACCGAGGATGGCGATGATGTCCTGCAGTTCCTTGTACTTCTGCAGGATCCGCTTGACCTCGTTGGCGACCCGGAAGTGATCCGCACCGACGATGCCCGGCTCCAGGATGCGCGAGGTCGACGTCAGCGGGTCCACAGCGGGGTAGATACCCATCTGCGAAATCGGACGCGAGAGCTCGGTGGTCGCATCGAGGTGCGCGAACGTGGTCGCGGGCGCCGGGTCGGTGTAGTCGTCGGCGGGGACGTAGATCGCCTGCAGCGAGGTGATCGAGCGTCCACGGGTCGAGGTGATGCGCTCCTGGAGCTCACCCATCTCGTCCGCCAGCGTCGGCTGGTAACCCACGGCGGAAGGCATACGACCGAGAAGGGTCGACACCTCGGAACCGGCCTGGGTGAAACGGAAGATGTTGTCGATGAACAGCAGGACGTCCTGGCCCTGAACATCGCGGAAGTACTCCGCCATGGTCAGTGCGGACAGAGCGACGCGCATACGCGTTCCCGGCGGCTCGTCCATCTGGCCGAAGACAAGGGCGGTGTCCTGGAGGACGCCCATCTCTTCCATCTCGAGGTGAAGGTCGGTGCCCTCACGGGTGCGCTCACCGACGCCGGCGAACACCGACGTACCGGAGAACTCACGCGCGATACGGGTGATCATCTCCTGGATCAGAACGGTCTTGCCGACACCGGCACCACCGAACAGACCGATCTTGCCGCCCTTGACGTACGGGGTCAGCAGGTCGATGACCTTGATGCCGGTCTCGAGGATCTCGGTCTTGCCCTCGAGCTGATCGAAGGCCGGGGGCTTGCGGTGGATGCCCCACTGCTCGCCATCGCGACCGAGGCCCGGGGTGTCGAGGCAATCGCCGAGGGCGTTGAACACGTGCCCTTGACGACATCACCGACGGGAACCGAGATCGGCTTGCCCGAATCGAAGACTGCGGCACCACGGGTGAGCCCGTCGGTGGGCTGCATCGAGATGGTGCGCACCAGGTTGTCGCCGAGGTGCTGCGCAACCTCGAGGGTCAGCGTCTTGGCCACCGACGGGAGGGCGACCTCGGACGTCAGGGCGTTGAAGAGGGCGGGTACGGCGCCACGCGGGAATTCCACGTCGACGACGGCGCCGATGACGCGGACGACGCGCCCGGCCAGGGCCGACGCCGCACCGGCGTTGTTGTCGGTAACTGCTGCGGTCATTGTGGTTCAGTCACTTCCTGCACTCGAGGCGAGCGCACCGGCACCGCCGACGATCTCGCTGATTTCCTGGGTGATCTGGGCCTGGCGGGCCTGGTTCGCCTGACGGCTGAGGGTGTTCACCAGTTCCGTGGCGTTATCGGTTGCAGCTTCATCGCGGTACGACGGGCAGCCGACTCGGAGGCTGCCGCGTCCAACAGCGACGCGAAGATTCGCGTGCTGATGTACTTCGGCAGAAGCGCGGCAAGGAGCGTTCCGGCTTCGGGCTCGAAGTTGTAGTCGGGCTGAGGTCCGGAACCCCGATGACCGTCGCTGAGCATGTCTTCGCCCAGTTCGATCTCGTCCTCGGTGACGCTCACCTCGAGAGGCGCCATGCGACGCACCTCGGGGGTCTGGGTCAGCATGGACACGAACCGGTGTAGACGATGTGGAGCTCGTCGACGCCCTCGATGGTGCCTTCTCCGTTGGGAGCGGGAACCTCGGAACCGGACCCGGCCATGAACAGCTCGACCAGGTGCCGGCTTGCCTTCGCGGCATCGGTGTACCGGGGCTCCTGCGAGAACCCGGTCCACGCACCCGCGACCGCACGTTCGCGGAACGTGTAGAACGCCAGACCTTTACCGCCCAGCACGTACAGCACGGGCTCTTTGCCCTCGCTGATCAGCAGCTGGCGAAGCTCCTCCGCCTCCTTGAGGACGTTGGAGTTGTAACCACCGGCCATACCGCGGTCGCTGGTCACGACCAGCACTGCGGCACGCTTCGGGTTCTCGCGCTCGTTGAGCAGGGGGTGATCCAACGACGCAGACGCGCTCGCCAGTTCCGAGAGGACCTTGGTGATCTCCTCGGCGTACGGCTTGGATGCTGCCACTCGGGCCTGGGCCTTCGTGATGCGCGACGTCGCGATCAGTTCCTGCGCCTTGGTGATCTTCTTGGTCGAGTTGACCGACTTGATCCGCGAGCGGAGCTCACGCAAGTTCGCCATTCGTCGATCACACTCCCTTCACTGGACGCTGGGTCATGGTCTCCACACTCACTTGCGAACGGAGGTGCGCTTGACGGAGACCTGCTCCTGCTCGACCTCGTCGGCTCCGAGAGTCTCGGCCTCAGGGTCGTTCACGACGCGGCTGCCGTCGGAGGCGATGAAGCCTTCCTTGAACTTGTCGGTTGCGGCCTTGAAGCATCGGCGGACTCGTCGGTCAGCGCCTTGCCACCGGAGATCTGCTCGTAAGCGCTGCAGCGTTCCGGTGCAGGTCCTCGAGAAGCTCTGCCTCGAAGCGACGGATGTCGCCCACCGGGACGGAGTCGAAGACACCTTCACCGGCGAGGTAGATCGACACGATCTGGTCCTCGACGGCGATCGGCGAGTACTGGTCCTGCTTGAGCAGCTCGACCAGACGCTGGCCGCGCTCGAGCTGGGCCTTGGAGGCAGCGTCGAGGTCGGATGCGAAGGCTGCGAAGCCTTCGAGTTCGCGGAACTGCGCGAGCTCGAGACGCAGAGAGCCGGAGACCTTCTTCATGCCCTTGGTCTGTGCGGCACCACCGACACGGGAGACCGAGATACCGACGTTGATCGCCGGACGGACACCCTTGTTGAAGAGGTCGGACTCGAGGAAGACCTGGCCGTCGGTGATGGAGATGACGTTGGTCGGGATGTATGCGGAGACGTCGTTCGCCTTGGTCTCGATGATCGGCAGAGCCGTCAGCGAACCGCCGCCGAGTTCGTCGGACAGCTTGGCGGAGCGTTCGAGCAGACGCGAGTGCAGGTAGAAGACGTCGCCGGGGTATGCCTCACGTCCCGGCGGGCGACGCAGCAGCAGGGAGATGGCACGGTATGCCTCGGCCTGCTTGGTGAGGTCGTCGAACACCACCAGGACGTGCTTGCCTGGTACATCCAGTGCTGGCCGAGAGCCGAGCCGGTGTAGGGGGCGAGCCACTTGAAGCCGGCGGAGTCGGAGGCCGGAGCTGCGACGATGGTGGTGTACTCCATCGCGCCGTTCTCCTCGAGGGCCTGCTTGACGCCCGCGATGGTCGAACCCTTCTGGCCGATTGCGACGTAGATGCAGCGGACCTGCTGCTTCGGGTCGCCCGACTCCCAGTTCGCCTTCTGGTTCAGGATCGCGTCGATGCAGACGGCGGTCTTGCCCGTCTTGCGGTCGCCGATGACGAGCTGACGCTGTCCGCGGCCGATCGGGGTCATCGCGTCGATGGCCTTGATGCCGGTCTGGAGCGGCTCCTCGACGGGCTGGCGCTCCAGCACGGACGCGGCCTGCAGCTCGAGGGCGCGGGTCTCGTCGGCTTCGATGTCGCCGAGTCCGTCGATCGGCTGACCGAGCGGGTTCACGACGCGTCCGAGGAAGTTGTCGCTCACCGGCACCGACAGAACGTCGCCGGTCCGCTTGACTTCCTGGCCCTCCGCGATGCCTGGTAGTCACCAAGGATCACGGCACCGATTTCGGTTGCCTCGAGGTTGAGGGCCACGCCCAGCACACCGCCGGGGAACTCCAGCAACTCGTTGGCCATCGCCGACGGCAGACCGCTGATGTGCGCGATTCCGTCACTGGTATCGACGACGACGCCGACCTCCTCGCGGGAGGCCTCCGGGGAGTAGCTCGCGGTGTAATTGTCAATCGCGCTACGGATCTCGTCGGAGGAGATCGTCAGCTCCGCCATGTTCTTCCTGCTCTCGGTATCTGGTCTTCGAAAAGATCTATGTGTGTGTTCGGAAGTGGACTACGTGAGGCTCTTACGCACTGCTGCGAGTCGCCCCGCTGCCGTGCCGTCGATGACCTCGTCGCCCACCCGGACGACCAATCCACTGAGAAGCTCGGGATCGACCTCGACGTGCACCGTCACAGGCTTCCCGTAGACGCGGGTCAGCGTCGCGGCAAGCCGGCTCGACTGCTCTTCGTTGAGAGCGGCCGCGCTGCGCACATGGGCCACGGCCCGGTCGCGCTGCGTTGCGGCAAGTGCCGACAGCTCGTCGAACGTGTCGGCCGGGGACGCCTTCAGGCGACCCACCGCGTGCACAGCGAGAGTCGACGTGATTGCCGTCGACTTGCCGTAGAGCAATCGCGAGAGAAGCTCGCGCTTGGCCTCCACCGACGTGTTCCTGTCGGAAAGCGCCTGCTCGAGTTCGCCGTTTCCCGAAACGATGCGGCCGAGTCGGAAGAGCTCGTCCTCGACGGTGTCGAGCTGGTCCTGGTTCGCTGCTGCCTTGAGCAGGGACTCACGACCGAGCTGCACGAGCGAGTTGGTCAGGTCGGATTGCGCCGACCAGTCCTGGCCAACCGCGGCTTTCACGGTCGCGAGAGCTGGGGTCGAAACCTTGCTCCCGAAGACCTGCTCGGCCAACGTCTCGCGAACGGCCGCGGGGGCCGAGGCGTCGGCCAGCGCACCGCGAAGGGTTCGCTGGCTGTCGAGCGCCTCGACCACCGAGAGCAGTTCCGAGCCGGCCTGAGCCGCAGCGGCAGTCTCGGCACCCGAGCCAGAGCGGACTGCAGTGCGGACCGCGTATGAGCGAGTGCCTCACGGCTTGCTGCGTACATTGTGCTCACTTTCCGGATGCAGAGTCAGCGCTGAGGGAGTCGAGTTCGTTGAGGAACCGATCGATCGATCCGGCACGCTTGACGTCGTCGGCGAGAGACTCACCGATGATCTTCTCGGCGAGATCCACCGAGCTGCGACCGAGGTCGCTCCGGAGTTCGGCCACGATCTGCTGGCGCTGGGCCTGCAGCTGGTTGTGACCCGCAGCGACGATACGGTCGCTCTCCTCCTGTGCCTGAACCTTCATATCGGCGATGATCTGCTGGCCCTGGGTGCGGGCCTCCTCGCGGATCTGTGCAGCTCGGTGCGGGCTTCGGCGAGCTGAGCGCGGTACTGCTCGAGCGCCTCCTTCGCCTCTGCCTGGGCTTCTTCCGCCTTCTTGATGCCGCCTTCGATCAGCTCCGAACGCTCGTCGAGCACCTTCTGGAACATCGGAAGTACGTACTTCCAGAAGACGAAACCGACGACGATCAGGCGACCAGCGACCAGACGATGTCGTACGTCGCGGGCAGGAGGGGATTTGGAGTCGCCCCTTCCTCTGCCGCGAGAATCAGGATGCTGTCAGCCATGGTTGTCGTCGAATCAGAAGATGAAGCCGGCGACGATGCCGATCAGGGCCAGGGCCTCGGTGAATGCGATACCGAGGAACATCGTGGTGCGCAGCTGTCCGGCCATCTCGGGCTGACGGGCCATGCCCTCGATCGCTTTGCCGACGACGATGCCGATGCCGATGCCGGGGCCGATGGCGGCGAGGCCGTAGCCGACTGCACCGAGACCGCTGAAGACGGTCTCTTCCTGTGCGAGGACATCGACTGCCTGAAGCGCAACGCTCATTGGTGTTCCATTCCCTTTCTTGTGGCTCGGCCCCGGGGGTCGGCAACCGAGTCAGTCTGTGTGTTTCTGTCGGTCGTGCTGGTCTGCGAGCTAATGCTCTTCTGCGTGCAGAGCCAGATCGATGTACACCGCCGTGAGCAGCGCGAAGATGTAGGCCTGCAGAACGATCACGAGAAGCTCGAAGAAGGTGAACGCGATGCCGCCGATCAGCGAGCCGATACCGAACACCTTCATGATTCCGTCGGAATCGAAGAAGAAGAACTGCGTGGCGCTGAAGAACAGCACCAGCATGATATGGCCGGCCAGCATGTTGGCCATGAGACGAATGGTCAGCGTGAACGGGCGCAGGAGGAAGGTCGAGACGAACTCGATCGGAATCACCAGCACGTGCAACGCAGGGGGGAGGTTCGGAATGACGATGCTGCTCTTCACGTAGCGGAAGAAGCCGTACTTCTTGATGCCCACGTAGTTGAAGACGATGTAGGCGAGCGCGGCGAGCACGATCGGCATACCGATACGGGCATTCGACGAAATGTTGAGGAACGGAATGACCGATGTCAGGTTCATCCCGACCACCAAGAAGAAGATGGTGACGATAACCGGAAGGAATCGGCGTCCTTGTTCCTTACCGAGGATGTCCTCGGCGATATGGATACGAACGAAGTCGAGCATGATCTCGGCGACATTCTGGACGCCACGAGGCACGATCTTCGGGCTGCGCATGGCCAGCACGAAGAACAGCGCAACGATCACGGCCATGGCGACGCGGATGATCATCAGCCTGTCCATCTCGAAGGGGGTACCTTCGAACAGGACGGCCGGTGGGAAAAAATCGGCTAGTGACGGCGCGTGGAATTCTCCGGCTGCCAAGGTGGTGACGCTCAGCGCTCTCTCCCGTAGTCGGCCGCAGGCATTGCCGTCTGCGGTTCGATCGGACATTGACGATCCAACATGTCGACCAGGTCGGCTCGCATGTGCGCCAGTGCTCCGAACCGCGATACTCGGTTCTGCTTCTGCCGTTGTCGGCGACTCTCGTCGACTCGGCGGCCATTTGAACACGACCGCCTACCAAGTGACAACTGCTCGCGCTCACCCAGTAGGTGCACACAGTGCCACTCGCGTAATGCTCACACTATCAACTGTTCTACGACAGTGCGTAGGTGGGGCACTACCAGGGAAGTAATTGCCACACGTAACTACTACTCTGCGTCGTTTACTGGGGGTCGTCGGCGGCGGACGACCGCGGCTCGACGTACAGCGCGCGCTGTGACACCACGCCATAGGTCTCGGCCCCGAGGACGATGATCAATGCGAACACGATCGTGAGAACCAGCGAGCCCTTGCTGTAGAAGTCGAGCGGCTTCAGCAGGGCCATCACGACGATCGCCAGAATGAGCTTGAGGAGCCAGGTCCCGAGCAGGACAGCACCCGCGGTGATCGCAGGAAGCTTCGCCGTCAGAAGCACTCCCAGCGCAGTGAACAGGATGAATCCCCCACCGACGGCTGCTCCGATGAGAGCTCCCCACACTCCGGGAAGCTCGGCGACCAACCACCCGATCACCGACGCGATCACGGTGAGCGCGAGCAGACCCAGCACGCCGTAGCGGACCGCTGCGCGCATCGGGGCCGACGAGTCGGGCAGTGCGGGCAGGATCGGATCGGAACCGTGCTGATCAGGAGAGCTCACGATCACCGAGCCTAACGGACGCGTTTACGACGCCCGGTTCGGCCGCCACCGCCGTCGTCCTGATGACGCAGTGACGGCACCGCAGTGACGACCAGAGCGAACACCAACCCTCCTGCCGTCAGGAGCACGACGGCCGTCCGGTCGAGCAGCGACGACCCGACCGCACCGAACGCGAGAACTCCGACCCACAAGTACAACAGCAGCACGACCCTGCGGTGGGAGTGACCGATCTGCAACAGACGGTGGTGCAGATGCATCTTGTCCGGGCTGAACGGACTCACACCCGCGCGGGTACGACGGACGATCGCAAGCAGCAGGTCGAGGATCGGGATGAACGTCACCGCTCCCACCAGGATCAGCGGCGACAGCAAACCGAGCAGATCGCGGGAACCATAGGCGCTGAGAGGAATCCGGCCGGACGCGCTGGTCGAGACCGCCGCGAGCATCAACCCGATCAGCATCGATCCCGAGTCGCCCATGAAGATCCGGGCGGGTTGGAAATTGTGCGGCAGAAATCCGAGACAGGCCCCCGCGAGCGCGGCGGCGATCAACGCCGGCGGATAGGCAGAGACATCGCCGCCTTGGTCGAGCAACAGGCCCACGGAAAAAATGCAGATCGCCACTGCGGCGATCAGCCCCAGTCCGGCCGCGAGGCCGTCGAGACCGTCGACGAAGTTCATCGCGTTGATCATGACCGCGGCCACCGCGACCGTGATGAGACCACCCTGCAGCTGGTCGAGTACGAGAGTGGAGCCGTCGAACGGGTTGTAGATGACGATCCAACTCACGCCCATCACGACGAGCACTCCGGCAGCCGTGACCTGCCCGACGAATTTGGTGAGTGCGTCGAGCCCCCATCGATCGTCGATGATGCCGACGACAACGATGATCGTCGCAGCCACCAGCGTCGCCCCCATGTCGGGGGTGAATTCGAAACCTCTTGTCAGGGCAGGAAGTTGCTGCGCGAACAGGATTCCGACGACGAGACCGAAATAGATCCCCACGCCGCCCATCCGGGGTGTGGGCGTCACGTGCACGTCGCGGTCGCGTGGTTTCGCGACAGCCCCGAATTTCGTCGCGAGGATCCGGATGAGTCCGGTGGAAAGGAACGTCACCACCGCCGCGGTGAGGAGAACGAGAAGCAACTCTCGGATCGGCACTCCGGCACCCTGCCCCGATTGGGCGAGCACCACGGCCGCTGAGTCGACTGAAGTCACGAACTCCTGTCCTCCACCGTCACTCCCCGCCGGTACGCAGACGCTCGGCGTCGTCGCCCAGCACCTCCGCAATGGCTTCGGCGGATACGGCGCCTTCACGGATGATGCGCGGTCGGCTACCTGTCAGGTCGACGATGGTCGAGGCGACCCCGTGCTCGGCCGGGCCCCCGTCCAGATACACGGATGCGGACTCACCGAGTTGCTCCCGCGCCTCGGCGGCCGTCGTCGCGGGCGGTTGCCCGGAGACATTCGCACTCGAGACCGCGAGCGGCCCCACCTCACGGAGAAGTTCGAGAATCACGGGATGCAACGGCATCCGGAGCATGACGGTTCCGCGAGTGTCGCCGAGATCCCAGGCGAGCGACGGCGCAGCGTGCACCACGATGCTCAATCCACCCGGCCAGAACGCCCGGATGAGTTCGCGGGCTTCCGGACGCACCGTGGTCACGAGCCCGTCGATGGTCGTCCATGATCCCACGAGGACGGGGACCGGCATATCGCGACCGCGACCCTTCGCGCGCAGCAGCGCCGCGACCGCGGAGCTGTCGAATGCGTCTGCCGCGAGACCGTACAGCGTATCGGTGGGGACGACGACGAGACGACCCGCTTTGAGCGAACCACGGGCGGCATTCAGGCCTACGGAACGCGAATCCGGTTGGTTGCAGTCGTACACAGTGCTCACACCGTCATCCTTCCACTCGCGTCGGTGCACTCGAAGTTCGGCCCCGTTCGTCGAGCGCGTTCAATCGGACTCGGCCGCCGGTATCGGCTGCGCACGATTCGCCTCCCGCTCCGTCGGGATTCTCCGCGCAACGACGAACCGCGGCTTCCCCGCCAGATCCGGATGCTCGGCCACGTCACCGAACACCCGACGCTGGGAGAACAGGGCTGCGACCTGCCCGCCGTTGGTGTCGTCGTGTTCGATGGCCACGGCTCCCCCGATCCGCAGCCACCGGGCGACGTTGGAGATCATCGGCTTGATCACCGAGAGTCCGTCCGGCCCGCCGAAGAGCGCCGTGTACGGGTCGTGATCGATCACCTCCGGATCGAGTTCCGTTCCCTCTGGTATGTACGGCGGGTTGGACACGACGACGTCGACGACACCCTCGAGAGACGCGAGCAAGCCCCGGTCGGTCACATCGCCCTGATGCAGGACGATCGGTGTGTCGCCTTCCCGTGCCCGGGCTTCGGCATTGCGGCGGGCCCAGGCGAGAGCCTTCGGTTCGAGTTCGACCGCGTGCACCACGGCGTCCGGACGAGCATTCGCGATCGCCAGCGCAAGTGCGCCGGATCCGGTGCACAGATCGAGCACGACGGGGTTTCGTCGGTCGTACTGTTCGAGAAATGCCAGTGCCCATCCGAGGAGCAGTTCGGTCTCCGGTCGCGGGACGAACACACCGGGGCCGACAGCAAGATCTATCGCGCCCATCGGCGACGTCCCGGTGATGTATTGGAGGGGGATCCGTTTTGCCCGCTGCGCGATCATTGCCCGATACGCGTCGACCATCGCGGGGTCGACGAGAGGCACCAGACCGAGGCGAGTGCGTTCGATTCCGAGGAGGTGAGCGGCGAGCAGCTCGGCGTCCACACGGGGACTCGGGACACCCGCTTCTTCTAGCACCGATACGGCTTCGATGATGGCCAGGCGCAGGGGTTGACGACTCACGTGTACAGGGTCCCATGCGATCACGAACAGAACACGGATAGGTCTACTTCGCCACCTCCGACACCACATCGTCGATAACGTCCGGGGGTTGGGGAAACCGAAAGGAGTGTCATGAACAAGAACACATCACGCGCTGTCCGCGCCGCGGCAGTGGTCGCGATGGGCGGTGCGGCAGCATTCGCAGGGACCGGCACCGCAGCGGCTGCTCCCATCGACTTCCAGCCGATTCCGGTGCTGTGCCCTGCCGGAATCGCGGAGGCTCAGTCATTGACGCACGACGAGAACGACGCTGTCGAAGGTGACGAAGTCCTCTACGTCGTCAACCAGCAGAGTGTCGGCGGCGGGACGGTGTCCTGGATCAACATCAACACCGGTGCAACCGGAAATACCACTCTGGAATCGACGGAGGGACTGTGGGGAGCTCCCGCCGCGCTGACCGAACCCGAGGCGGGAACGGTTCTGGCTGCGATCTGGGGTATGCACGAGAACGAAGCAGGTGAGCAGTGCTTCCTGCTCCCCGGCGTCGACATCGCTCAGGTGCCGGGCGAGTCGGACGAAGGCGAAACGGACGAAGGATAAGAACCGTCCACTCGACGAGAGGTCCGGTTCCGACGATCATTCCGCCGCGAGCCGGGCCTCTCTGTCTGCCGTACCCAACGCGTCGAGCAGCGCGTCCATCTCACCGTCGAGCACAGCGTCGAGGTTGTGGGCCTTGAACCCGATCCGGTGATCCGTGACCCGGTTCTCCGGGAAGTTGTAGGTACGGATCCGCTCCGAACGGTCGACGGTGCGCACCTGACTGGCACGACCGGCCGACGCTTCGGCGTCCGCGGCTTCTTCTGCCGCGGCCTGCAGGCGCGCAGCGAGCACCTGCATCGCGCGGGCCTTGTTCTGTAACTGCGAGCGCTCGTTCTGGCACGTCACCACGATGCCCGTGGCAGATGGGTGATGCGGACCGCGGAGTCCGTCGTGTTGACGCCCTGACCGCCCTTGCCGGACGAGCGGTACACGTCGATCCGCAGGTCGGTGTCGTCGATCTGAACTTCTTCGACCTCGTCGGGCTCAGGGTAGATGAACACGCCGGCCGCGGACGTGTGCACACGGCCTTGCGATTCCGTCACCGGGACGCGCTGCACACGGTGGACACCGCCCTCGAACTTGAACCTCGACCACACACCGTCGCGCACGTCGGTCTTGGATTTGATCGACAGGGTCACGTCCTTGTAGCCCCCGAGATCGGAATAGGTGGCTCCGAGGACTTCGACACGCCATCCGGTGCGCTCGGCGTAACGGGTGTACATGCGAGCGAGGTCGCCGGCGAACAACGCAGATTCTTCGCCACCCTCACCGGACTTGACCTCGAGTACGACGTCGTCGCCGTCGTGCGGGTCGCGCGGCGCCAGAAGATCCGTGAGTGCCTTGTCGAGCTCGGAGACACGTTCTTCCAGGTCCGGAACCTCAGCGGCGAACGACGAGTCGTCGGCGGCGAGTTCACGGGCGGCTTCGAGATCGTCGCGTGCCGCGGTCAGCTTCGTATAGGTCGCCATGATCGGCGCGAGTTCGGCAAAGCGCTTGCCCACTCTGCGGGCTGCCGACGGATCGTTGTGCAACGACGGGTCGGACAGCTGCTGCTCCAGACCCGCGTGTTCGGCCAGAATGTCGTCGATGGCCGACGGCTTGGTCTGCCCCGCCATGGGTTCGCTCCGCTCTTGTGGGGAAAGTGCTGTGCTCTGCAGATCGTTCCGTTGTCCGGCACTCGTGGACCTGGAACGAAAATGCCGACGCCCGGCCTGTACGAAGACAGGACCGGGCGTCGGCAGTGCAGCTAGCTCTCGTCTGCAGCCTTCTTCGTGGCGCGCTTGCCGTAGCGAGCCTCGAAGCGCGCGACGCGTCCGCCGGTGTCGAGGATCTTCTGCTTGCCCGTGTAGAACGGGTGGCAGTTGGAGCACACTTCGACGTTGACACGGCCGGACTCGGACGTGCTGCGGGTCTCGAACGTGTTACCGCAACCGCAGACGACGGTCGTCGCCTGGTAGTTGGGGTGGATTCCTGCCTTCATGGTGTCCCTTTCGTGGTCGCCGGGTCGCCCTCGCCATTCGAGGACGTGAACCGGAACCGGACTGAGCTGTTCGATTATGCCAAACGTTTCGGCCCGGGAAAAATTCCCGGGCCTCGACGTCAGTCTTCCAGTGCCCCCGGTGCGGTCTTCGCCACCTGCATGAGGAACTCGATGTTCGTCTTGGACTTCTTGAGCCGGTCGACGAGCAGATCGATCGCCTGGTGCGAATCGAGACCCGACAGCACGCGCCGCAACTTGTGCACGACCGCGAACTCGTCGGGGCTCATGAGCAACTCGTCCTTGCGCGTGCTGGACAGATTGACGTCCACCGCAGGGAAGACGCGACGCTCGGCGATCTTGCGATCGAGCTTGAGCTCCGCGTTACCGGTGCCCTTGAACTCCTCGAAGATCACGGTGTCGCCGGTCGAGCCGGTCTCGACCAGTGCCGATGCGATGATCGACAGCGATCCACCGTTCTCGATGTTGCGCGCAGCACCGAGGAATCGCTTCGGCGGGTACAGCGCGGTCGAGTCGACACCGCCGGAGAGAATGCGTCCCGACGCGGGCGACGAGTTGTTGTACGCGCGGCCGAGGCGGGTGATCGAGTCGAGCAGGACCACCACGTCACGTCCCATTTCGACCAGGCGCTTCGCACGCTCGATCGCGAGTTCGGCAACGGAGGTGTGATCTGACGGCGGCCGGTCGAAGGTCGAAGCGATGACCTCGCCCTTCACCGAGCGCTGCATGTCGGTGACCTCTTCGGGACGCTCGTCGACCAGAACCACCATGAGGTAGCACTCGGGGTTGTTGACGGCGATCGCGTTGGCGATGTCCTGCAGCACCGTGGTCTTACCGGCCTTCGGCGGCGACACGATGAGTGCACGCTGTCCTTTACCGATCGGCATGACCAGGTCGATGACACGCGTGGTGAGGATGTTCTGCTGTGTCTCGAGGCGTAGGCGCTGATTCGGGTACAGCGGGGTGAGCTTGTTGAACTCGGGGCGACGCTTGGCTGCGTCGACCTCACCGCCGTTGACGGTATCGAGCCGCACCAGGGGGTTGAACTTCTGGCGCTGGTTGGCCTGCTCACCCTCCCGCGGAACACGCACCGCACCGGTGATGGCGTCGCCACGGCGCAGGCCGTTCTTACGCACCATGTTCATCGACACGTACACGTCGTTCGGTCCGGCGAGGTAGCCGGAGGTCCGCACGAATGCATAGTTGTCGAGCACATCGAGGATGCCCGCGACCGGCTGAAGGACGTCGTCTTCCCGAATCTCGGTTCGCGCGTATCCCCGCCTCCGGATTCGCCGCGGTCGCGTCCGCGACGACGTTCCCGGAAGCGACGACCCCGACGACCGCGGCCGCCTTCTTCGTCGTCGTCCCCGCGGTTGTCACGGTTGTCCTGACGCGGGCCCTGGTTCCGGTCGCTCTGATTGCGATCGTCGCGGTTGCCGCCCTGGTTGCGGTCGCCACCTTGGTTGCGATCACCCTGGTTACGGTCGCCACGCTGGCGGTTGCCTTCGGATTCGGTGCGGTCCTGGGACTTCCCGCGGTCGTTCGACCGATCACGGGAATCGCCGCCACGCTCGGTGTCGGAGGCCTGCGAGTCGCCGGTAACCTGCGTCTCGCCCTTCTGGTTCGGGTCCAGCTGATCCGCACCACGACGACCGCGTCGCTGACGACCACGGCGGGGTGCATCGTCGGCGTCGGAATCGGACGGCTGCGCGTCCACGGCGGGCTTGTCGGCGGCTGCAGACTCCTCAGCGGGGGCCGCAGCTCGGGCTGATTCACCCTCGGGTGCCTCGGCAGTGCGGG
>BBEG01000087.1 GCA_001312645.1 Rhodococcus sp. JCM 9791
CGCTGGACCGCGATCGCGTGCACCGGCGGCTGCGTGATACCCGACGTCTGCACCCCCTGCGGGGCATGGGCCGCGAGGCGGTTCACCTCCCATCGAGAGGGGCCTGGGAAGTATCCGTCGACACCGTTCGCGAACACGATGTGCGGAATCATCCCGTTCTTCCACTGCGCCGACAGCAGCGTGTCGAGCTCGACGACGGCACGTTCCACACTCAGCGGCGCGAGCCCGATCGACACGAACGCTGCGTCCCAGCTCCACATGTGCGGGTACAGCTTGGGTGCTGCGCTCGTCATGGTTCCCAGGTCGTTGCCGCGAAGAAGATACGCTGCGCGCGCTGCGAGCTGGGTGGGGGTGAAGCCGCGGTCCGCCATCGTCCCATTCTGAGGCCTCCCGGCGAAGATGCACGCCTTCGCCCACATCGCTCATCAGAAAGTATGGACCAGTACCTCTGGACGCGGCTCCCGCACAGCCCACCGGAAGCTCAGGCGTTAGGCTCGACGCATGGGCAGACGCAGGACTGGCCGGGAGAAGCCGACTGGGTCGAGCCATGAACCGGTTGCGGGGTTGTACGACACGGACACAGGCACATGTGAGCTGGTCAAAGATCCGTATCGCGACTCGGGATGGATTCTCGAGGTCAACGGTGTGCCCAGTTCCCACATCGATCCGGACGACCCGACGCTGCTCGAGTTCGAATACATGCGCTGGATCACGATGCTCGTGCACAGCCAGTTCTCCCGCGACACCCGGCTGCGCGCCCTGCACCTCGGCGGCGGTGCGTGCACCATGGCGCGGTACCTCGCTGCGACCTATCCCGATGCCAGGCAGGTTGTCGTCGAGATCGACGGTCGCCTCGCCGAGCTGGTGCGCGAATGGTTCGACCTGCCGCGCGCACCTATGCTGCGGATCCGGGTGGGGGAGGGCCGAGCAGTCCTCACCTCGCTCACCGATGCGACGCGGGACGTCATCATCCGCGACGTGTTCGCGATCAACAAGACACCGGTGGCGTTGACGACGCTCGAGTTCACCCGACATGTGCTGCGGGTCCTGGCTCCCGGTGGGCTGTACGTCGTGAACTGCGGCGACACCCGTGACCTGACCACTGCCCGACGTGAGGCCGCGACCATCGGCTCGGTGTTCGAACACACCGCGATGATCGCGGATCCGGCCATGCTCAAGGCAGGCGCTATGGCAATCTCATCATCGCGGGCAGCGACCGGCCGCTCGGAGAGTCCGACGCCCTGGCCCGTGACCTGCTCGGTGGTGCCGTGCCCGCTCAGATCAGGCACACTGCGGAGACGCACAAGTTCGCGGCGGGTTCGAAGGTTCTCGACGACAGCGAAGCGCCTCAGCGGAGCACGGCGGCACCGCAGCGGGGAACACGTGGACCCCTCTGATCGTTGAAGCTTGCATGACCTCGACACATTCGCCCGTCCTCCAGGTATTCAAGCTGGGTTCGCCCTGGCAAACGATCGATCCGTTCCTGTTCGTCGCACACCACGTCGACGCGTATCCCGCCGGCAATGCCGATCTCGGGCCGGATGCGCCGCTCGACGGACGCCCGCTCGGCCAGGACTTCGGCAATCCTGCGGGGTGGAACATGTACCACGGCACCACCGTCCCGGGATTCCCCGGCCATCCACACCGTGGGTTCGAAACGGTGACGTTCGTCCGATCGGGTTTCATCGACCACTCCGACTCTGTCGGCGCGTCCGCCCGATTCGGGGAAGGCGACACGCAGTGGCTCACCGCCGGGCATGGCGTCGTGCACAGCGAGATGTTTCCGCTGCTGAACCGGGACGCCGACAACCCGCTCGAACTGTTCCAGATCTGGCTGAACCTGCCTGCCGAGTCGAAGACCGCCGACCCGCATTTCTCGATGCTGTGGAACGAGGACACGCCGACGGTGACGTTCACCGACGACGCCGATCGGGCCGTCTCCGTCCGGGTGCTCGCCGGAAGGCTGGACGACGCGACAGCGCCTGCGCCGCCGCCGCACTCGTGGGCGTCGCGCTCCGACACCGACGTGGCAATCTGGAATATCGACCTGTCGCCAGGCGCACAGTGGGTGCTGCCTGCGGCAGCAGGTGCCGGAACACAGCGTGTCCTTTACGTGTACAACGGTTCTCCGGTGCAGATCGGTGATCAACAGGTGAGCTCGGGGCACGGCGCCGTCGTCGATGCCTCCGAACCCATCACACTCTGCGGAAGCGACGACACCACCCAGATCCTGATGCTGCAAGGACGTCCGATCGGCGAACCCGTTGCGTCGTACGGCCCGTTCGTCCTCAACGACGAAGCCGGCATCCAGCAGGCGTTCGACGACTACCGCCGCACGGGTTTCGGTGGCTGGCCGTGGGAGAGCAACGACCCGGTACATGCTCCCGACGCCGGGCGATTCGCACGGTACCCCGACCAGCGGATCGAAAGGCCCTCAACGCCACAATCGTAGGTGAACGTCAGCGTGACGGCGACACCCTGACGATGCCGTGCCGCTTCATCAGTACCCTCGTCGATCGACGGTACGACGAGGGACGTGCCGGCAGAATCCACTGCGACAACCTGGTCAGAGGTCCTACGTTGGCATCGATTTCGTCGAGTACCTCATCGACCTGCCGTAGCGAAAACGGGATGATATTGGTTCCGCGAGCAGGTTTTCCCTCACTTCGCTCGATCATCCAGTCCAGTCGCGTCCGAACGAATTCGCGGCGTTGCTCCAGCGGTGGCAACTCTGCGCCACCCAGCAGGTGGTCGGCGGTCCAGAGAGCGGCGGCCTCTGCACTGAGCGGACTGAACAGCGACGACCCGTAGCCGATGAAATACAGATTGGACACATCCAATGGCAGGATCTGACGATAGAGGAGGAAGTTGCCCTCCAAATCCGTGAGACGTCGTTGGATCTCGTCGTCCAGAAACGGCACCCGTTGTTCGAACCCCGTTGCACACACGATGACGTCCGCAGGTACGACGCTTCCGTCGGACAGTTCGGCGACCGCGCGACCGTCCTTCTCGTACAACGCGGTGATGGCGGTTCCGCGACGTACCTCGATCGTGCCGGATTCCACTTTCTCGTAGAACCGCTCGGTCGCAAGGCTCACCGCGTGGCGAACAAGCCGCTCGAAGGAACCTCGGGAACCAGGCCGACCCGATCGAGCGACAGTTGCCTTCGCACGATCCGCTGGATGAATCCGAGCATCCCGTCCCGCACGAACCTTCCCGGGCCCGTGAGGAACCGCCCGAACCCCCGCTGCTCGATATGCTCGAACAATCCCTCGCTGAGCCGGGTGAGGAGAATGTACTTGTAGTTCAGCATGTTTCCGAGCTTGCGGGGCATCTTCCAGGTGACCTCGCGAGCAACCACAGTCATCGTAGCCGAGACCTCACTGAGAGCCTCTGCAACATCGCATGCAGACTTTCCGTAGCCGACTACCAGCACGTGCTTGCCTGCCGCCTCGTCGAGATCGTGGAAATCGGACGCCGCGCACAGTCGGCCACCCACTTCCTCGAACTCCGCCACGCCCGGATACGAGGGAATGAACGGGTCGGAGAAGATTCCATTGGCAATCACAACGTGGTCGTACCAGGCATCCTCGGCGTGTCCGGTCGCGACGTTACGGGTCGAGACCGACCAGCGGCCGGTGTTCTCGTCCTGGAGCATGGAGGTCACTTCGGTTCCCAGTCGCAGGTACGACTCCAAGCCGAAGAACTCGACATAGCCGGCCAGGTACCGCTGAACCTGAGCGCCGGTCGGCCACTCCGGATACCACCGCGGCATCGGATAATCCGAGAACGCATACGTTCCTTTGTTGTTCTGGGTCATCACTCCCGGGTAGCGACGGGTCACACTCCACACGCCGCCCACATCCGGTGTCCTGTCGTACACGACCACATCGAATCCGAACTGCTTCAGCACCTTCGCGGTGCACAGTCCCGCAACCCCGGCCCCGACGATGGCAATCTTGGTCTTGTCCGCCGAGTGTCCCCCCGAGACCGGGCCGCCGTTCCGCGGAGTCGACGCCCATGAGTCGTTCACAGGACTTCCTCCGGCACGAGCGACTCACCGAGGAAACCGTCTACCAACTGCTGGAATCGCGTTGCGTGTTCGATCTGGGTCCAATGCCCGCACTTACCGAACACGTGCAGCTGAGCGTTCGGAATCATGTCGAACATGTGCCGTGAGGCCTCGACCGGTACCACGCGGTCCTCTCTACCGTGCACGATCAGCACCTCGTGTCCGATCTTCGCGAGGCTCTCGTCCGCTACGATCTGAGCATCGAGCCAGCGCTGCCGTGGCTCCGGGAATACCTGCTCGAAGGCTTCTTGCGCCCGGGCGGATCGTGGCACGATAGCGCAGTTCGGCGAGTTCATCGGTGACGAGCGTCCGGTCGTACGCATGATGTCCATGATGTTCCTCATGTTCTCCACCGACGGCGTGTATCCCCACAGCGCGTCGAGCTCGGGCGTGAAATCGATCTTCACTCCACCCGCGCCCATGAGTACGATTCGGTCGAGCCGCTCAGGGAATCGGGTGGCGAGATGAAGGGCAAGCCCACCACCGAACGAGTTCCCGACGACGTGCACCTTCTCGATACCCAATCCATCGAGCAACGAGAGGATCTGATCGATCCAGGTGTCGAAGATCTCGAACCGGACAGGGTCGGGCAGCGTCGTGTAGCCGAATCCCACCAGATCGGGTGCGATCACCCGAAAGTTCTCCGACAGTACGGGAATCAGGCCCCGCCAGTTGGCCCACGCCGACACGCCGGCACCTGAACCGTGCAGTAGGAGGACCGGTGCTCCCACGCCGCTTCCCACGTCGTGATAGTTGGTCTCGAATGACCCTGTACGGAAGGTCTTCCCGATCTCGGGATTGGTTGCGTGTGTCATCGTGGATTCCTAGCTCTGGAAAACGGAAACGACCGACTGCAGAAGGTCGTCCTGGAGGCGTTCGGGAGACGGGTATGCACGCTTGCTGTGCGAAAGTCCGGTCTGAACAAGCATTTCGCACATCTTGTACGCGACGACACCGGGATTGAGGACGGGAACGTCGAGCACCGACGACAGATACGCGTGGCTCTGATGCATGGTGGTCGATCCGAGCACGATGACATCGGCTCCGTCATCCTCCACGGCGGCGCGCGCCTGACGTTCGAGCTCGGTGAAGACGAACTCTTCCTTCCCTGCAAGAAGTTCCGCTGCATCGGGCCGGACTCCGATGTCGCGTACCGACGCGAGGCGTGCGCTGATTCCGTTCTCCCGAGCGGCCTTGTAGTACAACTCGTGCCACTGGGGCCACATCGTGACAACCGAGAATCGCTTGCCGAGTAGACAGGCAAGCAGCATGGTTGCCTGACTCGGCGCGACCACCGGGATCGTCAAGCGCGAGCGAAGCGCGGCGAGGGCGGAGTCGCTCATCGAGTTGACACATACACCCACGTAACCCTGTTCCTGTGCCCGGCATCCTGCCTCGAGAACGAAGGCGTCGGCGAGAGTGGTTTCGTAGGCGCTGTCGAGCGTCGCGCCACCGGCCCTGGCCGAGACGAAGACATTCTCGAAGGATGGGTGGACGAACTCGCCTGACAGCTGGGCAGCGAAGGCATCCAATGCCTCTGGCGGTACGGGAACGGGAACGATATTGAGCACACGGTTCACAGGTCGAGTTCCTCTCTGGTTCGGGTGAGGGTGTCGACGACGGCGTAGGCTACGGCCTTGGTCGCCATCATCACGTCGGCCACGGAGGCGACACCCATTCCTCCTAGCCCCTCGTTCAGGTCATCGGGGGCAGTTTCCGGCGGCCACGGATATCCGATGCGCGCGCACGGTATTCCGAGACGCCGGATCAGTGTGCCGTCGGTCTGGCCACCGAGGAGCGGCGTCGTGGTGTACGGGCGACCCTCGACCTCCTCCCATCCTCGTCGGCACGACTGGACTATCCAGTTCTCCGGGTCGGTCATGCCGCCGGGCAGCGAGCCGTACATCTCCCAATCCAGATCGAGGTCGGGGTTCCGTCTGCGAATCTCATCGATCATCTGCGCAAATTGGTGACGAACGTCGCCCGGTGTCACGCGGGGATTGACCCGGACGTCGAGGTAGATCTCCGTGGTCGCGGACGGGAAGGCAGGCTTGTCCGGGCTCCCCGACCGGACGGCCGAGATCCAGCCTCGGGAATGGTCGAACCGGACGTGTTGCGTGCGGTGTACTGGGGCAGCCACGCCTCGATCTCTTGGATCACCGTGGCAGCCGGCACGATCGAGGAGCGGAATCCCTTGGTTCCCCTTGTGATTCCGGCGTATCCGAAAGTCCCGCGCACCGACACCTTGAACCAGCACATACCTGGCTCTTCCGGGTATACCGCCCACCACGGCTTGAGCACGACGCATGGTCGGGTGCCATTCCGTGGGTGAGCAGATGAAACACACCGCTACTCATCCCGACGTTGTCGCGTTCGCTCATCGTCACCGGCATCCCGCCGCCCGCGAACCCGATTGCGAGGTCCCCGATCAGGGAAGATCGGCGTCGACGACGGCATGCATGACTTCGGTGAGCCCGGCGACCATGCACTTCGGATTCGAGCGCCCAGGCCGACGACGAGATCCCCGTGAACCGTAGCTTCGGGAATCATGTCGGATCGCAACGATTTTCCGATCCAGGGGACATCCGATTCGGGATCGATGTGCGTGTCGATAGGGGCGTAGAGCAACAGCCTGCTACCTCCACCCGATCCCTGCATCTCGCCGATCGCGTTGCCGGTGTGTTCGGAGATCGGCTGGTATCGCGCATCGATCCCGACCCGCTCACGGAGGTGGGACGCATGAACTCGGACGCTGCCCGCTCACGGCCGGTGGGACTGTGAATGCCGATCAGATCGACGAGCAAGTCCCGGAATCGATCAGCGTTCAGGTTCGCGCAGACGGCCTCGTACATCTCGCGCCGACGATCGTCGAGCGGGAGCGCCTTGGTTGTCGATATATCAGTCATCTGTTTCTCTCTCCGATATGCCGGGCCTCGCAGCCAGGCCGGCGCGATCCGTCAGACAGGTCGCTATGCGCACCAGCGCCTGATCCGCATGTGCGGGTGCCACAAGCTGGATTCCGAGAGGCAGGCCATGGACGCCGCGTCCTGCCGGGAGCCCGACAGCGGGACATCCGCTCACACTCGCGAGCTTGTTGAACACGGGGTCACCGGTTCCGGTACCGATCACAGGTGCTTCGCCCGGCGCGGCGAGCGTGACCAGCAGGTCCAGGTCGTCGAACAGGCGATCGACCACGGTGCGTGCCCTCCTGAGCACCGTTCTGGCAGACTGAATCGCATTCGACGGCGCCTCGCGACCCGACTGCAGGAAATTCGTCAGTTGCCTGCTGATACTTCCCGGACGCGACCCGTGGATACGTTCGGCGAGCGCAGCGGAGGCTTCGGCCGCCATGAGCAGGGTGTGCGCGTCGTCGAGGTCGGCGAGGTCGGCCGGAATCTGCACATCGACGATGTCGGACACCAGCCCACGCAGGCCGGAAGTGAAGTCTTCCAGGAGTGCGGCCGCCGCCGGAGTTGCGCGGTCGTCCCACGGTGGTCGCAGCACTCCGACCCGTAGTTCTCGCAGTGGTGCCAGCACGGTAGCCGGGGGAGGGACGTGTCCGGCGGTGGAGAGGGATTCGTCGATGGCGCCCAACCACGCGGGATGCCGGGCGAATGCGCCGACCGTGTCGAAGGTGAGCGCGACGGGCAGTACACCGTCAAACGGCCAGCGCCCGTATGTCGGCTTGAGCGTGAACACGCCGCAGAAGGAGCCCGGCCGTAGGACCGATCCGGCAGTCTGGGTTCCCAACGCCAACGGCACCTGGCCGTCTGCGACCGCAGCAGCAGAACCACTCGACGATCCTCCGGGAGTATGTCCCGTGTGATGTGGGTTGCGTGTCTCGGTCGGTCGATACGTTGCGAACTCGGTAGTGGTCGTCTTTCCCATGATCACTGCGCCGTCGCGGCGCAGACGCCGAACGACTTCGGCGTCGCCGTCGGGCCGGTGGCCTTTCCACAACTCTGATCCGTATGCCGTGGGCTGGTCATCGGTGTCGATGATGTCCTTGATACCGAACGGAATTCCGTGCAGAGGCGAGCGCCGTTGCTCGGAGTCACGTGCCGACGCTGACTCAGTGCGAGCTCAGGGTCGACGTGTGCCCAAGCCATGATCGTCTCGTCACGTTCCTCGATGCGCGCCAAGCAACGCTCGACTGCCGCGACGCTTCGATGCTCGTCGGCCAGGATGTCAGTGATGGGGGAGGTGGGTGCGGTAGGGCCGGACACCGCGGTCACCCCGCCTTCTGTGGTTCGTGACCCCATCGGGACGGAGACCGGAAGGTCTTGACCTCCCACTCGTCCGAGTCGATGAGCTCGCCGCCGTATCCGATCTCTATCGCGAATCCCGATGGCGTGCGCATGTAGAAGGACGTCACGCCGTCATTGGTGTGGCGCCCGAATGTCATCTGAAGATCGATCCCTGCAGCGTTGATGATGTCGTATGCGCGGCCCACGTCGTCCAGGGATGCCGCTTCGATCATCAGATGATTGAAATCACCTCCGGTGAACGAGAAGCATTCGTTCATCAACGCAAGGCTGTGGTGCCGGGGGTTGCAGTGCAGGAACGTCGCGTCGCACCGTCCCACACGATGTAGTCGGTGAGCCGGAAGCCGAGCACCCGGGTGTAGAAGTCCACGGCGGCCGGGTAGTCCTTGCACATCAGCACCACATGTCCGAGACCGAGGGTCCCGGTGACGAATCCGCTGATCACATTGCCGTGCACGAGAGGGGCATGGTCGATCGTCGGGCCGAAGCAGACTCATTGGGGAATCCGTCGTGGTCGAGAACCGGAACGCTTCGACAGCGAACCGCTCCTCCGCGGGACCGGCCGGAATCCACTCGACGTCGATTCCCTCGGTCGTGACCCGGTCCGCCAGGGTCCGCAGCATATCGGGACTGTCGACCTCCCACGTGATCGACCGGATTCGGTCCTGTTCCGCGGGATACAGTGCGATGCGATGGTGGTGGTCATCGATTCGGATCAGCAGCGGATCCTGTTCCGTTTCGCGGGGGCGTGCGTACAGCCCCAGCAGGTCCACCAAGACGTGGCGCCAGGCCTCGAGGTCGGTGACCTCGACACTCATTGCGCCCAGACGGGAAAGGCTCATCTCTTGCCTCTGTTCGGAAGTAGCGAGTCAGCTGGGTAGGAACTGCTCGGCGTGGATACGCTCGGCCGGCATCCCGAGTTCGAGCAGCCGCTCCTCCGCGGCTTTCAGCATCGCCGGCGGGCCGCACAGGTAGGCGGAGGTGAGGGGGTGCTCGACGTCCGCTGCGTTCAGAACGCTGACGGGGTTACCCTCCAGCACTCCGGTTACGGCGGTCGGTTCGTCGACAACCACGCGCACGTCGAGTTTGGACATGAAGCCCTGCCGGGCTTCCAGCTCGTCGAGATGGAACAGGTCGGTTTCACGGCTGCAACCGAATACGAGCCTGATCGGATATTCGTCGCGTGCGGTCTGCAGCTTCTCGAGCATCGACAGCATCGGGGCCAGTCCGGTACCTCCGGCAATCATGAGAACCGGGCCGGACTCGTCGATGAGTCCGAAGCTACCTGTGGGACCCTCGATCTCGATCCGGTCTCCGACCACGGCGTTGTTGCGGAGGTAATCCGACATCACGCCGGTGGGTAGCACCCGGATCGTGAAGGTCAGTTTCTTGCGGTCTCGTTCGCCGGATGCCATCGAGTACGAACGCCATTCGTCGGTGCCGGGCACCTGCATTCGCACGTACTGCCCGGCTCGAAACGCAAAGCGCACCGACTTGGGCAATTTGAGTTGCAGTTCCACCGCAGTCTCACCGAGCCAGATGATCGCACCGACCTTTGCGGTCGCCGTGATCACGGGGTACTCGTCGAGCATCGATGCCGGGTAGTCGAGGTCGATCTCGGAATCGCCACGCACGTGCGATTGACACAACAACCTTTGGCCAGCGTCGATTTCGTCCTTCTTGAGCGAGTACACGCGCCCTTCGGGCATGATCACGTCACCGCGTGCGACCCGGCCCACGCATGTTCCGCACGTGCCCACCGTGCATTGACTGACCAATCGCACACCGGCTTCGGTCGCCGCTTCGAGAATCGTGGTATCGGCCGGTACCTGAACGGTTTTGGTTCCATCTGTGAAGTTGAGACGGACATTGCTCTGGGTGGCCATCGAGCGCTCCGGAAGAGTGTCGGTCGGGGCGATCGACACGACGCTAGTCCTCGTCCTCGTAGGGGGACTCGAAGAAGCCGCGAGGGTGCCGCGACGCCATCTTGCGCCATGCAACGATGGAATAATCCATGTCGCAGAGCATTTCATTGTTCCAACCATCGAATCTGGTGTAGTGCTCCTCAGTGGCTTCGCGTGCGAAGACGTCACTGTTGTTGAACCCCTCGAGTGCGAGAGGGAGCATGAAATTGTCGTACTTGAAGTTGAACTCGGCGATGTCTTCTTCAGTGGTCACGCGGGTGGCGATGACCTCCCAGTACTCGTGATGGTGATCGTCGATCGGCACGTAGAACTCGTACTGCACGTGATCGGTGATCGGCCAATGCTCAACCATCAGGACCCCCGGAACCCACAGTGACGTGCGGAAATAGTGCGGCACAGTACCTCGGGCCTTCATGTTGACCTTCGGGTTGTCCAGCACCGGCTCGTAGAGGTCCGGCCGGTCGTAACGGTTCATCACGCCCTTGGGACCGTCCGGGATGTCGATTTCCTCGGTCGCGGAGTCGGTCAGAGCGTTGACTCCGAGCGGCAGCGCCCGGTCGAGCGCTACCAGAATCTGGTTGTCCCAGTGCACCAGAAGGTGACCGGGATCGAGGCCGTTCTCCGCCGCAAGACGCCAGTTGCCCACCAGTTTGCGGTGGATGCCACGAATGACAATTCCCTCGTCCAGTAGGTGCGCGACTGGAGAATCGTTGGGGTCGTTGGTAACCGGTGCCGGAAGGTCGGCACTGAGAGGGGGTGGGGTGCCGTAGTCGTCCTCTCCCACGAACACGTAGATGATCCCGTTGACCTCTTCGACGGGATAGGTGCGGATGCCCACTTTCCCGATCAGTGAGTCATCGGGATTTCCTACAATAGTGGTGAGGCTGCCGTCCTCGAGTCCGTAGGTGAATCCGTGGTACCAGCAGGTAATGGTGCCTTCCGACAAGCACATCGGCTTGGCCGAGAGTTTCACACCTCGGTGGATGCAACGGTCGGAAACCGCGTATGCCTTGCCGGCCGAACGTCGCAGTGCGATGTCGTGACCGCCGATAGTGACACCTTTGGCAGTGTCGTCCTCGAGTTCGTGGGACAACAGTGCGGGATACCAGTGATTGGCGTAGCCCCAATCGGCCTTGACGTACGGCGCGTACTGCCGGGTGGCTCCGGCGGACGAGCCGCTGTGAGAGGTAGTTGTCATCGAAGTGACCTCCGGAGGATGTGGTCGGGGAATAGTGGCTCCCATCCGCATGGTCTTGCCGGATGGGCGAGCGGCCCGGGCTGATGGGCCATCGATTCGAAGTCGAAACAAGGGGGTGTTGCAGACCACAATATCCATCCTCCGTGGAATGTCAATCAATTTTCTATGAATGATCAACTGATCATTCGAGTCGTCGCTGGTAACATCTGTGTCCAACACCCCATGCGCAGCACAAGCCACCGACGAGCGGACTACGGAAGAAAAGATGAGCAACACCGAACCCCGGTCGTCCGGACAACCCGAGTCGCTGGCACCGGGGCGACGCTGGCACCTCGCGGACAACGCCTACGAAGAGGCGCTGACGGCCTTCGAGTTCGCGATCCTCCAGGTCGAGGGCGGCTTCCAGCGGTTCGCGGTCCAGGCCATTCGGGTTTCCTCCGACATCGACCTGACATTCAACGAGGTCGTCGCTCTACACGTCGTGCGCATGCAGGAACGATCGAAGGACACAGCGACGATCGCCCAGCTGACCAATCGGACGATCTTCCGAATCTGCAGTACAACCTCCGGAAATTGGTGAGCCTCGGCTTGCTGGAGCGCACCAAGTCGGGGACTTCGTCGGTCTTCACTGTCACCCCGACCGGCCGTGAGGTCACCGATCGGTACGCCCAGTTGCGCCAGCAGACCTTGAGCACCAACCTCGAGGAGCTCAGCGACAGCGTGACGAAGATGCATCACGCGGTCCGGTCGATGCAAGTACTCACCGGCCTGTACGAGGCGGCCAGTCGCGAACTCGCAACAATCAACACGGCCGCATTCTTCGACCCTCTCCCCGGTGAGGCGCCGAGTCCGAACTCCCACGAAACCTGCCGGCTGAGTCCGCTCACGTACCGATCGCGCTCGGTCCTGACAGCTCGCACGGCCTCATGACAGGGCGGCGAAGTTCATCACGACCGCATCTTCCGAAGACGCGGACAGCAATGAAAACGCCGTTCATGCAACCTATTTCAAATACGATGGTTGACGAATACACGAGGAGATCATAGGCTGACGCAGCCATATGTAGCGCTCTGCTCCGAATGTGGACAGCCAATCACTCTGCCGCCCGAAAGGGACCTCCCCATGACAGCTCTCACGCCGCTGCCACTACTCACCGCTCTTCAGGATTCCGGCCACGGAGCCGACGGCCCCGATGCGGTCCGGGTGGGCGACAGCGCCCTCACCCGATCCGAACTCATCGCCGCAGCATCCGCAGTGGCAAACGAGATCGCCGGTGCTTCAAGCGTTGCAGTCGATGCCACGGCGAGTATCGAGACGGTCATCGCGGTAACGGGATGCCTCATGGCGGGCGTGCCGGCTGTTCCGGTTCCGCCCGACTCCGGCCCGAGCGAGCGTGCACACATCCTGAAGGACTCCGGCGCACAGATCTGGCTCGGCTCTTCGCGTGAGGACATCTCTCTTCCATCGGTCGCGGTCGACGCGCAAGCCCGTTCCTCGGCGACGCATCGCGAGCCGGATCCTGAGGCAACAGCGATGATCATGTATACCTCGGGTACCACCGGTTCCCCGAAAGGCGTCGTACTGTCCCGCTCCGCGATCGCCGCCGGGTTGGACGGCTTGGCCGAGGCGTGGAACTGGAGTCCGGATGACACTCTCGTGCACGGGCTTCCACTATTCCACGTGCACGGGCTCATCCTGGGCGTCGTGGGAGCTCTACGGCACGGCTCGCCCATTGTTCACACGGTACGACCTACCCCCGAGGCGTATGCGGCAGCATCCGGTTCGCTGTACTTCGGTGTTCCCACCGTGTGGTCGCGAATCTGCGCGAACACCGCGGCCGCACGGGCCCTCACATCGGCACGGCTCCTCGTCTCGGGCAGTGCCCCTTTGCCGGTTCCACTGTTCGAACGGATCGTGAAGCTCACCGGTCTCACCCCGATCGAGCGGTACGGAATGAGCGAAACCCTCATCACGCTCAGCACACGGTCCACCGGTGAACGCAGACCCGGCTGGGTGGGGAGTCCCATCCGCGGAGTGCGAACGCGCCTGCTCGACCAATCGGGCAATCCGGTCCCGCACGACGGGGAAACAGTGGGTCGGCTCGAGGTTGCGGGCGACACATTGTTCGGCGGATACCTCGGAAACCCAGCCAAGACTGCGGAATCCATGACTGCCGATGGTTGGTTCAAGACCGGCGACATCGCCGCGATCGACGAACAAGGCTTGCACCGCATCGTCGGACGGGAGTCGGTCGACATGATCAAGTCCGGCGGATACCGGGTCGGGGCAGGCGAAGTAGAGCAGGCACTGCTGAATCATCCCGAGGTTCGCGAGGCTGCGGTCATCGGTGTTCCCGACCACGATCTGGGGCAGAGAATCGTCGCGTACGTGGTGGGCGACTGTCACGACGATGGTGCGCTGCCTGATTTCGTCGCGCGCACCCTTTCGATCCACAAACGTCCGCGAGAGATCCGATTCGTCGATACCCTGCCGCGCAACGCGATGGGCAAAGTCCAGAAGAAGATCCTGATCGACGATCACCTGACGAAGCGATGAGCCTCGAGCGTGCCGAGATTCGGACGGAGACCCACCGGAACGTCGCAGTTCTCATAATCGATCACCCGCGCCGGCACAATGCACTCACCGGTGGGATGCTCGACGAATTGATTTCCGTACTAGAACAACTCGCGGACGACCCCGCGATTTCGGTCGTTGTACTCACTGGTACAGGAGCACAGTTCTGTGCTGGCATGGATATTCGTGAACTTCGATCGGCACGTGTAGAAGGCATCCGTATGGAAGATCGAGTCACCGATGCAGAGGAGGCGCTCGCAGCCTTTCCCAAGCCGACAATCGCAGCCATCCGCGGATACTGCATCGGCGGGGGTGCACAACTCGCTCTTGCATGCGACTTCCGGGTGGCTGCAGAAGGTTCCGAGTTCGCTGTCACTCCAGCGAAGCTCGGCGTGATCTACCCAGCGCGGACAATCCGTCGGATGGTGCTCACTCTGGGCCCTGCCACGACAAAACGGCTGGTGATCACGGGGGACCGTATCGGCAGTGCTCTTGCGGCACAACTCGGCGTCGTCACCGAGGTGGTCCCGGACGAGACGCTCGTCGCCCACGCCATGACTTTGGCGGAATCCATCGCGTCGAGGTCCTCGATCACGCAACGAGCTGCGAAGGAGATGATCGATGCGGCCGCCCGCGGGCGACTCGACGACGAGCTGGAGCACTATTGGCGAGACGCAACCAACCCCGATCTCGAGATCGGACTCGAGGCCTTCCTGTCCGGCAGTCTCCGCAATTCAGCCACGCGATGCGCGAATCAACTCACGTGAATTCCATCGACTCGTCGATCCGGCCGAATCGCATCGTGGGTAGATCGAGCAGATAGTTCTGCCGCATCAACCACGGGCTCCGTGAACCCTGTTTCGGAAGAATGCTTTCCGACGCGCGACATAACCCGACGTCAAACCGAGCAGCGGCTGCGGTGAGGTGTCGTGATGCGATACCGGCCGGGCGACGCGATAACCGCTTCGCTGCATGTGATTCAGCAGGCGGCACACGTACAGGGATGCGAGGTCGGCGCGCAGTGTCCACGACGCGTTCGTGTATCCGAGACACAGCGCAAGATTGGGTACGCCGCTGAGCATCATCCCGCGATAGGTGTAGTGACGGGCGAGATCCACGGTCTCACCGTCGATCGTGAATTCGACGCCGCCGGCGGGAACGAGGCGCAACCCGGTCGCGGTGACGAGGATTTCGGCATCGAGGTGGTCGCCCGACTTCAGCAGCACGCCCTTCTCGGTGACGGTATCGATGTGGCCGGTCACGATGTCCGCGGCACCGGAGTTGAGAACCTTGAACAGATCGGCGTCGGGCACCAGACACATTCGCTGATCCCAGGGCCGGTAGCTCGGGGTGAAATGCGGATCAACGGTCGACCCATCACGCAGATGTCGCTTCGCAAGCCGGCGCAGTACAGGTTTCGCCACCCCGGGAAGACGCTGACACAGCTGGTAGAAGCCCAGATTGGCCACCGTGTTCTTCGCGCGGATCACCCGGTGGGACACCTTGTCGGGCAAGTATTTCCGAATACGGGTCGCGATCGGATCGCGGGACGCAACGACATCACATACGAAGGCGACCGCTGCAGCATCGTCACGCGCTCGGCCTTCTCCGCAAGCGAGGGCACGAGAGTCACCGCGGTGGCGCCACTGCCGATCACCACGACCTTCTTACCTTCGTAGTCGAGGTCGTCGGGCCAGAACTGGGGATGCGCGACGGTTCCGGCGAAATCATCCAGGCCGGGAATGTCAGGTAGATAACCGGATTCGTAGCTGTAGTACCCGCTGCACAGATACAGGAACGCACAACTCAGTTGTGTGTCCTCCCCGCCCGAGTCCTCACCGCCGGAGCGCACCCGGACTGTCCACCGCGCATCGGTGCTCGACCATGCCGCCGACACGACGCGATGCCCGAATCGGATCTTGGCGTCGATGCCGTACTCCGCGGCGGTGTCGCGCACGTACTGCAGGATGCTCGCGCCGTCGGAGATCGATTTCTCCCCGCGCCACGGCCGGAACGGATACCCGAGCGTGTACATATCACTGTCGGATCGAATTCCCGGGTAGCGGAACAGATCCCACGTACCACCGACACTGTCGCGAGCCTCGAGAATCGCGTAGGTGCGGTCCGGGCACTGCGTCTGCAGTCGGTATCCGGCACCGATACCGGACAGTCCGGCACCGACGACCAGCACATCGACGTGTTCCATGCCCACTCCTGCCTCCTCGTCCCTACCGACTCGCCCACGTCAACAGATCATCCACCGGCCACGCGTTGATCACCACGTCGGGTTCGACACCCCGCTCGGCCGCGCGCTCGCATCCGAACCCGAGCCAGTCGAGCTGCCCCGGGGCATGCGCGTCGGTGTCTATCGAGAACAGGCACCCGATATCCAGCGCGAGATCGATCAGTCGCGACGGTGGATCACGACGTTCGGGACGCGAATTGATCTCCACCGCGGTGTCGTAATCGCGGCACGCCGTGAACACTGCCTCCGCGTCGAACGTCGACTCGGGTCGCTGCCCGCGACCGCCGGTGACGAGCCTGCCGGTGCAGTGCCCGAGGACATCCACATTCGGATTCTCGACGGCCCCCAGCATCCGCTTCGTCATCGTCGCCCGGTCATCGCGCAGCTTCGAGTGCACGCTCGCAACGACGATGTCGAGGGCTGCGAGGAGCCCTTCGTCCTGGTCCAGCGACCCGTCGTCGAGGATGTCGACCTCGATGCCCGTGAGGATCCTGGTGCCCTGTGCGCTCTCGTTGAGCTCCGCTACGACGGACAACTGCGTGTGGAGGCGTTCGGCGCTCAGCCCGTTCGCCACCGTCAACCGAGGGGAGTGGTCGGTCAAGGCCATGTACTCGTGCCCGATCATCGTCGTGGCGGTCCGTTGCATCTCGTCGATGGGGCTGCCGCCGTCGGACCAGTCGGAATGGGTGTGCAAATCGCCCTTCAGCGCTTCGAGGAGTTCGCGACTGCCGCGACCGATCGGCTCGGCTTCGTCGCGCACACTCTGCAGGTAGTCGGGGACACTGTCGAACGCTTGCCGGATCACGGTCGCGGTCTTCGGCCCGATCCCGGCGAGTTCGGTCCAGTCGTCGGCGCGACGGTGCTTCGCTCGAGCGATTTCGGAGAGGCCCGCGACCACGTCGGCGGCATTCCGGTACGCCTGCACACGATAGGTCGACGCGTGCTGACGCTCGAGCCAGAACGCGATCTCGCGGAGCGCGGCCACCGGGTCCATCTCACCATTGTGGACGCGTGCCCACAGGTTGCGCTCCGTAATGTGGGCACCATGTCGAGACGTCGAATAGTGCTGCTCACCGGATGCATCGCGACCGGGTCGGCGTTTGTGTGGGTGTCCTCGCAGGTCGCTTCGTCTGCGCAGGGCCGGATGTACAGCCTCGCCGACGCACCACCGGCTCCCGTGGTGATCGTGCCCGGCGCGCGGGTACAAAACGGCAGGCCCGGTGCATTCCTGCGCGGGCGCCTCGACGTCG